>NZ_AP014648.1:3000000-3300000 GCF_000828475.1 Methyloceanibacter caenitepidi
TATTGAAACGCGCGGCGCTGCGATTGGTTGCAGCCGATGCCCCCTGACGCACCGGGCTCCTTGGCTCTCACCTCACCCACCAGGGTGACCACGGGGCCGAAAACGCGGTATGCTGATCCGAGAAGACGACGCGGCAAGAAGGCCACGCGGTAAGGGCATGGAAGCACCCAGGTCACTCTCGCTCCCCTACGAGTTCGATGGGGCATCGGTCGGCGCGATCGCGCATCTGTATCGCGGCGAAGTGTACCGCAGCACGATCTGGCGAACCCGTCTCGACAACACGACAAACTGGGCCGTGGTCACGCTCGGCATTGCGCTCTCGATCACCTTCTCCAGCCGCGAGGCCTCGCCGCTGCCGCTCCTGCTCGCAGGCATTCTGTGCGTCGTGTTCCTGATCTTCGAAGCGCGGCGATACCGCTACTTCAACGTCTGGCGCGCCCGCGCGCGCTGGATGGAGAACAATTTCTATGCGCCGATGCTGGACCGGGACCACATGAAGCCGGCCACCGGCTGGCGCGAGGTGCTCGCCCGCGATTATCGCGAGCCGCATCATCACATCACCTTCGCGCGCGCCATTGGGCGGCGCTTGCGCCGCAACTACATCTGGATCCTCGGCATACAGACCATCGCCTATTACGGCAAGATCGCCATCGACCCGACACCGGTCACAAGCTTTTCCGAGCTCGTGCAGCGCGCGACCCTCGGCCCCGTCCCCGGCGAGCTCGTCCTCGTCGGCGGCGTGTTCTTCAGCGGCGGCTGGATCGCGTTCGCGTTGTGGACCCTCTACCGGGACCGCGCCAAGCACGGAAAAGGCCCCGCCCGCGTCGCCATGGGTTAGGACGGGGTGATTCAGCCCCGGGTGGCCATCCACGTCTTCTCTGCCGCCTCTCAAATTCGTGGATGCCCGGATCAAGTCCGGGCATGACAGGTCAGAAGACAATCGGGCACGCCAAGGCATCCCGTCGCGTAGACACGACAAGGGCTCGGCAGATTCTCTACGTCTCCTAAATCAGACCCGCGAAGCGGGACTTGCGGGGCGCTGGTCGGCCGCCGTCCTGTATTAGTATTGGGCAGCCTTCCGGCGCCCCGCATGGCGTATCGAAGTCGCCCCGCGACATGATTCACAAGCCGTGAAGCGACGCCTCGACGCCGCGGCGATATTGCAGCCCCCATCTCCACTTATCTCCTGCCGTTCGGTATGGACCCTTCGAAGGAAGGGCACGCCCGCATGGTGGGACCTTGGATGACTACGCCCAAGGCGGGAGGTAAGGGACCCCTGAGGCCGTTCCGTTGCTCATGATGCGGGGGTCCGGGGTGTTAGCCCATCTTTACCGCACCTTCCTCAGGCGCCGCGTCCCCCGCCCCGAGAGCAGACGGTCTGCAGCTCGCGTCCTCATCGAACGAGGGATGAAGGCAGTATACGGCAGTTTTTGGGGGTGGGGATAAGGTTTGGGCGCGCAGGCTAATCAAGTCCGGAGTGACACTTTCTTTCTTGCGCTACTAGCCTCCGGCCTACTTGAGCGCGCTCCTCTCTGCCTTGTCATAGCCCGGCTTGACCGGGTGATCCGATAACAACTGCCATTTCGGATCACGACGGGCGCCATCTACTGGATGGTCGCGTACGCGGGCATGACAGCCGACATCCGAGGGCGGGGATGACGTACTTGGCTGATTTCCGTTTCGTAGCAGAAGCAGATGGTGCCGAAACGTTGCACCTGCTCCACTTACGGGGACTTGCGCGGATCGTCGCCGGGATTGACGTAGGTGATGTCCCAGGGACCAGTCGCAATCAATAGAACGACGGACTCTTCATCGTTCCACAGATAGTGCGGATGGTCGGCCGGCAATATGAAGCTCGAACCTATATCGAGCAATTCGCCCTTCTCTCGGTCAAGCCGGTCCCCAAAGCCGTTTCCGACTCTCCCTTTCAGCACGGTCACGACCTCGGTGAAGGGGTGCGTATGAGCCGGGATCACATAGTTGGCGGGAAACTTGAGATACGCGATGAAGACGCCGGCTTTGCTGGGATCACCGACCACCAGAGCACTCCGGGCGCCGCGGGGGAGGATCGGTTCGTCTTTCCAATCAATCGTACCTTCTTCGAATACTTGGTGAGCATCTGCAACCATGCGTTCGATTTGCTGATCGCCCGCAAACGACGGGCTTGCCAACAAGCACAACATTGCGGTCGTCGCCAAAGTCTTCATCGAGTTCTCCTGATCCTGTCGTGTTCCACCTTCGTCACGCGCCAGTGGACTTCCATCATGCAATTACCAGTCGCGCAATTTTGTCGCCTTCCAACTGAAAGGCATGATCGAGTTCGACCGGACTGCCTGGGAACTCGCCCGAGATACGGCAGGTAACCACCGCTTGGTCTCCGCGGCGATCCAACGCGAGCACATCTTGCCGGAAGCTGATTTGTCCCACCTCTTCACGCCAACGCAGTATGTCGCGTCGTCCGCGATAGCTACGCCGCTCGTCGGTAACAACACCCTCATCGGTGAAGCAGTCAGCGATCTGTGTCGGTGTCGTGGCAGAGAAATAGCGAGCGATCGGTGCTGGGAGTTCGTCTGTCATCGCGCTGTTCCGTGTCATTGTTGTTGCGGCTATCTGTGATTAATCTCACCAGAAGACAAGTACGCACGAAAAAGTTGGGTACTCACCACTAGGTAAGGAAGATGGCCGCCAAGACATACACGCGCTTCACTGCCGCCGAGGGCGTCGAGAACGCCCTGAAGATGCTGGAAGGGCGCTGGAAGCTGATCATCCTGTTTCACCTGTTCGGAGGGCGCGTCATGCGGTTCTCCGAGCTTGAGCGCGCGATTCCGGAAGTATCCCAAAAGATGCTGATCCAGCAATTGCGGCAGATGGAGACCGACGGGATTGTTTGTCGAACCGTCTATCCGGAAGTACCGCCGAAGGTCGAATACGGCCTGACGGAGTGGGGCCAAGCCCTATGTCCGGCGTTGGACGCGCTGCTCACTTGGGCTGAGGAAGGCCCGGCAATCCCGGCTGGCGCGCCCGATCACTCATCGCGCTCAATCACATGAAGGCGGCGGACGGTCAGGTCGTCGATCTCCACTTCGCCGAGCTTGAGCTTGTCCGCCTGCGCCTCGCGGACTCTTAAACGGCCGATCGCGAGCGCGCCGATTGCCAGGGCACCGATAGCCAGCGCCCCGACCGCAAGCACGCCGAGCGCGACAGAGCCCGCGGCCACACCGCCCGCGGCGACGCCTTGCACCCGGACCGAGGGCACTTCGATATCGCGTGTCTCGTCACGTCGCTTCCACATCGCCCGCCTCTCAGTCGCCGCCCGGCGCCAAGAACGGCAGCATGTCCGTGTGGTGGCCGATCATCTTCCAGGCGCCGTTCTCCTTGCGGAAGACGTTGGTCGCCCGGATCGACACAGTGCCGGGCTTATCGCCCGTGTTGATGTTCTCGCCCTTCTCGTAGTTGTGCGTCACGCCGAGATCGCCAAGAACGGTGATGCGCATCTCCGCAGGCTCGACACGGCCGCCGAGTCTCTTCGCCGCCTGTATCTCCCACTCGGCGCGGATCGCGGGCCAGCCGTGCTGATAGCCGCCGTCCGGACCCATGTATGTGACATCGTTCGCATGGGACCAAACCGCGAGCATCGGGCCCGCATCGCCCTCGAACATGGCGTTGAGCGCCGCGTAGAACCCGGCCGCCGCCGCCGCGATCTCGTCTTGATCGGTCATTCCTGGGCTCCCTCGATGTAAATCTGCCCGCCCGTCCCGCGAGCCGTGCCCTCCTCCACCGCCCAGAACGCCCTGGCGGCTGGGGGCAAGCTCGACAGGACGCGCTCGAACGCCTGCGGTTCGACCGCGCGCCGGAGCGCGGCGGACACGTCGGAGATCGCGGATGGCGGCGCCAGATTGTGGTCGGGCCGGATCGCCTTGACCTCTCGGGTCAACGCAGCGCACGACGGAAACGGCGCAGGCGTACCCGACGGCCGCCAACCTTCCACGAAGATCGCGCGCGGCACTGCCGGCAGCACGCCGGCGAAGGTCAGCGCGTCCGCGACGCTCACATGATCGCGGAAGACATGCAGCACGGCGCGGAGCGTGTGATAGGCTTGGTTCACGGAGCTGAGCATGCAGGTGTCGCGCACGTCGACAAGCAGCGCCTCGAAATCCTTGGACGCACGCAGATATTCCGGCGGCACCGTCATCGGTCAGCGCCGCGGCGGATCGTTCTGGTCCACATAGACCTCGGAGCCCATCTCGCGGAACTTCTCGCTCATCTCGTCCATGCCTTTCTGGCGTTCCGCGTCGGTCAAATTGCCGATGCCGCCCGCATCGTTCAGCTTGGCGGCGTAGTCGCGCACCTGCTGGGTGATCTCCATGGAGCAGAATTTCGGGCCGCACATGGAGCAGAAATGGGCGAGCTTGTGCGCCTCTTTCGGCAGTGTCGCGTCGTGGAACTGTCGCGCCGTGTCGGGATCGAGCGAGAGGTTGAACTGATCCTCCCAGCGGAACTCGAACCGCGCGGTCGAGATGGCGTCGTCGCGGGCCTGCGCCGCCGGATGCCCCTTGGCGAGGTCGGCGGCATGCGCGGCGATCTTGTAAGCCATCACACCGTCCTTGACGTCGTTGCGGTCGGGCAGGCCGAGATGCTCCTTGGGCGTCACGTAGCAAAGCATGGCCGTGCCGAACCAGCCGATCATGCCGGCGCCGATCGCAGAGGTGATGTGGTCGTAAGCCGGCGCAATATCGGTGACGAGGGGCCCGAGCGTATAGAACGGCGCCTCACCGCATTCCTTGAGCTGCTTCTCCACATTCACCTTGATCTTGTGCATGGGCACGTGCCCCGGCCCTTCGATCATCACCTGGCAGCCCTTGTCCCAGGCGATTTTCGTCAGCTCGCCGAGCGTTTCGAGTTCTGCGAACTGCGCGCGGTCGTTGGCGTCGGCGATGGAGCCCGGACGCAAGCCATCACCGAGGCTGAAGGACACGTCGTATTTGCGCATGATGTCGCAAATGTCGCCGAAGCGCTCGTAGAGGAAACTCTCCTTGTGGCGCGACAGACACCACTTGGCCATGATCGAGCCGCCGCGTGAGACGATGCCGGTGATGCGATCCGCCGTGAGATGGATGTAGCCCAGCCGCACGCCCGCATGGATGGTGAAGTAGTCGACGCCCTGCTCGCACTGCTCGATCAACGTGTCCTTGTAGACCTCCCAGTCGAGTTTCACGGGATCGCCGTCCACCTTCTCCAGCGCCTGATAGATCGGCACGGTGCCGATCGGCACCGGTGAATTGCGGATGATCCATTCGCGGGTCGTATGGATATTACGGCCCGTGGAGAGATCCATGACCGTGTCGGCGCCCCAGCGGATCGCCCACACCATCTTCTCCACCTCCTCCTCGACCGACGACGTCACGGCGGAGTTGCCGATATTGGCGTTGATCTTGGTGAGGAAGTTGCGGCCGATGATCATCGGCTCGGATTCTGGGTGATTGATGTTCGCGGGGATGATCGCCCGCCCCCGCGCCACCTCGTCGCGCACGAATTCGGGCGTGACGAAGTCCGGCACGGCCGCGCCGAAACTCTCGCCATCGTCGAGCCGGGCTTGTGCCTCGTCGGCGGCGTGCTGCCGGCCGATGTTCTCGCGATGGGCGATGTAGACCATCTCGTCCGTGACGATCCCGGCGCGGGCGAGTTCCAGCTGGGTCACAGGTTTGCCGGGAAGACCGCGCAACGGGGCGCGCGTCACCTTGAACGCTTCGGCGAGG
The DNA here is from genome assembly GCF_000828475.1 of Methyloceanibacter caenitepidi. NCBI lineage: Bacteria > Pseudomonadati > Pseudomonadota > Alphaproteobacteria > Hyphomicrobiales > Hyphomicrobiaceae > Methyloceanibacter > Methyloceanibacter caenitepidi. The sequence continues at coordinate 3,005,757 of NZ_AP014648.1, forward strand.
TGCTTGTCGCCCACGCCGCCGTTGTCCTCAGGCTTGATGGCGCGGCCTTCGTAGGATTCGACGCCACCGCGTGCGGCAATCCATTCCGAACGCACGGGATCAAGCCCGCGCTTCACGTCGATCTTGACGTTATCATCCGTATACGGCCCGGAAGGGTCGTAGACTTTGAACGTCTCGCCATTGCTCAAGGCGATCTCGCGCAAGGGAACCTGGACGTGGGGATTGCCTTCCGGAGCCGAATGCACCTTCCGGCTTCCGATCAGCGGACCGGTGGTCACTTGCGGGGACTGGATGAGGCGATGGCGAATGGAGTCGGGACGGTTCATGTTTTCATCTCAAGCAAAATATCCAAAGTAGCAGAGCACGGCGCCGATGATCAGCCAGACCACGCCGCCGATGGTTGCAGCACCCGGTTTGTCCAGCATGGCATAGCCGATCTTCTTGACCGCGCTGAAACAAAGCATACGGATGGCGCCGCCGATGACGGCCATCCAGCCGAACAGCGTGATGATGAGGCGCCAGTCTAAGGCCCACACATTGTGATTGAGCACAACGGCAAGACCCGCGGTCATCACGATAAAGCCGGTGACGTAGATCAGCGGAGGACTGTCGAGAAACTGCCGCGCCATGTCCCGCTGCGCCTCCGGGTTGACCAGAAGGCCGATCGCGGCCACGAGCATCACGGGGCCCATGAGCTGCGCCAGAAAGACCGATGTGTTCACCGCAAAATCTCCTGTCCCTTCGCCGGTGCAAGCCGGATCAGGTTCTAAGGGTCTCCGCAGGTTTGCGGACTCTCAGCCCAGCATGGGGCTCCCCTCGGATGAGGTTCACCTTACGCCGACCGCTCGCGCTTCGAAAGGGGGCAGCACGATCGTGATCGAAAAGCTCTGCCTTTCGCGCTCGCTTGGCGCTCCAGGAGGCTCATAGACCGGGCACAGACCAAGGTTCCGGCCCGCGACTTGCGGCCTTAGGCCGCTGGGTCTAAGGCTGGCCATGAATATGCCTTGCTTCCCGCCGAATAACGGGCGCTAGACGACGCCGGATTTCATTGGCCGCCGCGCAATACAGAGTGGACGAGAACGTGAGTCAGACCGCCAAGAGTTCCGAAAAAGCACAAGATAATTCCGAGGATGCCGAAAAGACCTCGAAGAACGGGGGCGCCAAGCTGCGCTGGATCGCGCTTGGTGTCCTGTTCGCGATCACGGTCATCGGCGTTTTCGGCTATTGGCGCTACGCGGAGATCTACCCCTCGACCGACAATGCCTATACGGGCGCCGATATCGTGCGGATCGCGCCGCTTGTCGCCGGCCAGGTGATCGAAGTCTATGTCGAGGACGACCAGAAGGTCTCCAAGGGCGATCCCCTGTTCGACATCGACCCCGTGCCCTATGACGCCGCCCTTCGCGGTGCCCGCGCCCAGTTTGATGCAGCCGCGGATGCGGCCGGAACCGAAGGCGAACCGCTGAAGGAAGCGGCGGGAGAGATGGAAGCTAAGCGCGTGGCCCTGGTCGACGCCTTGGGCCAATACCGCGCGGCCGAAAAAGCCCAGCGCGCGAAGGGCTCCTCGGACGCAGCGCCCAGTCCCGCCGTCGCAAAAGCCCTCGTCACGGTCCGCGAAGCGGAAGCCGCCTTTCAGACTGCCCATAAGGCGTTCAGCGAGGCGCAGGACAAGAACATGGTCGTCACCGTTCCCACGGCGAAGCTCCGCGGGGCTGCCGCGCAGCTCGACAAGGCGACCGAAGATCGCGTGAAGACACATGTGCTCTCGCCGGGTGACGGCTGGGTCTCCGATGTGCGGATCCGGCCGGGCGCGGTCATGGATGCCGGCACGCCGGCATTTCCGTTGGTGGAGGCCGGCCCTTGGTGGGTGAATGCGAACTTCAAGGAAACCGACCTCCAGCGCATCCGGAAAGGGCAGCCGGCGACCATCAAGCTGGATATGTATCCGGGCTACGCCATCGAGGGCACGGTTGAGAGCATCAGCCCCGGATCGGGCGCCCTGTTCTCGGTGCTGCCGCCGGAGAACGCCACCGGCAACTGGGTGAAGGTGACGCAACGCTTCCCGGTGCGGATCAGGATCGACGGCAAGCCGGATCCGAAACGGCCCTTGCGGGTCGGCGCCACCGCCACGGTAACAGTCGATACGACGGGCGACGATAAGACGGCGGGGGCACAAGCGGAACCCGCCCCGCAGAACACCGCGAGTGCGGGCACGCAATGACCGATCGGCCGCGCGGGGGGACCGGCGGCCGAAGCGCCGGAGGGCAGCGTCGGCCGGGCCGTACGCCGAGAAAATCGGCGGCGAAGACGGAATCCCTCAACTCCCAAAGCCCAAAGTCTCAGAGCCCAAAGTCTGAGAGCCCAGAGGCGGCGCGAGCGTCCGCACCTGCCAAAACGGCCGCCAAGACGCCACCCAAGACATCGGCGAAAAAGCCGCGCAGCAAGACGAACGCCGCGAAGCCTGCAGGCGGCGGCACCCGCCCCCCGGCTCCGAAACAGACCCCGCTCCCGCGGCCGCCAAAAGATCCGGACTCGCCTCCCGTGGCGCTTGTCGTCGCCGTAGTGCTGACGGCCATTCTGGAAGTGCTGGACATCACGATCGTCAACGTCGCCGTGCCCCATATGCTCGGCGCGTTCGCGGCCACGCCCGATCAGATCACTTGGATCCTGACCTCATACATTGTAGCGGCGGCCGTCGTCGTACCGCTCACCGGCTTCCTGTCGAACTGGCTCGGCCGCAGGCGGCTGCTGCTCGGATCGATCACCGGCTTCGTCATCTCCTCGGTCCTGTGCGGACTGTCGTGGAATCTGGAGAGCATGGTCGTGTTCCGGCTGGCACAAGGCGTGTTCGGCGCACCGCTCGTGCCGCTCAGCCAGGCCATTCTGATGGATGCCTTCCCGCGCGACAAGCAAGGCCAAGCGCTGGCCATCTTCGGCCTCGGCATCATGGTGGCCCCGGTCATCGGACCCTCCTTGGGCGGCTGGCTCACCGAGACCTATTCGTGGCGCATGGTGTTCTACATCAACATCCCGGTCGGGGTGTTGGCGCTCCTGCTTTCGGTCGGCTATCTGCCGAAGCGGTCCATCAAGGACATTACGACGGACTGGATGGGGCTCGCCCTCCTCATCGTCGCCGTGGGAACACTGCAATTGGTGCTGGACCAGGGGCATATGCGCGACTGGTTCGATTCCAAGCTCATCGTCGCTCTCACGATCATCTGCATCTTCACGACAATCGCCTTCTTCATGCGTGGCTGGAACAAGACGAACAACATCATCGATCTTTCGCTCCTGAAAGATCGGAGCTTCGTCGCCGGAACGCTGGCGATCACGCTGTTCGGCATCAGCCTGTTCGGCTGGATGGCGATCATGCCGCTCCTCACGCAACGTCTTCTCGGCTATCCGGCCGACCTCGCCGGCATGCTGTTCATTCCGCGCGGCCTCGTGAGCGCGGCCATGCTCGCCATCACGGGCGGTCTCCTAATGCGCTTCGTCGACCCGCGCTGGCTTATCGGCTGCGGCCTGATCCTGACGGCTGCAGGAACGCTACCGATGGCCTTCTTCAACCTTCAGGTGGATCCCTGGGCCATCATTGCGCCGACGCTGCTGGCGGGAGCGGGGACCGGCCTCTTCTTCGTGCCGCTCACGGCCGTTGCCTTCGCGAACGTGCCGAATTCAAAATACGACGAGGCGGCGGGAATCTATGCCTTGATGCGTGGAATCGGCGCATCGGCCGGCATCGCCATCGTGAGCTGGCTGTTCGTGCGCCAGGCGCACATTCACTTCGCCGAGCTCACCGCTCACATCACGCCCTATAACCGCGATCTCCTGCCCTATCTCACCGAGCGCGGGCTGACGCCGCAGGACCCGCAAGCGGGCGCAGCCGTGATGCAGGAGATCGCGCGCCAGGCGCAAATTCTCGCCTTCGACGATATCTTCTGGTTCATCGGGATCTGCACCATCGCCATCGTGCCGGTGATCTTCTTCATGTCCCGGCCGAAGACCACAGGTGTGGTGGTCGCGCACTAAGGGCGGCGCGGTCCGTACAGAGCGGCTAACGGCACCCCGGCTCATACGCCTTCACTGCCCGGCTATCGCTACCAGCAGACTTTGGCGCCCGACGTGCAGACCGATGGCGACACGACGCCTCGCCAGCACGTCGTGTGGGCGGTCGATGTGATGATGTCGGGCTTCTGGTAGAGGTCCGGCGTCACCTCCCCGCGCCAATATGGATTGGGCTTTGGCTGAGCCGGCGAGAGCGTGACCTGGCTCACACGCCACTTTGCCTTGACGCCTTCGATCTCGTTCTTCAGAGCGGTCAGAGACGCCTGGACGGCGAATGACTTGAAGGGCCCGTCATCTGTGGCAAACACAGTCGCACACCGAGCCTCAGCGCCTCCACTTTGTGCCATGACGAATCCAATCGCCGCGATTGTCAGTGCAAGAGCACGCCGATACGACCCCATCGAAGCCTCCTTGGAATGCGCTGGTCGCTACCAGCAGATCTTCGCGCCGGACGTGCACACCGTCGGCGAGACCACGCCCGACCAGCAGATCGTGTGTCCCTGCGATGTGACCACATCGGGCTTCTGATAAAGGTTCGGAGACACGGAGTCGCGCCAGTAAGGCTGCGGCTTCGCGCGCATGGGCGAGATGGACACGCTGCGGAGGCGTTTCGAGGCCTTGAATTCCGCAATCGCTTCCTTGAGGGCGTTCTGAGACCGGGCAACCGCCGTCCTCTTGTCGACGCCATCGGCTGTCCCGGACAACCCAACGCAGCCCGCTTGCGCGCTCGCGCCAAGAGACAGGCAGAACCCAGCCGCCAAGAATGCCAGTGCAACGGCGCGCCAATACGACCTCATCGAAGCCTCCTTAGGACGTGTAGGATGGGAAAGTTGTACGAGCCGCAATCACCCGATTCCAGCCGCTTGCGCTCGCGGCAAATGGGTTCTCCACTTCCTGTTACCCATCTGCCACAGTCTAAGGCCGTTTTTTAAGCGAATTGGTCGTCAGCGCACGTCCTGCGCTGCAATATGAAGGTAGGTCGACATGTCCTCCAAGCTCGTTGTTGTGACCGGCGCTTCCAGCGGGATCGGAGAAGCCACGGCGCGGCGCTTCGGCCAGGCCGGCGCGCATGTGGTGCTATTGGCTCGCAACGCCGACCGTCTGGAGCGCGCCGCGCACGAGGTGCGCGCCGCCGGCGGCACGGCGACCGCGCTCGCTATCGACCTGCAAAACAGGGCCGAAACGCTGGACGCGGCAGCACGCATCTCGGGCGATATCGGAACGCCCGACCTTCTCGTCAACAATGCCGGCATCGGCCGCTGGCGGCCCCTCGTCGAAACCGGCCCCGACGAAGCCGCGGCCATGATCGGCGTTCCTTACCTTGCCGCCTTCAACCTGACCCGCGCCTTCGTGCCTGCCATGATCGAGCGCGGCTCCGGCGGCATCGCCTTCGTGACTTCGCCCGCTTCCTATCTCGCCTGGCCCAACGCGAGCGCCTACATCGCCGCACGGCGGGCTATCGCCGGATTCGCAGAGTCGCTGCAGAGCGAGCTGAAGACGGCGGGCATCGTCGTCACCATCGTGGTGCTGGGAACCGTCGAGACCCCCTATTTCGACAACAATCCCGGGAGCCGCGAAAACATCCCGGAGCTCGACTCCCGGCTCGCGCCCGTGTTGACGGCGGACCAGGCGGCGGAGGCTCTGTTCCAAGGCACGGAGCAAAGGAAGCGGTTCGTCGTGAAGCCTGGAATTTACCGGGCCTTGTTCGTCATGAACGCGCTGTTTCCGAAAACGGTCGCGAGCCAAATCCGCCGCGCCGCCAAGAAGGGACGACGAACCGGCGCCTAGCGCCGCAGCATGCCGAGGCGCTTCAAGATCAAAAAGACCAAGCCCGACGCCCCGAAAAGCAGCAGCAGGGTCACGATGAAGCCCGAGCGGTCGTGTTCCAGCGGCAAACCGCCGACATTCATGCCGAAGATCGACGAGATCACGCCGGCAGGCAAAAACACCGTCGTCACGATCGTCAGCAGTTGAAGGTTGCGGTTGGTCTGGTCGGTCATACGCAGCGAAACCTCTTCCTGCAGCAGGTGCGCGCGGTCCCGCAAGGCGACCATCTCATGATCGAGCCAGTCGAGCCGCTGCGCGATAGGGCTCGTTTTCAGCACATGGGCTTGGCCCGCCGTTTGCGAGGTGTTCTGCTCGTACCGTCCAATCACGGACCGTTGCGTCGACAGCAGCCGATGCAGCCGCACCGCAAGACGCCGGCATTTGGCCAGACGCTTCGGGATGTCGTCGTCGAGATCGACGATCAGCCGTTCCTCGATGAGGTCCAGCTCGTCGCCGATAGTCTCGTACTTCTCCTCGACCCCTGAAGCGACTTGCATGAGGATCGACTCAAGCAGGGCCGTATGGCTCTTCGGACCTTGGCCCGAGCGAAGCGATTTGCGCACGGCTTCGATCGAATGCAGGCCGTCGCGACGCCCCGTGATCAGAAGCTTTTCCGTCGCCACGAAATGTAGAAGACCGAGTTCGTTGGAAAGCCCCTCGAGCCGGCGGACCAAGTCGCCAAAAACCCCATAGATGCATGCACCGTCCGCATGCAGCTGCTGGCGATCCTCAACCGACAACAGGAGAGACACGGCCGCCTGGGGAACGTCTTCGAGACGCGCACGCAGGTACGGCCCGACACGCGCGTCCGCCAGGTTGACGTGCACCCAAAGCCAGCGACCGTCTCCCGTGTCGCCGAGCCCGTTGGGCGGCAACATGCACTCGGAAAGTTCCTGCGATGTCCCGTCGGCGCTGAAGCGGAATGCCCAAACAAGCCCCGGGCAATGGTCCAGAGACGGTTCTGCGGCGGGAGGCTGTACCGAACCTACTGCGGACTTAGCGGCCTGAGTTTGCGACATGTTCTCCTCTTAAGCTGTGAGGAGAGACTCCAAACATTGCACTCTTGTGACAGTCGTTGGCCGCCCTGCCGGCGGGTGGAAGGCCTTAGGGCGCCGCGGGAATGGCGAGCAAGGACTTGAGGGCCGAGCGAGGCCTGGCAAGGTCGGCCAAGGTGTAGCCGTCAAGAACCTCCAGAAAGGCCTCTCCCGCTTTGTGAAGGGCTTTGCGCAGCACGCAGCACCGTTCGATGGCGCAGCCTTCGTCCAGCGGCGGGAAGCACGGCACCAGCGCCATATCCGGTTCCGTATGGCGCACCACGTCGCCCAGAGAGATGCGCTCCGGCCGGCGGGCAAGGCGCAAGCCGCCGCCCCGCCCCCGCACAGTCTCCACGTAGCCGGCAACGCCAAGTTCATACGCGACTTTTGTCAGATGGTTCTTCGAGATGCCGTACGCGCCGGCAACTTCGGCGATGGTCGCCAGATCCCCGTCCTTGACCGCGACGTACATCAGCAGCCGCAGCGCATAGTCGCTGTAGACGGTGAGACGCATGGCCATCTCCTTTCGGCTTAAACATATATTTCAAATATTGCTTTATCTCAAGCCGCGCGATAAAAGGTGCATCTACAGTATATCTTTCCGGTCCTGCGATGGAGTTGAATATGACGGACTGCCCCGGCGTGGATTGTATCCCCCAAGAGTCTAGCGAGGCTCCGCTGACAGAGAACGGCATCCGGCTTCTGGTCGACCGCTTCTACGACAAGGTGCGTCAAGACGCGTTGCTCGGTCCTGTCTTCGCGCGCGCCATCCCCGACGACGCATGGCCGGCACACCTGGCCACCATGCGCGACTTCTGGTCGTCGGTGATGCTCACCTCCGGCCGCTACCATGGGAACCCGGTAGCCGCCCATCGGCGCCTCGACGGCATCAAACCGGCACACTTCGAGCGCTGGCTCGCACTGTTCGGCGAGACTTGCCGAGAGCTGTTCGGCGACAAGACGGCGGCGGCGTTCGTGGACAAGGCAAATCGGATCGCCACGAGCCTCCAGCTCGCGATGTTTTACCGGCCCGAGAACGATCTGCTGGCGCCTCAGCGGAAGCTCGCCGGCAGGGCCTAGCGATGCTCCTCGACGCTCGTGGCGATGAGTTCTTTGTTGAAAGCCCGCAGCGCATGGGCCTGGGAGATCCTGCCGACGATCCGGCCGCGATCGTGCGGATCCACGACGGGCAGAGCTTCGGCGCCGAGCGTGTCGAAGGCGCGCAAGGCCGTTTCCAGCGTCTCGTTGGACGGGATCGCGTGTTCGCGATCGCTCTCGGGCAGTTCGGTCGGCTCGCCCTCTGCCAAGGGGCGCATGATATCCGACACGCGCAGATCCTTCATGATCGTGCGGTGAGGGCCCTCATGGAGGACAATGCCGCGCGATTCCAGCTGAGCCTGGAACAGAGAGCGGCCGAGGACGGCCTGGTTGATGCCGTTGGCGACGGCGACCGTGAGAAGCAGCGCAAGGCTCAGTTCGAAGCCGCCGGTGAGCTCGAACACCATCACCGTCGTTGAGATCGGCGCGCCGAGCACGGCCGCGGCTACGGCGCCCATCCCGAGAATGGCATAAAGACCCTCGCTGGAGCCGACCTCGGGGACAGCTGCGGCCGCGATCAGACCGAAGGCGCCGCCCGTCATGGCGCCGAGATACAGGGCCGGAGAAAACACCCCGCCGCCGAAACGCGAACTCAGCGTGATGGCCGTCGCCACGGTCTTGAGCCCAATCAGCAGCAGCATCATGCCGATGGTCAGCTGGTCCTTTAGCGCCGCATCCGTCGTGTCGTAACCAACACCCAGCACCTCAGGGAACCAGATGGCGATGATGCCCACCATCAGACCGCCGATCACCGGCCGCATGACAAGCGGGATCTTGACGTTGCGCGCCGCCCAGTCGGTGCTGAGGATGGTCAGCTGAAACACGACGGCGACGGCGGCCGCGACGATGCCGAGCAAGATGAAGGCCGGCACTTCGAGATAGGAGGCGATGCTGTAGCTCGGGACGATGAACGCCGCGACATTTCCGAACCAGGCTTGCGACACGATCGTGGCCACGACCGACGAGAGCACCAGCGGCACGAAGGTCCGGATCGAAAAGTGACCGAGGATGACCTCCTGCGCGAACAGCACGCCCGCGATCGGCGCGTTGAACGATGCGGCGACCGCACCTGCGGCGCCCGAGGCGAGCAGCGTCCGCCGCGCCGCGTTGGGAAGATTGAGGTTCTCCGAACAGGCGACGGCAATGCTGGCGCCGAGGTGGACGATCGGCCCCTCGCGGCCGGCGCTGCCGCCGCAACCGAGCGAGAGCGCGCTCGTCACGGCGCTGATCAGGCCCTGGCCGAGATGAAGCCCGCGTCCGCCGTTGACGCGCGCTTCCATGACGTCGGGGACCGCCACGGTTCGTTTGGCCGTCAACGCATAGCGCAGCAGCAGCCCGACAAGCAGACCGCCGGCGGCGGGGGCCAGCATGACGACCCACCACGGCTGGTGACGCGCCGCCGCCGCCACATGTTCCGACATGGTATGGAGCCACGGCAGTTGGAAGACGCCGATGGCGAGGCGGAACAGGATGGCCGCCACACCCGTCGCCAACCCGATCAGCGGCGCCAGAAGCCAGACGGTCGTCTGGCGTGTCTCCTGGAAATGCTTGAGATTGGGGATCGTCCAGCGTCGTGCCGTATCCAGGAGTTGGGCGCGTCTCAAAGCCATAGAATGGGTTTAAGGTTGCGCGCCTCCCCACTCAAGCAATTGTGGCGCTCCGTTCACGGATTCCGCCGCAAACGCAATGGCCCAAAGCCGCGTCCTATGGTGCCCCGGGAGGCATCTCCGCGAAGGTGGGGATATCCGGATCGAGGTAGCGCCAGGACGGGGCGCGACTCGCATAAACGATCATCTGCGGCTTGGCGATCTCCAGATCGTCGAGGCTGGACGCCCGCACAAGGATCTTGCCGGGCATGTTCGAATTTCGCGAAAAGATTGGGGAAGCGCATTCGGGACAAAACCCGCGACTTACGATGCTGCCGCTGTCGGCCGGGAAATCGAAAAATTTCAGCGTGCCGGTGACCGTGAAGCCATTCTCCGGAACCATCAGATGGGTAACGTGGTCGGTCCCGCTGGTCTTTCGGCAATCTTCACAGTGACATTGGCCAACGATAAGCGGCGGCGCCGCGCTTTGATAGCGAACCGCGCCGCACAGACAGCCTCCGGCGAAGCCGTCCGCGTTTTCCGTCGTCGATTCATCGTCCGCCATCGGTCCCTCCTTGCGTTTCCGGCGATGCCGAAGCCCTTTTCTCTGTCTCAGTCAGAGATACGGAGCCTGGGCCATGATAGCTCGTCACTTGTCACTTGCAAGTTAAGAGTGACATACTGGATTTCATGGATGATTCGCGATCAGGCTGCCCCGTCGCCATGACCCTCGATATTGTGGGGGACCGCTGGACGCTGGTGATCCTCCGCGATCTCTTCATGGGGAAGCAGCGGTTCTCCCAGTTCCTGGACTCGCCCGAGCGGATCGCCACGAACGTTCTCACCGATCGTCTGGTCATGATGGAACGCGAAGGGCTGGTGACGAAAGCGCTCTACCAGGAGCGGCCGAAGCGCTACGAATTCCGGCTTACGGAACGGGGAGAAGCGTTGCTGCCGGTGCTCCAGGCCATGGCCCGCTGGGGCAATCGATTCTTTCCCGACTCCTGGCGCGTGCCACAAGAGTTCCTTGACCGCAAAGCGCCTTGAATCCCCGCGCCTTCCCATAAAAAGCCCCAAAAATGGGGCCCATCCGACCTTAGTATTGTGCAGTGCACAATGCCCTTGAACTTCATTGTGCAGCGCAATATATACAGGCCGTGGTTCACCGGCGCTCACAATAGGAAAGGAGCACTGATATGTTGGAATTTGACAAGACGGCCCTCGACAAGGCCACCAAGGACTTCCAGAAACTGGGTAAGGACAACTACGAAGCCGTGGTTAAGTCCTATGGCCAGATGAACAAGGGTTTCCAGGACATCGGCACCAGCTTCACCGACTACACGAAGCAGGCGTTCGCCGAGGCGACCGCGACCTTCGAAAAGCTCGTCGGCGCCAAGTCGCTCGAGCATGCCATCGAGATCCAGTCCGAGTATGCCAAGAAGGCGTATGAGACCTGGTTGGCCGAGGTCACGAAAATCGGCGAGATGTATGCCTCCGTCGCGCGCGACGCGTACAAGCCGGTTGAAAAGGCCGTGGAGAAGACCACTGCCACGGTGACCGCGTCCTAATCGGCGGCTACCGCACGCAGTTGAAAAGGCCTGGAGGCTCCGCCTCCGGGCCTTTTTCTTTGCCGTATTTGTATGGGCCTGACTGGGACTGCGGCTCCGGCGCGCGTGCCCGCTAGGACGCCAGCTTCAGCGACTCGTCCTTGGCCGGTGACGGCGGCGTGCTCTCACCCATCGTGCGCATCTCGCCTGCCGGCAGCGCGTTGCCGCCGAACTTCTTCAGTAGGCGCTTCATGTAGCGGCGGAAGCGCAGGTGATGAATCTCAAACCGGTGCCACGGCGTGTCCTGGCGTTTGATGCCGTGGCCGATATCGGGGGCGCCCTGTCTCTTCAAATCCCGGAACCAAGCGGCGCGCTCAGGATCGTTCTCCTGGGCCCTGATGAAGGCGGCGATCAGACGCGCCTGGTGGTCCGCGACCTGCCACACCCCACCCTCGGCCGGATCAAACAGGCCAACCGCGAAAAAGTCGTCCCAGTCGCGGTGGAAGGTGTGGATGAACAACTTCGACCAGCCGTGCTCGTCCAGCACGTAAGAGTCGTCCATGAACGGGAAATGGACTTTGAAGCCCGTTGCCCAGATGACCATGTCGACTTCCTCCGACGTCTCGTCGGTGAAATAGACACGGCGGCCTTCCAGACGGTCGACGCCCGGCTTGGCGACCACGCGCCCGTGAACGAGATGGTCCAGATAGGTGTTGGAGGCAGTGGGGTGGGCCTCGAAGAGATCGTGGTCGGGCTTCGGCAGACCGTAACGCTCATGGGACCCGATCAGGACAAGCATCCCGAGCTTGTAGACCTTGTACATGATCTTGCGCGGGATCGGCGCACGGCTGATCCTGTCGATCACCGTATCGGTCGGCTTCCCGAATAGAAGCTTCGGGAAGAAATAGTAAGTGCGGCGCATGGAATGGATCGCCGCCTTCCCGCCATGCACGGCATCGTCCAGGATATCGACGGCAGAATTGCCGGCGCCCACCACCAGGACCCGCTTGTCCTTGAGCTGCGCCTTCGATTTCACGTCGTGGGAATGCAGCATCTCGCCTTCGAACGTGCCGGGATATGCCGGTACGGACGGGTGCCAATGATGGCCCGTCGCCATGACCACGCCGTCGTAGCGGCGAGGCTCGGCTTCTCCGGCAAGCGTGACCAGCCATCCCTCGTCGTCGCGTTCGATATGGTCGACCCGGGTGTTGAACGTGATGTGGTCGTAGAGACCGAACTCTTCCGCATAAGCTCGAAAATATGCCTGCGCCTGCGCCGCGCTCGCATAGACCGGCCAGTCCTCGGCGAAGTCGAAGTCGAGATAGCGGGTCAGCTTCTTGGAGGAATTGAGGTGGGTCGAGCCGTACACCGCATGGGGACTGTCGAGGTTCCAAATGCCCCCGACGTCGCTCTCCGCCTCGAAACAGTCGAAGGCGATGCCGCTCTCCGCGAACCGCTTGACCACGGGTAACCCGCAAGCACCGGCGCCAATAATGCAGTATCGCCTCACGTCACCTCCAAGAGCGTAGGTGCGGCAAAAGCACCCGAGACTAGCTCCATATTACGGCAGACCAAAGCACTCCAGACCCTGCGCATCAACCCATAGGAATTTGGTTCTGGCTCATTGATTTGGCTCAAGTCGCAGCCTCTCCGGGGAAGCTCTCTAAGGGAAAAGGGGCATTTCGCTTGTGCCTGAATTCGATGGAAGTTACCCGTATGGTCACCGGCCGCAATACCCAGCACCGCGAGTTGAGGGATTTTCATGGACAGTGAGCAGGACGTCACTATCAAGAACTGGGACGGCACTTGGACCTACCACCCCCGCGTGAAGGCCAGGCCCGAAAGCGTCGAGGATCTCATCGAGATCGTCACCGACCCGGTGCGCTTTCCCTCCCCCGTTCGCCCCGCCGGCTCCATGCACTCCACCGCGCGCATGAACGGCGACGACGAGGGCGGCACCATGGTCGACATGACGGCCATGAACCGCATCCTCCACTTCACGGACGACACGGTGACCGTCGAGGCCGGCGTGACCCACGGCGACCTCGCCAAGGCCCTCAAGGCGCGCGGCCTCCAGCCCTACATCACCACGGAAATCGGAAACACGACCCTCGCCGCCTTCGCCTGCGCCGCCACAAAGGACAGCTCCTTCCCGGGCGAATATGGGCAGGTCAGCTCCTACGTCGTGGGAATTCGCTACGTGAACGCCGACGGCGAAATCAAGGAGATCACGGAGGCGAACGATCCTCAGGAGATGCAGCTCTTCCGGACGAGCTACGGCATGTTCGGCCTCATCTTCGAGGTCACCATCAAGGTGCGTCCCACGCAAGCGCTCGAGGTGCGGCACTACGGACTCAGCATCGACGAGTTCCGCAAGTTTCTGCCCGTCTACAAGGCGCGCGGCCACGCGGTCATGTACTACATCTACCCCTACGCGCGACGGGTCGTGGTCGAGTTGCGCAAGCAGCACCCCGACAAGAAGCCCACCTCGCGGCTCCGCTGGCAGTACCGCAACAAGTTCTGGAAGCAGTGGGCTCCCGCAGTCGCGACCTGGATCGACACCAACATCAAGAACAAGAAGTGGCGGGCCTCCGCGCACGATGCCTTCTTCTTTCTGCAGCGGCAGTTGATGGTGCGGCTCATGCGCTACAATCACAGCTGGCCGCATGCGCAGATCATCACCTACCCCCGCAAGCCGAAGGTGTTTTACCTGTTCAGCATGTGGTCGTTCCGCGAGACCGACTTCTTCGACATCCTCGAGCGGTATTGCGACTTCTGCATCGCCTACGAGAAGGGCACAGGCTTCCGCTGCAACCTGCCGTCCGTCGGCTACGTGATCAGCCGGGACTGCGAGGCCTTGTTCTCCTACACCTGGGAAGGCCCGGGCATGAGCATCGATCCCGCCTCGACCGGAGGGCGGGAGTGGGAAGAGTTTCTCCACGCCTATAACGATTTCTGCAGCGAGCATGGCGGGACGCCGCTCTTCAATCAGACGCCGTTCCTCACCCGTGAGATGGTGCGCCACTCCTTTGGGGCGCGTCTGCAGAAATTCGCCGCCGCGCGGGCCGAGCGCGATCCCAAAGAGCGGTTCCTCGACCAGCACTTCCGCGATCTTCTATCTTAGCGGCCGAACAAAACGCCACGACCACGAGGCCTGCACCAATGGAGCAGATCAGCATTCCGGGACTTCCCTTTGCCGCATCGCGCATCGCGCTCGGCACCTGGGCGATCGGCGGCTGGATGTGGGGCGGCCCCGACGATGACAATGCCATCGCCACGATCCACCGCGCCCTCGATCTCGGCATCAACCTCGTGGACACGGCGCCGGTCTACGGCTTCGGCCACTCCGAGGAGATCGTCGGGCGTGCGCTCGAGGGACGGCGGGACGATGTCCTGATCGCCACCAAGGTAGGACTCGACTGGAGCAGCGGGCGCCCGCGCCGCAATTCAACACCGGAACGTCTGCGTCAGGAGCTCGAGGATTCGCTGCGGCGGCTCCGAACCGACGTCATCGATATCTACCAAATCCACTGGCCCGACGACGCGACGGCGTTCGAGGTCACGGCCGAAACGCTCGACGAATTCCGGCGCGAGGGAAAAATTCGCGCCATCGGCGTCAGCAATTTCGATGTCGCGCAAATGGAGCGCTTTCGGACCAGGGCGCCGATTGCGACAGTCCAGCCGCCCTACAATCTCTTCGAGCGCGGCGCTGAGGATGCGGTGCTGCCCTACGCCAAGACCCACGGCATCGTGGCGCTGACTTACGGTGCGCTCTGCCGCGGGCTGCTGAGCGGGAAGATGACCGAAGACACCACGTTCGAGGGCGACGACCTGCGCAAGATGGACCCGAAATTCAAGCAGAGCCGGCGCGGGCAATACCTCGCCGCCGTTGCCGAGCTCGACACGCTGGCGCGTGACAAGTTCGGCAAGTCCGTTCTGGCGCTCGCCGTGCGTTGGATTCTGGATCAGGGCGATACGGTCGCGCTTTGGGGCGCCCGGCGGCCCGCCCAGCTCGACGCCGTGCCCGAGATCATGGGCTGGCATGTCGACGCCGAGACCATGGCGGAGATCGACGCGATTCTCGCCAAGACGGTCACAGACCCCGTCGGCCCCGAGTTCATGGCGCCGCCGCGCACGAAAGTCGCCTAGGTCGGGCGGAGAATGCTCAGCCTGATGTAGCGGTTCGGTCGAGGCCGATCCCGGTCTGACGCTGATAGAGGATCAGGTCGAGCGAAGGCGCCTCGCCCGTGAGCTTGGTCAGCAGGCAATGCGCCTGGCCGCGGTGATGGGTCTGATGATTGAACACGTGCGACAAAGCGGAACTGAGCGGCTGCACGACCCTGGCGGGCTGAACGATCGTGCCGTAGTGGACGTCGCTCGCGGCGTCAGCGTCAGTCAGACCGCCCACATAGGCGGCGATGCGCTCATCCTCCACACGCCGCGCTTTGCGCAACGGCTCGAACTCCTCATACAGGATCGCATCGAGCGACGGCGGCAGCGCGCCCTCGCCCGTGAAACGGTGCATCCATATGCGGTCCGCCACCAAAATGTGGTTGAGCGTGCCGTGCATCGACTTGAAGAAAGCACCCTGATCGGCGCGGTAATCCGCATCGGATAGGCGCGAAGCCGCATCGTAGAGTCGCTCGTTGGCCCACGCGTTGTAGCCAGCGAACATCACGAATGTCTGGCGCATCGCTACGCCCCCGTCGCCTTGATGAACCAGCGCACGAGCGGGAAAGACGCCGCGCGCGGCAGGTTGCGCACCGTCTTGAGGAAGAGCGCCACCTGGGGCGGAAAGGCGATCTCGTAAGGCCGCTTCGGCAGCTTCTCCAGGATCTTCCGCGCGCAGCGCTCCTTCGACATCACGAACAGCTTCTTCTTCGGGTCGTAGGAGGCATTGAGTGGCGTATCGACGAAGCCCGGATTGACGAGCGTCAGATCGACGCCTGTGCCCCGCAGCTCCAGCTTCAGGCTCTCCGCGAGATTGATGACCGCCGCCTTGCTCGCCCCGTAGCCGCCATTGCCCGGCCAGCCGGCATAGCCGAACAGCGAGCCCATGATGGCGAGATGGCCCTCGCCTCGCTCCAGCATGGCTGGCAGCACGGCCGCGACGCCGTTCAGCACGCCGTCCACGTTGAGCGCCATCGTCTGGCGGAAGCCCTCCGCGTCGATATTGCGGATGTCGAACGGCACGTACATTCCAGCGCCCAGCAGCGCCAAATCGATCGGCCCCAGCTCGGCCTCGACCTTGGCCGCGCAGGCCTTGAGCGCTTCGACGTCCAGGACGTCCGCGGGAAAGGCCGTGATGTTGGCGCTGGACGCCGCAAGCGCATCGAGCTTCTCGCTCGGCCGTGCGGTCGCCGCGACTTTCACGCCCGCATCGGCCAGGCGCCGCGCGATCTCTCCGCAAATCGCGCCCGATGCGCCCGTGATCCAGGCGGTTTTCCAAGGATAGGTCTTGTCGGCCATAGGGTCCCCGTTTGGCTAAGTGTGGCGCGCCCCGGGATCGATACTGCCCGGCCGCATCGTGCGCAAGGCGGCATCATGCCCAAGGAGGTATCATGCCAAAGCCGGGTTTTCCGCCGCGGCACGCGGTCTTGCCCTACTGCTTCCCTGTCTGAGAAAGTCCGTCCCAGTCGGCGGGCGGTGGCGACTTGGCGAAAGCTTCGCAGCGGGCGCGCATGATCCTCGCCGGCTCGTCCTCCGGCTTCTGCTTCAGGATAGCGGCAAAAGCGGCCGCGGCGGCTTCCCACTCCCGGCTGAAATACAGGTCCATGGCCTCGGTACAGGCCTGCGCCAGTGCGATCTCGTCTTCCGACAAGGCGGCGCGCTCGCCGATCAGGGCGTAGATCACAATCCCCTCCTGACGCCCCTTGACCGCGACCTTGTCGATCGGCCGGGTGACGATGACATCGTCCACCGCGCGCCGGGTCACGTCGCTGATGAGAATGTCCGTCCCGTAGATCTGGTTCAGGCCTTCGAGCCGGCTCGCGACATTGACCGTATCGCCGATGGCCGTGTAGTCGAGCCGGTCCGGACTGCCGAAATTGCCGACCATCGCCGAGCCGGTGTGAATGCCCGTACGGGTGCGCAGCGGGGGAAACCCCTCCTTCGCCCAAACTTCGCAAAGACTTTCCAGCTTTCCACGATTGGCGAGGGCCGCACGGCAAGCGCCCAGCGCGTCGCGGCCGTGGGAACGCGGCGCGCCCCAAAGGGCCATGATGCCGTCGCCGATGAATTTGTCGACCGTTCCGCCATGATGAAGAATCTGCCCCGTCATCTCGTCGAGATAGCGTGCGAGAATTTCCACGAGCGTGTCGGGCGGCAGAGTCTCCGACATCGAGGTGAAGCCCTCGAGGTCGGAGAAATAGACTGTGATCTCGGTGCGGGCGCCACCGAGCTTCGCCTCTTCGCCGGACTCCAGCAGTAGACGGACCAAATCGGCCGGCACGTATTTTTGAAACGACCTGAGGCCCGTCTTCATTTCCTCGACAGCCGTCGCAAGCGTGCTGATTTCGCGAATGCGGCTCTGTACGGGCGGTTTGGGATCGAGGCGGAACTGTCCGATCCTGCGGGTCTCGTCCGCGATGGCGCGGAGATAGCCGGCGATCCGCTTCGATAGAAGGACGGACAGTGCCGCTGCGACCAGCACGCCCCCGAGGCCGAGATAGACCATGAGTTGGGCCATGCGTTGAACGTCGCCGAAGATCTCGTCTTCGGGCAGCGCCATGCCGATGATCCAGTTGGGTCCGCCTTCGCGGCCAAGATGCCGATAGCTGCCGAGATAGGTGCGGCCATCTGCTTCGAACGTGATGTCCTGCAACGACGCGGGAACGCCGGTCAGATCGGCGCCGAGCGGCTTGAGGAAGTTGGCGACGCGCGGGTCCGCAATGTCCTCGGCGCGGATCGTGACACGGCCGCCGCCGTCCGGCGCCGGTTGCGTCAGATCGATCCGCTTCGCTTCGTTAGGATCTGCCGCGGCCGGATGGGCGATGACGCGTCGCGCGCCGTCGTTCGTGACCTCCAATAGAAAGGAAATGCCGGCCGAGCCCAGCTTTATGTCGCGCAGGAACCGGCTCAGCGCGTAAAGGTCGAAATCGGCCGTCAGGACGCCGACAAACTCCCCGTCGGGCCCCACGGCCGGCACGGCCCGGCTGACCCCCGGAACGTCGAGCGCTTCGCCCGAGCCGAGGAACACATACGACTCCGTCCAGATCGGCTGTTCGGCCTTATACGCTGCCAGGTAATAAGGCCGCTCATAAGGAGGCGTCCGCTTAGAATTGGGAATGTCCCGCAGCTTCGACCACGTCTCTCCGGGCACCACCGTGAACTCCCGGAGATATCGGCTTCCGTCATCCTTCGGCGTCAGCCACAGCACGCTGAGATCGCCGTTCTTGTCTCGGAAGGCGTGGTAGTACTTCCCGCTCGGCATGCCGAAGGACATGTAGGACAGGCTCGGACGCGCCTCCAGCGCCGCCGCGAAATAGGTGCTGAGCCGCTTCTCGTCGTCCGGATCAATCCAGCCTTCGGTGATGAGCCTGCCGACGGTGTCCGCCTCGTCCTCGGCTACGTCCAGCGCATGCTGCACGTGCTGTTCAACCCGCTCGGACGCCTGAGTGAGAACCTGTGCACCGAGATCCTGCACAGCGAAGCGCGCATACAGATACGCCGCCGTCCCGAGCAGCGCTACGGCCGTCAGCAGCACGGCCAGCATCAGTGTGAGAAGTGTGGCCCGAAAGCTAATGCGCACGATTTGAGGACCTTGCACTGACACCGCCGTCCCGGCAATTGCGATTAAGACCTCGATTTCGTACCGCGCCCGCTCCTTAGGACGCAACACGGAGCAGTTGCGTGTCTCGGCTTGGCCGCTCTCCTACCCGGCGAACGGATCGCGCACGAGGATCGTGTCGTCGCGCTCCGGGCTCGTGGACAGAAGCGCCACGGGCACGCCGGTCAGCTCCTCGAGCCTGCGGACATATTTGATGCATTGCGCCGGCAGTTCCGCCCAAGACCGCGCACCCTGCGTCGACTCGGTCCAGCCGTCCATTTCTTCGTAGATAGGTTCGACACGCGCCTGCGCCCCTTGCGCCGCCGGCAGGTAGTCGATCTCGGCGCCGTCGAGCTTGTAGCCGACGCAAATCTTGAGCTTGCCGCCCGGAATGTCATCCAAGACATCGAGCTTGGTGAGCGCGATCCCCGTGATCCCGGCGACCTTACAGGTCTGCCGCACGAGGCACGCATCGAACCAGCCGCAACGGCGTGCCCGGCCCGTCACTGTGCCGAACTCCGCACCGCGCTCGCCGATCAGCTTGCCCGTGTCGTCAAACAGCTCGGTCGGAAAAGGTCCCTCGCCCACGCGCGTCGTGTAGGCCTTGGTGATGCCAAGCACGAAGCTGATCGCGCTCGGCCCGATGCCCGAACCGGTCGCCGCTTGCGCCGCCACCGTGTTGGACGAGGTCACGAAGGGATACGTGCCGTGATCGATATCGAGCAGCGCCCCTTGCGCGCCCTCGAACAGGATTCGCTTGCGGTCGGTCTTGGCCTTGTCGAGCAGCGCCCAAACCGAATCCATGTAGGGAAGGATCTTGTCGGCAACCTGGGTGATTTGGTTGCAGAGCTCGTCCGCCGAGATCTCCGGCTCTCCGAGGCCGCGCCGTAGCGGGTTGTGATGGGCGAGGATGCGTTCCACCTTCGGCTTCAACACCGACAGGTCCGCCAAGTCCATGACCCGGATCGCCCGGCGTCCCACCTTGTCCTCGTAGGCGGGACCGATGCCGCGCTTCGTCGTGCCGATCTTCCCGGCGCCCGCGGCAGCCTCGCGCAGCGCGTCCAGTTCCCGGTGCAGCGGCAGGATCAGTGTGGCGTTCTCGGCGACGCGAAGATTGTCGCGGGAGATGGTCACCCCGAGTTCCTCGACGCGCGCGATTTCCTCGGCCAAGGCCCAGGGATCGACCACGACGCCGTTGCCGATCACCGAGAGCTTGTTCTGGCGCACCACGCCAGAGGGAAGCAGGGAAAGCTTGTAGGTCTTTCCGTCGACCACCAGCGTATGACCGGCGTTGTGTCCGCCTTGAAAGCGCACCACGACATCGGCGCGCTCGGACAGCCAGTCCACGATCTTGCCCTTGCCCTCGTCGCCCCATTGGGAGCCGACGACCACGACGTTGGCCACGATGAAATCCCCTAAATCCTGGATGAAACACAGAAACGGCCCCGCGAGAGCGCAGGGCCGTATGCCGTTATAGCCCGGCTCGCGGGCCGATGCGAGCCTTGGGATGCGAGCCTTGGAACGAACCTTAGGCCAGCTCGCCCAGCGCCTCCTTCTCGCACGCGAAGGCCCAGTCGAGCCAGGGCAGCAAGGCTTCGACATCAGACCGCTCCACCGTGGACCCGGTCCAGATCCGAATGCCCGGCGGTGCCGTGCGGTAAGAGGCGATATCGAAGGCGACGCCCTCTTTCTCGAGCCGCTTGACCATACGCTTGGCGAACCCGGCCTGCTCGTCCGCCGGGAGCGCTGTCACGGCCGGATCGACTAACGTCAGGCAAATCGATGTGTTGGAGCGTGTCTCGGGATCGACGGCGAGAAAGTCCACCCATGGGGTCGCAGCGACCCACTTCGATATGGTTGCCGCGTTGGCGTCTGCGCGCGCGATGGTGCCCTCGAGGCCGCCGACGCGCTCAGCAAACGCAAGGGCCGCCAAATAATCTTCGATGCACAACATGGACGGCGTATTGATGGTGGAGCCCTCGAAGACGGACTCCATCAGCTTGCCGTCCTTGGTCATACGGAAGAGTTTCGGCATCGGCCATGGCGGCGTGTAGGTTTCCAGCCGCTCGACCGCGCGCGGCGAGAGGATCAGCATGCCGTGCTGCGCTTCGCCGCCGAGCACCTTCTGCCAGGAATACGTGGTGACATCGAGCTTTCGCCAATCCATGTCCTGCGCGAAGACGGCGGACGTGCCATCGCAAATCGTCAGGCCTTCGCGCGTTCCTGATATCCACTCAGCGTTCGGCACCCGCACACCCGAGGTGGTGCCGTTCCAGGCGAATACGACGTCGCGCGCGAAGTCGACTTGGGCGAGATCGGGAAGCTCGCCGTAGGGGGCCGTGAGAACGCGCACATCGCTCAGCTTGAGTTCGTCGACGATGTCCGTCACCCAGTCCGCGCTGAACGCTTCCCAAGCCAACACATCGACCCCACGGGGACCGAGCAGATTCCAGAGCGCCATCTCGACCGCGCCCGTATCGGACGCCGGCACCAGCGCGATTCTATAATCGTCCGGCAATTTCAACAGCGCGCGCGTGCGATCGAGCGCCTGCGCGATCCGCCCCTGCGTGTCTTTCTGCCGGTGATTGCGCCCCAGCAACGCCCCGCTGAGCGCATCGAGAGACCAGCCCTTATGCTTGGTGCACGGGCCGGATGAGAAGCGCGGATTTTCGGGACGACGGGTAGGCTTGTTCGACGATGTCACGGGAAGGCTCCAACAGGGTCATCACCAAGCGGCCCCTGTTCGCGCTGCTTGGCGGAATGCCGTGCACTTATCGCGCCGCCATTCGGCCCGTCAAGCTGACCTTTCGGTCGCGCACCCCGCCAGAGCAGACGGCCGAAAGAAAACCGCCCGTCGCAAGCGACGGGCGGTCAGGCTGTCAGTCGGCTGGACGATGGGCTACTTGAACGCGACCGGCATCGGGGCGGGAACAACCGGTGCGTGGCCCAGTTTCCAGCGCATGCCCAACATGAGGTCATGCGAGGTCACACTGCCGAGATCCACGCCAGCATAGGAGCTGGTGCCGTCGTACGCCGTCACGGTCCCGCTCTTCGCTTCTCCGAGATCGGTGTAGCGATAGGACAGGTCGAGCGTCACGGACTCGTTCACGTCATAGGCGATACCGCCATAGACGGCCCAAGCGAAATTCGTCTCCGTGTTGTCGGCACCGTAGGCAACGCCGCCGTTCGGGACGTTGACGTCCTTGAGGCCAAGCACGGAAACCGAGGCGATACCGATACCGGCACCGACATAGGGCGTGAAGCACCAATAGGTTCCGAGATCCGCGTAGGCATTCCACAGACCGACCCAGCTCTCGATGTCGGCTGTGTATTCATTGGTGCCGGGCAGGAACGTACCGTCGGCGTCATTGCTGGCCCGGCTGAAGGTGCCGTTGCCGCCCGGATATTTGTCCTGGGCGATGAAGAGTGATTTGCCGCGATACTCTGCCGTCATGTCGAAGCGGAGCCAGTTGTTGAACTGGTAGCCGACACCGAGGCCGAACAGCGGCGAGCTCTTGATGTCTTCATGGACGACCGTGAAGTCGTTGAACTGGAAGAGTTCGGAGCTGATGCCATCCACAACGGGATTGGCGGCGCCGATGAAGCCCCTCAAATAGATCGGTCCCGTGCAACCGACGCACGGCGCCTCGATAACGGGCGGCGGCGGCGGAAGGCCGAGATCGGCCGCATGCGTCGCCGTGATCGGCGTCATGGCCAATGCACTGGCGAGAAGTAGTGAACGTGTCTGTCCCATCTGATTACCCCTTTCGACTGCAGCCCTGGCGAAGCTCGGCCAGTCGGGCCGATTCGCATTGGCTGTCTCGTGTGGGGACTATCGAGGGGTTTGGTTAATGGACCCCTAATGGGCGGCTCAAACCGGCACAACCTGAGCGCACCCGCGCGCGTGTGCGGCCAAAAATGCCGGTTTTCCGAGGTATTTCAGGACACGGAGGGTTCTCAAGCGGCGGCGGCGTCCGAGAGGGCATGGACGATGTCGGAGACCACCGTTTTGACGAGTCCCTCGTCATCGCCTTCGGCCATCACACGAATCACGGGCTCCGTACCAGACGGACGAATGACGAGACGGCCGGCGTTGCCGAGCCTCGTCTTCCCGTCGTTGATCGCGCGCTGCACGCCGACATTGTCGAGCGGCTGGCTGTTCTTGTAGCGCACGTTCTCGAGAACCTGGGGAAGCGGCTCGAAGCGCTTGCAGACCTCACTCACCGGGCGGCCGCTCTGGACCACCACGGCCAGGATCTGGAGCGCCGTGACCAGGCCGTCGCCCGTCGTCGAGAAGTCGGACAATACGATGTGTCCGGACTGTTCGCCGCCCACGTTGTAGCCGTGCTGGCGCATGTGTTCGGTCACGTAGCGGTCGCCCACGGGCGTGCGGGCCATGCCGAGACCGAGGTCTTCCAGGTAACGCTCGAGACCCAGGTTGGACATGACCGTGGCGACGATGCCACCGCCGGCGAGCCGTCCGCGCCGGAGCCAGAATTCGCCGATCACCGCCATGAGCTGATCGCCATCGATGATGCGGCCTTTCTCGTCAACGATCACGACGCGGTCCGCATCGCCGTCCAACGCGATGCCGATATCGGCGCGAACCTCCTGAACCTTGCGGATCAGGTTTTGCGGCGATGTCGAACCGCAATCCTTGTTGATGTTGAGACCGTTCGGTTCGACGCCGATCTTGATGACCTCGGTTCCAAGCTCCCATAGCGCCTCTGGCGCGACCTTGTAGGCCGCGCCGTTCGCGCAGTCGATGACAGCCCGGATTCCATCGAAGCGCAGATTGCGCGGCAAGGTGCGCTTGGCGAATTCGATATAGCGTTCGCGGGCGCTCTCGATACGCGTCGCACGGCCGATCCGTTCGGCCGATGCGAGCAGGCTCATCGAATCGCCCTCGATCAAAGCCTCGATCTCGCCCTCTTGCTCATCGGAGAGCTTATAGCCTTCCGGCCCGAATAGCTTGATGCCGTTGTCGAGGTAGGGATTGTGGGAGGCCGAGATCATCACGCCGAGATCGGCGCGCAGCGAGCGCGTCAGCATCGCCACGGCAGGCGTCGGCATCGGCCCGAGCTGAAATACGTCCATCCCGGCCGCGGTGAAACCGGACACGAGCGCGGACTCGATCATGTAGCCCGAAAGGCGCGTGTCCTTGCCGATCACCACACGGTGGCGATAGGAGCCGTTGGTGAACAGCTTGCCAGCGGCCATGCCGACCTTGAGCGCGACTTCCGACGTCATCGGATGCGCATTGGCGCTGCCACGGATACCGTCCGTGCCAAAGTAGTTTCTGGCCATCCCGGTTATTCCCCCATCCTTGCCGCCTGGCATGCGCTCCCCGCCGCCCAGCTCATTCTTTGGAATATACCACTCGCCCGACGCGAGACGTGTCTCGGCGGTACCCTCGTGCGAGAGGACGGATTATGCGCTCGCGAATGGCCAAAATGGGTTCAAAAAATGTAAGCAAAAGTTACATTCCGAAGGACCCAAAATGGCGGTTTTCCCTTAGTTTTCAGCGCCAAACATTGCAGCCCGCCAGACGCCGAGGGCCTGGCTGGTCCCCGCCACGTCGTGCACCCGGAAGAGTTGCGCCCCCTGCGAGGCCGTGGCGATAGCGGCGGCGTGGCTTCCCGGCTCTCGCGACTTTGGTTCGGCTCCCTGACCGAACCCGCGAATGAACTGCTTGCGCGACGCCCCGATCAGAAGCGGCACGCCCAATCCGTGGAAGAGACTGGTATTGGCAAAGAGCGCGAGATTGTGCTCGAGCGTCTTGCCGAAGCCGAGACCGGGATCGGCGGCGATGCGCGCTTTCGGGATGCCGGCGGCGACGCAAGTCTGGATGCGGGCCTCGAGATAGTCGAACACCTCCAGTACCACGTCGTCGTAGCTGGGGTTGTCCTGCATCGTCTTGGGCTCGCCTTGCGCATGCATCAGCACCACGTCCATGCCCATCTCCGCGGCCGCCTGCAACGAGTCTGGATCGTAGGTGAAGGCCGAAACGTCGTTGAAGATCTTGGCGCCCGCCTTGGCTGCCGCGCGGGCGACATCGGCCTTGCGCGTGTCGATGGAGATGATCGCGCCGTTGCCTTTCAGGCCCTTTAGTACGGGAATGACACGGTCGAGCTCTTCGTCCACGGCGACAGTGTCGGAGCCCGGCCGCGTGGACTCCCCGCCAATGTCGACGATAGCCGCCCCGTCCTTCTTCAGCTGCGCCGCATGGGTCACCGCGCCCTCGGTCTCGTCGTAGAGGCCGCCGTCGGAGAAGGAGTCCGGCGTCACGTTCACGATACCCATGAGGGCCGGGCGTGACAGGTCCAGACCCGCGAAAGGCGGGCGCGGTTGCATCACCTGGTCGAGCCGCGCACGTAGGTCAGGATCGCCAGCCTCGCTCAGCATGGGCACGGAGAACATAAAGGCCTTGGACTTCTTGGGCTCGCCCTCGATCAGCTCGACACTTGTGAAGGCGATGGCACTACCGGCAAGAGGCAGCGCAAGCCCGTCCTCAATGGCGGCATAGGCCTGCGGTCCATAGAGAAAACCGAGCGGCCGGAGATAGATCTTTCTGTCTGACATAGGTGAGCCTTAGCACAAAGCATCATGCCCGGCTTGGGGCCGGGCATGACTGAAAAAAATTGCCTGTGAGCGCGTAGAGCGGCCTAGGTCGGCTGGGGCTCCATGCCGCCCGCATCCGGTGCCGGCGGCTTCTTGCTCCGACCCGCGACTGGCACGGCAGACTGCGGCCCGCCCTTCTCGGTGTCGTCGGCGGGGAAGTCCCGGACCGGCGGCTTGCCGTTCAGCAGATCCTTGATCTCCTGACCGGAGAGCGTCTCGTACTCCAGAAGGCCACGGGCGATCGTGTGCAGATCGTCCAGGTTCTCGGAGATGACTTTCCGGGCCGTCTCGAAGCCCTCGTCCACGATGCGGTGAATTTCCTCATCGACCATGGATTGGGTCTCGTCGGACAAATGCTGCTGCCGGGCGATGGAGTGACCGAGGAAGACTTCCTCCTCGTTGTCGCCATAGGCCAAAGGTCCGAGCTTATCGGACATGCCGAATTGCGTGACCATGGCCCGGGCAAGCTGGGTCGCCATCTTGATGTCGGAGGACGCGCCCGAGGTGACCTTGTCGTAGCCGAACACGACCTCCTCGGCGACGCGGCCGCCCATGGCCACCGCGACGTCCGCCTTGAGCTTGGCGCGCGTGTGCGAGAGCAGGTCGCGCTCCGGCAGACGCATCACCATGCCCAGCGCGCGGCCGCGCGGAATGATCGTCGCCTTGTGCACCGGATCGGACGCAGGCTGATGCAGCGCCACGAGCGCATGACCGCCCTCGTGATAAGCCGTCAACGTCTTCTCTTCCTCGGTCATGGCCATGGAGCGGCGTTCAGCGCCCATCATGACCTTGTCCTTGGCATCCTCGAACTCGTGCTGCGTGACGAGGCGCTTGGACCGGCGCGCGGCCAGTAGCGCGGCCTCGTTGACGAGGTTCGCAAGATCGGCGCCCGAGAAGCCCGGCGTACCGCGCGCGATGACGCGCAGGTCCACGTCCGGCGCCAACGGCACCTTGCGCACATGAACCTTGAGGATTTTCTCGCGGCCGATGATGTCGGGACGCGGCACGACGACCTGACGGTCGAAGCGGCCCGGACGCAACAACGCGGGATCGAGCACATCGGGACGGTTGGTCGCGGCGACAAGGATGATGCCCTCGTTCGCCTCGAAGCCGTCCATCTCGACCAGCAACTGGTTCAGAGTCTGCTCGCGCTCGTCGTTACCGCCGCCGAGACCGGCGCCACGGTGACGGCCGACCGCGTCGATTTCGTCGATGAAGATAATGCACGGCGCGTTCTTCTTCGCCTGATCGAACATGTCGCGGACGCGGCTCGCGCCCACACCGACGAACATCTCGACGAAGTCGGAGCCCGAGATCGTGAAGAACGGCACGTTGGCCTCGCCGGCGATCGCGCGCGCCAGAAGCGTCTTACCGGTGCCCGGAGGGCCGACCAGCAGCGCACCGTGCGGGATGCGCCCGCCGAGCTTCTGGAACTTCTGCGGGTCGCGCAGGAATTCCACGATCTCCTGCAAATCTTCCTTCGCCTCGTTGACGCCGGCGACATCGTCGAAGGTCACGCGGCCATGGCGCTCAGTGAGCAGTTTGGCCTTGGACTTGCCGAAGCCCATGGCGCGGCCGCCGCCGGACTGCATCTGGCGCATGAAGAAGATCCACACGGCGATGAGCAGCAGCATCGGGAACCAGGAGATCAGCACACCGAACAACGAGGGCACGTCCTCTTCGGACGGCTTGGCCGTGATCTTCACGCCCTTCCCGTGCAGCGTTTGAACAAGGCTCGGATCGTCTGGCGCGTAGGTCTGGAAGGTGCGGCCGTCGGAGAAATGTCCGGTGATCTTGTTCCCGGCGATGGTCACATCTTGAACGCGACCGCCTTCGACTTCTGAAAGAAGCTGAGAAAAGCTGATTTCGTTGCCGCGGACCTGGACGCTGTCGCTTTGGAACAAGTTGAACAGGGCGACCAGCAACAGGCCGATGAAGACCCAGACGATGAAGTTACGGAAGTTCGAGTTCATACAGTGACCTGATGGATTGAATGTCGCGGCACACGGGGATGAGGGGTTATCCGGCCCCCGCACGGGACGGCATAGTTAAGCCCGATTAACATAGGAACGGGCAGCACTTTTGCCAAGTAAAGCTAACGGCAAGTCATGGACGCTTTCTGAACGATTCCAGCGGGAAACGCCTGAAATTTAGCCAGCGGGGACCGCCGCACACCCCGGCAAGCGCGCCGGAGCCTAAGGCGTCCTCCAAAGGAATGTCGCCCGGCAGTCAAACCCTGCTTCATGGCGCGACAATGGCGCGGGCAGCGGAGCGCCGCCTTGACCGAAATCAGGCAACAGCAGCCGCCCATCTCCAAGGCGGCAAACCGGGAGCGTACAGACCGCCAGGCGAGGCAGGCAGAGCGCCCCCTCCTCGTCTTTCAGGAGCGCCTCGATCCCGCCCTCGCCCAGCGCCTCGACGGTTACGGCTTCCGGCTCGCCCGCACCGAGCTCAAGGCGGAATCGGTTGTCCCAGAGGAGGCGCTCGCCGGGCCGAAGCGCGCCGCGCGGCAGGCCTGCTTTGCGAACCTCGCGGAACACAGCAACCCGCCCGCGGGCTGGAACGATCCGGCAGCGCCCCAAGGTCTGCGCCTTGTCCGGCTCCGCGCGCAGCCCGTCGACGAGCGCTTCGAGCTTGGCGAGCCGCAAGGGCTCGCTCGAACCTCCGACCGCGGCAACGAGCCGGTCAAGCGCCCGCAGGCCCACCTCCTCGGGCGCTTCCAACAGTGCGGAGAGGGAGACCGACGCATAGCCGGCGGGGCTCCGCTCGCAGTGTGCGTCGAGGAAGGACCCGGCCGCCGCCTCGAGTGCCGAGCGCGCCCGGCGCAGACGCCGCGCCGACAGAGCGATCGCCTCCGGCTCGAGGCCGATCTGCGCCAGCGCCGCCATAGCCTCCCGCAGGCGAACGCGCTCGAACCGGGCATCTTCGTTGCTCGGATCGTTGCTGAGGGGCAATCCGGCCGCCTCGGCGGTCGCGACAAGCTGCGCCTTGGAGGCTTCCAGCAGCGGCCTCAGGAGCGTCAGGCCGGCCCACTCCCCCTCCTTCGGGATCGCCGCAAGCCCATCGAGACCGCTGCCCCGCTTGAGCCGCATCAGGAACGTCTCCGCTTGATCGTCGAGATGATGGGCGGTCACGAGCACCGGGATGTCGCGGGCCGTGCAGTAGGCCGCCATGAGGTCGTAGCGCGCCGCCCGGGCGCGTGCCTGGAGGCGCGCGTCGATGGGCCCATGCCGCCAGGTCAGGATGGCGTGCGGTGCCCCCAGCCTTTCCGCGATCTCGGCCACCCTCTCGGCCTCGGCCCGGGAGCCCGGCCGAAGGTCGTGGTCCACGGTCAGGGCCACGGGCGCGGCCAGCCCGTGCCGGAGGGCGAAGTCCACACAGAGGTGTAGCAGGGCAACGCTGTCCGGCCCCCCAGAGACGGCGAGCGCAGTGCGCCCATAGCGCGCCAACGGCGCCAGGAACCGGTCGGTCTCGGCCTCGGTGAGCGGAGTGGCTGTCATAGGGCCCAGCATTGGCGCAAGGCGCCCCATCCGGCAAGTCCAGGCAGTCGCGCAGGAGGTGTCAGCGCAAGGTCGGCGGCAGGGTGACGACCGTCCGCGCCCGGCGGTTACGCGCCCGGCATGAGAGAGCGTCGCAGTTGGCGACCAGGCGCTCCCGGCCATAGGAGACGGTCGGGATCGCCGCGGCGTGGACGCCGTTATTCTCCAGATACGTCTTTACGGCCACGGCCCGCTCGGCGCCGAGCATCAGATTGTGCTGGGAATCTCCCCATTCGTCCGCATGCCCCTCCACGAGAATACGATAATCGGGGTTGGCCCGCAGCCAGCGGACCTGGCGGCTAAGGGTCGCTTTCGCGGCCGGGGACAGTTCGGAACTGTCGCCGTCGAAATAGACCACATCGCCGGCGGAGGCTGCGAATTCCGCGGACCCGGCAGGACGCGCAGCGGTATCGACCTTGGCCGATGCCTCGGCGACGAGCCCTCCGGCATCGCCCGCGCCGGCGGCGCCGAGCGAGTACTCCTGCGGCGGGGTCGTTGGACCGAGACAAGCGGATAGACACGAAGACAGGAAAAACGCGCCCACAAGGGCGCCGGCGCGGCCGAAGCCACCGCACAGACGCATAACCGGGTACTCCCAACACACTTGGTTTTGGGAGGAGCCTAGGGGCCAAGCTGTTAAAGTGGTGTTAGCCGTTTAAGGAGGGGGAAAGCAAAACCGCAGCGGGCACGAAATGGCGCCGCACTCGGAAAGCCCCGTCATGACCGGGGCTGAAATCGCAGAAGCCAAAACTGGGCCCCAAAAAGGAAAAGGATGCCCAAGGCGCCGAAATCTCTAGCGCGCTGGACATCCCAAATCCCGTAGTGAAACCCGAGAGTTTCCGCAAATCCGAGCGCCGACGGCGCTCAGGATCTGCCATACCGGTGTTAGCCGAGCTTCAGCGGCTCAACAACAACGGCCTTCTCGTGGTGGCCGAAGCAACCGCCGAGCGAAACGGCAGCAGCAACGAGCATGACAGCGGCGATAACGCCCTTCAAACCCTGCATGGTCTTCTCTCCTTTGGTTAATACGGCAAGTGCCGTCTTTGCGTGTACCGGTGCAGCGCATTCAGATCAAGATCGGACTGAGGTCTCCATACGGATTTGCCAGCCCATGATGCGAAAATGCCACGCCGAATCTTGTCGTTCGTCAAGGGCAAGCTATCCCCCGCTGATACGCGGATCAAGGCGCGGTTAACCACGTTGGGTGGTTGGCGTTAAGGAAAGGTAACCATGTGTTGCACAGCCGACACAAGTGGGCCCCAAACGCCGAAAAACAAAGCAAAAACGCAAAAAAAGCGGCCGTTGAAATGCGCGCTCGCCGTGGCCGAATCGCATCACATGGGAGTGGGCCCAACGGATGGGATGACCCGCGGCCCGTATCACCTGATTTGGCTGCTGGAATCCAGACGGAGGAGCACGTGCCGCGGGGCAAGAGCGGCCGGAGCCGCCCATGCCGCAGCGCAGCAAAATCGTCCTAGATGGCCCTGTCGATCTGCCGCGATAGGATGGCGGAGAACTCGTCGGCGAAGCCTCGCAGGCGCGCCGTATAGCGGGCCCGCTCCACGTCGAACTTCAAGGCAAAGATCTTGGCCGGAATCGCCACGAGCCAGCCCAGTGCCGCCGCCAGAAGGCCCTGGGCAACCCCTGGGGACACTGAGGCCAGGCTGGCGAGATCGCTGCCCGCTGCCCCCTGGAAGGCCGACATCAGGCCCCAGGCGAGGCCAAACAGGCCGACAAGAGGCGCAGCAGCGGCAATGGCGGGCAGCACTGTCAACCCGCGCCCCAGGCCTTCCACGTCCCGCGACAGGGTGACGTTGGTCACCGCCTCGATGCGGTCCTGGACGCCGGTCATGGGGCGAGCCGCCGGCTGGCCGTTCTCTGTTTCCGTGGAGCGCTTCCATTCGCGCATTGCCGCCACGAACAGCGAGGCCATGCCGCCGTTCCGGCGCTGCGCCAGTGCCTGATAGAGTTCGTCCAGCGCCTGGCCCGACCAGAACACCTTCTCGAATTTGTCCGCCTCTTTACGCGCCCGCGCGAACTGAATCAGCTTCCTAACGATTACGGTGAGGCCCCAGACCAAGGCGATCAGAAGCGCGGCGATGGCCAGTTGCACGCCTAGCGGCGCATCGAGGATCAGCCCCAGCACAGTCGGGCCGATCATCGATGGATCGCTAACGGCGAGCGCGGCATCGGGATTCATCGCAATCCTCTCAAGCACGGCCCCGAGATCAAAACTCTCGCAAGACTCGAATTCCAGAAGTCCCACTCTCGCGGGACATCAAAATGGTTGTAAAAACCGACGGTTAAAACCCCCAAGCCCCTACCAAGTTCCGGTGCGGCGGCCCTTAGGTTCAATCGCGCACCTTAACGAAACGTTCAAGCGCATCGCGCACTAGCCGCCCCAGCCGTTGCGGCTTCCCGGCTTTGGAGACCAGCACCACGGACACTTTGAGGCGCGCCAGCACTACATCGTCGCGGCGCACCTCCTGGGATAGGATCAGCGTGGCGCCCCCGATCTCCGCGCAATGCGTCACCACCTCGAGCACCTCGTCGATATGGGCGGGTCTTAGATAATCCACCTCGATACGGCGCACGACGAACACGGCCGGATCGCCCTCAACCGGGTTCTCGAGGCTGCGGTGATCGATGCCGAGATTGCGGATGAAGTCGGACCTGCCCCGCTCGGCGAACTTCAGGAAGTTGGCGTGATAGACGAGCCCGGTGAAATCGGTGTCTTCGAAATAGACGCGCACGGGCAGAATGTGGCGGTCCCCCTCGATCCGTCCGGCAAGATCGGGCCACTCTGTCGACCGTTCCCCGCTCAACCGTCTTCGTCCCCGTTTTCGTCGTTCGTGAAGAGCATGCCTTGTGCGGCCTGCGGCGGCGCGGCGACGCCAAGATGCTGGAAGGCCTGCCCCGTCAGCACCCGGCCGCGCGGCGTGCGCGCGATGAAGCCCTGCTGCAGCAGATACGGCTCAATGATTTCCTCGATGGCGTCGCGCGGCTCCGACAGCCCTGCGGCGATGGTCTCGATCCCGACGGGACCGCCGCCGTAGTTCACGGCGATCAGGCGCAAGTAGCGGTGATCCAGCGCATCGAGCCCGCGACCGTCCACTTCAAGCTGCGACAGCGCGCTGTCCGCCAGCGCCGCGTCCACGGCCCCGTCGCCTTGCACGGCTGCGAAATCGCGCACCCGGCGCAACAGACGCGCCGCCACGCGCGGCGTGCCCCGCGATCGCTTCGCGACCTCCATGGCGCCGTCTTCCGTCAGCGGCAGTCCCAAGAGCCGGGCGCCCCGGCGCACGATCTCCTGCAGCTCGCTCACCTCGTAGAACATGAGCCGGATGGGAATGCCGAAGCGCTCGCGCAAGGGCGTCGTCAAAAGCCCGGTGCGCGTGGTGGCGGCGACAAGCGTGAAGCGCGCGAGGTCGATGCGCACGGACCGTGCCGCCGGTCCTTCGCCGATAATAAGATCGAGCTGAAAGTCCTCCATGGCGGGATAGAGGATTTCCTCCACCGCCGGGCTCAGGCGATGAATCTCGTCGATGAAGAGCACGTCCCGCTCTTCCAGATTGGTGAGGAGCGCGGCGAGATCGCCCGCCTTCGCTATCACTGGGCCGGAGGTTGCCCGGAAATTGACCCCGAGCTCGCGCGCCACGATCTGCGCCAGCGTCGTCTTGCCGAGGCCGGGCGGCCCTGCGAACAGCACATGATCCAGCGCCTCGCCTCGCGAGCGCGCTGCATCGATGAAGACCTTGAGATTGGCGCGGACCTTGGCCTGACCGATGAACTCGGACAGCGTCTGCGGCCGAAGCGCGGCTTCCGGCTGATCGTCGTCGCGTTTTGCTGAGGCCAGGACCCGCTCGGTCATTGCGACAGCTCCTTCAGCCCCAGCCGGATCAGTTCGGCGGCGCCCGCCTCATTGCCGGCCATTCGGATGGCGGCGCTGACGGCGCTCGCGGCCTCCCCATGGGCATAGCCGAGATTGGTGAGCGCGGACACCGCATCGCGCGCGGCGAGCCCCTCGGGCAATTCCGTTACTGGAGACGGCACGCCGCCGGGCACGGAGATGGCGGGGGCGAGCGCCGGCATCTTGTCCTTCAATTCGGCGACGATCCGTGCGGCGACTTTCGGTCCCACGCCTTGGGCCCGAGACACGTGAGCCTTATCCTGTAGCGCCACCGCGTTGGCGAGGTCGGCCACAGTGAGCGACCCAAGTACCGCCAGGGCCACCTTGGCGCCCACGCCCTGCACGGTCTGCAGCGCGCGGAACCAGGCGCGCTCATGCTCGGAGGCAAACCCATAAAGGCGCACGCCGTCCTCTCTCATATAGGTGTCGATGGCGAGCGACACGGGCTGGCCCACGGGCGGTAAGGCGCCGAGCTGACGCGCGCCCATGGTGACCTCGTATCCGACGCCGCCCACGTCGATGATAGCGGTCGACACAGACACCGAATCGACGAGCCCCGTCAGCTTGCCGATCATGGCGTCGTCCTCTGAGCCCGCGAGCGTTTGGCCTGCAAGTTTTTGACCTGCAAGTCCGCCCGCGCCACGGCCGCTTCGAGCTTGGACCAACTCCGCGAATGTGCGTGGGTGATGGCGATAGCGAGTGCATCGGCCGCATCGGCGCTGCCGGGGTCGGCCTTAGGCAGCAGGTATTTCACCATGGCCCGAATCTGGTCCTTGTCGCCGTGGCCCGCGCCGATCACGGTCTTCTTGACGGCGTTGGGCGCGTATTCGGCGATTGCGAGCCCAGCCATGGCCGGGACCAGCATGGCGATGCCGCGCGCCTGGCCGAGCTTCAAGGTCGCGGCCCCGTCCCGGTTCACGAAGGTCTGCTCGATGGCCGCTTCCACCGGGGCCATCTCCGCCAGCACGCCCGACAGCCCATCGAAGATCTGCCGCAGCCGCACGCCGAGACTCTCGGCGGCGTCGGACGACACCGACCCGCAGGCGATGAAGCCGAGCTTCACCCCATCCGTGTCGATGACACCCCACCCCGTGTTTCGTAACCCAGGATCGATGCCGATAATGCGAATCGCGCCCCTCATCCCCGAATCGTAGCACAGCGCGAGACATTGGCAGGCGGCTCGCGTAGTCGAAATTCCCCCGATTCGGGAACGGACGGCGGGGTACGGCGTTGGACCCTCTGGTATGGGTAGCTTCCCTTGTGCGCATGACCTATCGCCGAGGTTTGCGGCCCCTGCCCAAGGGGGAGCACCGCCATGGCCGGCGCGAAACGCGAAATCACCGACCCTGTCGAAGCGGCCAAGCACGGCATTGGCAGCTCGAAGCGTCTGATCGCCGCCACGCTGGACGACCTCAGCGCCCACCACAGCTGGCTCGAGACCTATCACCGCGACGAGCGGCTGCGGGCCGAACGTCTGCGCCGCCGGGAACTGCGCGAGCGGCTGGAGCGCGGCGTTCAACACGCCGTGGCCAGGACAAAACGCGCTGCGCGCATATCCTATGTCGCCGGCCACCGCATGGCGCGCTTCACGAGGCGGCATGCTCTTGTCTTCGCGCGCTGGGCGTCGCCACGGCTGCAGACACTCGCTCAGCACGCCGCGGAGACAACTGCGGCGGCGTGGCGCTGGTTGGCGCATCACACGCCCATTTTCACGCGCCGCGCTTACGCCACCGCGCGGGACGGCTTCAACTGGTCGGTTCAGGCTTCTGAGGAGGCCGGTCACATCTTCCGGCAGCGTGTGGCCATGTTCGCCGACGAAGCCGCGGCCGAGTTTTGGCTCCGCTCAGCCCCCATGCGCCGCCGCGGTAGGATCGAATGGGTCCGGGCGCGGCTGCGCGCGCGGCGAGCCCGCGCCGAGGCTGAGATGCGCCTCGCGGGCGCGTTCGCCACCTCGCGGACGCTTGCCCATGCCCGCAAGAGATTCCATCGCTG
Source organism: Methyloceanibacter caenitepidi (assembly GCF_000828475.1). Classification (NCBI taxonomy): domain Bacteria; kingdom Pseudomonadati; phylum Pseudomonadota; class Alphaproteobacteria; order Hyphomicrobiales; family Hyphomicrobiaceae; genus Methyloceanibacter; species Methyloceanibacter caenitepidi. The sequence goes on from NZ_AP014648.1 coordinate 3,040,744, forward strand.
GGCCATCCGGGGGCTCCGGATCGGCGCGCCTGCAGGACGGCGCACATACGCGACAGCACTCCGCATCGAGCACGATTTGTCCAACCGCATCATTCGGGTCGCGCCGGAATTCCGCCGGCTCCTGCGCGCCCATATGCCGGCGACCGACATGCCGGCGAAGGCGGCCGCCTCCGAACCAAGCCGCGCCCTGATCGTGCGGCCAAGCACTGCTCTCGCCTGCGTTGCACCGGCCCAACACAAGCTGCCCGTGCGGTATCACGCCTAGGGCCGTGCGCCTGCCCGTTGCTACCGCTCCAGGAAACGCGCCTTCAGATCCTTGGTTCGAGCGGTGGTGTGGTCGAGAAGACAGAAGACCACGGCATTTGACCGGCCTGTGCCGCCAAACCACTCGTAGCCGACGGCCTCGCAGTCCTCTTCCTTGAACTTGATCCAGTCGCGCTGCGAGGCCAGGAGCGCGTCTTTCCAAGCCTTTAGATCCTCGGCGGTCATGTAGTCGTTGTCCTTGAAGGTCGCCATGACCTGCTTCCACGCCGCGTTCAGTTCGGCGTCGGCCTTGTCGTATTCCTTGCTGACGCACTCGCCGATCTCGATCGTGGTTTGCGCGTTCTCGCAGATCGACGTCTCCTCTGCGAACGCTGAGCTCCCGACAAGCAGCCCCGCCGCCAAGATCGCCGCTAAGGTCATCGGTATCCAAACGCGCATCTTGTCCCTCCGCTGACGATCTGCGATCTCGCTTTACTATCCCCCGTGCCCGTGGCGCTTCTCAAGCGCTGTCTGTGTCCGCTTCGGGCTCACGCACTTCGGGCAGGAAGACAGTCTGCAGCAAGCCGCCGCCGGGCCTGTTGACGATCTGAATGCTGCCGCCCGCCCGCGTCACGATCTCATGGGCGATGGTCAGGCCGAGCCCGGCGCCGGGGATGTTTTGACGCCGCGCGGGATCGGCCCGGAAAAACGGCTCGAATACCTGGCCGAGGACTTCTTCGGGGATGCCAGGGCCGTCGTCTTCGATGGTTACCATGGCGTTGGTACCGTCGCCGCCGACGCCGACCCGTGCGCGAACGCCATGCGTTGCCGCGTTGATAATGAGATTGCGTAAGGCGCGATTCAGTTTGAGGCGCCCCGCAAAGACGTTGACCGGATGGGTTGCCGCCAAGGTGACGTCGAAGTCCTGCTGTTTCAGTTCCGTACAGATATTTTCGACGAGATCGTCAAGCTGTATCCGCTCCGGCGCCTCTGCGCCCGTTTCCTCGCGCACGAGCAGGATGGCGCTATCGGCAATGCGCTCCAACTCATCGATGTCGTTGAGCCATTTCTCCCGCTCCTCCTCGTCCGACACGAACTCGGCGCGCAGGCGCATGCGGGTGATGGGCGTGCGCATATCGTGTCCGGCGGCCGCCACGAGCCGCATTCGGCTCTCCATCGCACGCTTCAGTCGCGCCGACAGGGAGTTCAGCGCCCGCGCCGTCGCGCGAACCTCCGCCGGGCCCTTCTCGGGCAGTTCGGACATCATGCCGTCCGGTCCTACGGACTCCACGGCGTTCTCGAGGAACACGAGCGGACGCACCATGCGGCTCGAGGCGAAAACCGCCACGGCCGTCGCGCCCACGGTGATGAGAAAGAGCCAGCGCAAAAGCCCCCACCACGGCACACCCTGAGGGGGCAGCCGCGTGATCGGCATTGGGAACCAGCCTTTGTCCTCCAGCGGAATCCACACAGCCAGCGACCCGGGGCGCCAACGGCGGGAGTGCGTCACGACCACATCGAGGTCGTAGCCCCGGTCTCGCAGCTTCTCCCGCAGGGCGTCCGTCGTGCGGCTATAGGGATGGCCGCGCGGTTCGGGGCGCAGGCGCACGGAATCGGGAGACTTCTCGGCCAATTCGGAAACCAACGCGACTTGCTTGGCCGCGATATCGAGGGCCCGCCCCGACCGGGGCGGCGGGCCGAGCAGCAAGAACAGCACGAAGGTCATGAGCGCCATGACCGAGACAATCGCGATCACGAGAAGGACCGCGATTTTCACGCGGAGCGTATTCATGCGGGGCCTTCCTCGGTGTCGACCTTCACGGCGAGCTGATAGCCGCCATTGCGGACCGTCTTGATGAGCTGCGTGCCGCGCCCACCCAGCTTCCGCCGCAGCCGGCTGATGAGCACGTCGATGGACCGGTCGAACCCGTCGCCCTCGCGTCCCCGCGTCAGGTCGAGCAACTGGTCGCGCGACAAGACGCGCCCCGGTCGCTCAAGAAACGTCTTGAGGAGATCGAACTCGGCCCCCGTCAGATCGACATCGCCATTCGGGCCGGTGACGGACCGCGTTTGCGGATCCGCCGTGTAGCCCTCGAAGCTGTAGACCTTCTCAATCGGCGCCTCGGCGGGCGCATCCCCGCGGCGGCGCAAGACCGCCCGTACGCGGGCGATCAGCTCGCGCGGGTTGAACGGCTTGCCGAGATAGTCGTCCGCGCCGATCTCGAGCCCGATGATGCGGTCCACATCCTCCTTGAGGGCCGTGAGAAGAATAATGGGCACGTTGGACCGGGCAGCCCTGAGATCGCGGCAGGCATCCAGGCCCGAACCGTCGGGAAGCATCACGTCGAGGACGACGAGATCCACATGGTGGGTCGCCAATTGCTCATGCAGTTCGCGGCAGCTGGCGGCCAGAAGCACGCGGAACCCCTGGCTCTCCACATAGCGTGCGAGGAGTTTCCGGATTTCGGGGTCGTCGTCGACGACGAGGATTCGTGGCGGCGTGGTCATGGAAGCGTCTTCTAGCGCCTCTCCGCCCCGGCCACGAGACCCATGTTGTTACGAAAGTGCATGGATCGGTCCCCAGCAATGTTTCGACACAAATTTGCAGGGGCCGGAAACGTTCCGATACGCGGGAGACCTAGGCCCGCAACGTAAGCCCTCTAAATTTCGGTTCAGCAGCAACAGACAAGGATGCACGTCAAATGAAGCTGACCAAGACACTTGCGGCCGTCGCGGTTGCCGGCGCTCTCAGCGTCGCCGGCCTTACGGCAGTCACCCTGGCAACCGGCACCGAGCGGGCCTGGGCCTATCCCGGATCCCACGGCGACGGACCGAAAGGCAAAATGTGCGAGCGCGGCAAACACGGAAAATATGGCCACCATAGCCGCGACCCCAAGGGTCCTGACCGTCTGGCCGCGCGCCTGAGCGCGATGGAGACGCAAATCGGCATCCGGGCCGAACAGCTGGACGACTGGCGCGATTTCACCGATGCCCTGCAGGCGACCATGAAGCCGCCGTTCATGCGTCCGGGCGGCCCCGCCAAGATGGCGCCGGGCGAGACGCCCGCCCCGTTCTCGATGGCCGAGGGGCTCGCCGACCGTACGATCGAGCGCGGCGAGGACGCCGAAAAACTGAAGGCCGCGGTCGCCAAGCTCAGGACCACCCTCACGCCGGAGCAGCTCGAGAAGGTCTCGCAGATCGAGCAGCAGTTCCGTGACCGCATGGCCCGGCATCATGGCTGGAAGCACGGCAAGCGCGGTCCTGGCGCCCCTAAGCCGCCGGCAGCCGCGCCCGATAGCGGCCCCGGTCCCGATGCTCCCGATGGACCCGACGAGGATGAGGACAACACTTAAAGGCCTTGCACTCTCCTAGGCCTGAGCCTCCTGGCCGTGCGCTTCCCCACAGTCATGGCCGGGAGAGCGAAAGGCGGGAGCCCTTCCGGGGCTTCCGCCTTTTCATTTGAGCCGCCCATCCTTCTCCGCTTGCTTTGACGCCCCGAGGCGCGCCGCCGCTCACTTTGCGGCCGGCATCGGGACCGCATTGGCGAACAACCCCTCACCCCATTCATGGAGCGGATTGCCGAAGTCGGACACCGTGTGGATGGCCCTCCCCTTCCGGGCCTCCCATTTCGCGCCGTAGGTCTCGTAGGGAAAGTGCCGCAGATAGTAGTCGCAGGTCTCTTCCCAATGATCGACCGACAGCGACTTGCCATAGTGCTGGCAGTACAGATCCGTCTTGACGGAGGTCATGCCTCGAGGCGTGCGCCCGTCGCCTTCCGCAAAGCCGATAGCCTCGCGGTTGCGCCAGAACATGAGAATGTCGCGTTGCTCGGGACCGTAGAAGCGCCGGAAATCCATCAGCGCGCGGTCGGATGAATAAGGGGCCTGGTCCTCGGCCGTCATGTACGCGTCGAACAGCCGGACCCGCAGCGCGTCGACATCCGGGCCGAGCCCCCGCAGATAGGCGCGCACATCGCCGGTCACGCGCTCGTCCGGATCGAAACAGAACATCCAGTCGTGAGGCAGTTGCGTCCGCGCCATCTCGAGCAGCAGCCCGCGATGGCGTCCTTCGGCCCGCTTGCGCGCATCGACATCTCGTTCCCATGCCTGGTTGGCAACGATCAGGGCGACCTTCGGATGGGCACGCAACAGATCGACCGTCTCGTCCGTGCTGGCGTCGTCATACGCGATGACCGCGTCCACATGGCTCGCGAGATAGTCCAGAGTATCGGGGAGGATCAGCGCTTCGTTGCGCACCCGCGTCATGGCGACGAGCTGGTGGGATTGCCCCAGCAGCGCCTCGTTTCCCACGATGACGCTCTCGGTCTCCCGAACCTGCCAATTGCCGGTGCCCGCTGACGTCATGCGCCGATCACCTTTTCATGCGCCTGAGGCCTTACCGGCTCACAGAAAAAACCGATCGACCACTGCCAGGATCCAAACCATTGCGGTGATGGCGATCACGCAGAATACGCCGGCGGACGCCAGATCCTTGGTGACCTTGATGGCCTCATGCCGCTCGGGATGCACATGGTTGCAGAGCCGCTCAATGGCTGTGTTGAGAAACTCCGCGGCGAGCATCAGGGCGATACTCCCCATCAGCGCCGCCCAGACCCACAAATTGTCGGCGATGAAGATCGAGACCGGCAGCGCGAGCACGCCCAACGCCACCTCCTGCTTGATGGCCGCCTCTGTCGCCAAGCCCTCGCGAAAACCGCCCATCGTGTTCCAAAAGGCGCGGCCGATGCGGACGAGACCGCCCTTTCCCGGCAACGCAGCCTGTCCGTGCACGGGCCGGGAGGCGGTGCCTTCACGCGGCGGAATGGCGTCCATCATATTGCCTTTCGCAGCCTCAGGCTGCCGTCAGCTTCTGCAAAACCTCGTCGGACAAATCGAAATTGGCGTAGACCTGCTGCACGTCGTCGGAATCTTCCAAGGCGTCGATCATGCGCAAGAGCGTCCCGCCGGCGTCCTCGTCGATCGGCACTTCCAGCTTCGGCCGCCATAGGATCTGCATGCTGCTCGCCTCGCCGAAGCGATCTTCCAGCACCTTGCCGACCTGGTGTAACTCGTCAGGCGTACAGTAGATCGTGTGACCTTCCTCGGTCGTCTCCACATCGTCTCCGCCGGCCTCGATGGCTGCTTCCAGCATGTCGTCGGCCGACCCCTTGTCCAGATCATATTGGATCGCGCCCACGCGGTCGAAATTGAACGAGACGGAACCCGTTTCGCCGAGATTGCCCCCGTGCTTGGAAAAGATAGAGCGCACTTCGCTGGCGGTACGATTGCGGTTGTCGGTCAGGGCCTCGACGATCACGCCGACGCCCGCAACGCCAAAGCCCTCGTACCGAACCTCTTCGTAGTTGTCGCCGCCCGCCTCCTGGCTCTTCTTGATCGCGCGGTCGATATTGTCGTTGGGCATGTTCTGAGCCCGCGCTGCCTGGATCGCGGTCCGGAGGCGCGGGTTCATCGCCGGGTCCGCCATGCCCAGCTTTGCCGCCGTGGTGATCTCTCGCGCGAGCTTGGAGAACAGCTTCGAGCGCTTCTTATCCTGAGCTCCCTTGCGGAACTGGATATTCTTGAATTTGGAATGGCCTGCCATGGCCTGTTCCCTAGTCGCTTCGGCCCGTTTCGGTCAAGCCCTTGGAACTTGAGCCTGTGGGCGGATCAGGCCCTGGACGGCCTGGCGATGGATGTGCCGGCCTGCATTAGGCAAAAAAGAAGCCGCCCCGAGGGGCGGCTTCCGTAAGTGTCGTCTGGATTGGTGGATTAGAAGAAGATGATGCCACCAACCTGGAACAGATCGTAGTCTTCGAAGCCCTGGCTGACGTTCCGGGTCGTGCCCGTTGCGCCATTGACGCCGATGAAGTCGATGTCGGCTGCCTGGTGCTGCCAGCGAGCGAACACGTGCATCGCTGCCGCGTCGATCTCCTGGACCGCGCCAAGACCCCAGCGCTGGATTTCCGAACCCGTCACGTACAGGCCGTTGACGAAGTTGCCGTTCACGTCCACGCCACCGGCGCCGCAGAAGTTGGAGGCCGTGCCGCCGACCCCGGCGAAGCTGGCGCAGTTGTTCGTACCAGCAACACCGTTGAAGCCGTCGTTATACTGGCCGTACTCGCCGTAAAGGACCGTCGCGCCGAGCGGGTTCCACGTCCGCTTCAGGAAGCCCTTCAAGTACCAGGAGTCCCAGCTCGGGATGCCCTGCTGCACGCCGTTGTAGTTCACGTAGTTCGCGTCGATCTCTTCGTAGTTGTAGTAACCGTAGATACCGAGACCGGTCGGAGCGTGCATGACCGTACCGCCGAACTGGTTGATCGAGGTCGACCCCGTCTGGTTCGCGCTGAACAGGTTGCCGTTCGACTGCGTGTACGAATATGCCGCCGAAATCTTAAAGTCACCCCAGTCGCCCGTGTAGAACACGGCCAGGTCCCAGATCTCAGGCGCATCGTTCACCGGAGCAGCCCGGAAGCTGTTCGAGTAATCGTCCGTGTAAGACGCCTCGATCCGGAAGCCCCCAAACGTCGGCGAGTCGTACCGGATACCGCTCTGCGGAGCACCGTAGCAGTCGCCGCCGACCGGACCGACCAGCGAACAGTTCAGGAAGTTGCCCCAGGTCATGCCCGAAAGGCCGTTGAACCCGGAAGCGCCGTTCTTCGGACGAAGCAGGAACCCGCCGCCTTCGAAGAACACCGCGTTCGATTCGATCACCGTGCCGGAAATGTCGGCCAGAACAGCCGCGTTATCCGACGCAGGGCTCAGATAGCCCAGGTTGATCGTGCCGTAGTCGTCGCTCTTGATGTACATGTACGAGTACAGCGTCTGGATGCTGCCAAGGCTCAGCGAATCCTGGGCAAACTGGTTCGAAAAGATACCGAAGTTGTTGCCGTTCAGCAGATTGCCGGCCCACGCGCCAGGCGTCGTAACCGTCAAGTTGTAACCGCCCGACCACCCAGGAGCGATCGTCGCAGAACCCGTGATCGCAAAACGGGAACCAAGGTCGACGTCCTTCGTGCCAACCCAGCTGTCCGTCAGCGCGCCGTCATCCCACCAGTTCATCGACTCGATGACCCAGCCAGATACCGTCACGGATACCTTCTTGTTCCCCTTCTGCACCGCAGATGCTTCAAGCTCGGCTACCCGCTCTTCAAGATCCGCGCAGCAATTGCCGCCGTAGCCCTGCGCACTCGCAGGCGCAGCGCTCAGAGCGTAAACCCCAAGCCCAAGCGCGGCTGCAATGGCAATGCGGCTGGATGTTCTTGTCAGTCCCCCAAACATCTCCATGTCCTTCCCCCGTTGTCTTAGCCGTTCCGCATGACACGTGAAAAATAGCGAGTCGCGGAAATCTCCCCGCCTTTATACGTCGCAGGGCCGCGACGATAAATCGCGAAAAGGCCCGTTCGTGCCGATTTTGACTCTCTTGTGACATTTTAGTCCCGGTCTTACCAAGTCTCGGCCCGCGCGTGCCCGTCGCCTATCGGCCGCTTAGGAAAGCCTTAACCCTAATGCGTTGAAATATAACGGCTTGGGTGCTCGAAAGCCCGTGCTGGATTGGGGGGATGAAATGGCAATCAAGCTATCCGAACTTGGCAGATCACAGGGAGAACAGGCAGAATTGCCTGCCGAGGAGCCCGGTGTCGCCAATGTCTGCGGGCGGGCCGCCGAGCACATGTCCAAGGCCCGGATCGCCCTGGACGGCGAGTCGTTCGACATGGGCCGCGCCCTCGAGCATCTCGACGACGCCATCTCCTGTCTGCAGGGGCTCTCGCGCCGGGCGAAGGCGCCGTCAGCCACGGACGGAAATACGGTCGTGGCCTTTCAGCCCGCCAAGGAACGGCGTTCGGCCTAGGCTTCTTCGTCCCAGAAGGCCGGTTCGGTTTGAGAGAGCCGGCCACCCAGACGCACCGGCCCGATAGCCCGGGCAAGCCCCGTTGCGTCATCCACGTCGATCGCCACGCCACAGACCGTGGCGTCACCCTTGGACGGCGCAAATCGCCGCGAGGGTATCTTGCTCAGGAAGCGGCTGATCGGCTCTTCCTTGTCCATGCCGAGTACGGAATCGAAATCCCCGCACATGCCCGCATCGCTCATATAGGCGGTCCCGCCCGACAAGATCTGGTGGTCCGCCGTCGGGACATGGGTATGCGTGCCGACGACGGCCGTGGCCCGGCCATCCACGAAATGCCCGAGCGCCTCCTTCTCGGACGTCGCTTCCGCGTGGAAATCGATGAAGATAACATCGGCGCCCGTCTTGAGCGGGCAGGCCGCGAGCTGCTCGTCGATGGCGCGGAACGGATCGTCCAGGTCGCCCATGAACACGCGGCCCATCGCGTTGACCACCAGAACATCGGCGCCGTTGGCGGCCTTGAAGAGGCCCGCGCCCTTGCCCGGCGTGCCGGCCGGGAAGTTGAGGGGGCGCAGCAGGCGGTCGTACCGCTCGATGAACACGAGCGCCTCGCGCTGGTCCCAGACATGGTTGCCGGTGGTGACCACATCGGCCCCGGCATCCATCAACTCGTTCAGGATCGTCTCCGAAATGCCAAATCCGCCGGCCGAGTTCTCGCCGTTGATGACGACGAAGTCCGCGGCGTAGCGCGCGCGCAATTTCGGCAGGGTCTCGAGGACCGCCACACGCCCGGCACGGCCGACGACATCGCCTAGAAAAAGAAAACGCATGAAGACGGGCGCATCCGAGCTGATTTGACCATGCGGGGGTCAATACAGAATTGTCAGGCGCCCCGCCACCCTGCGGATACAACCGAACGCCGGTCCAGGGCGGCCGGCGCTGGCGAGACGCGCCGCATGCGGCTGCGGGCGCGCCGCTGGGGTAATGGGGGCCGCGGTGGCCGTCGGAGCGAAGATCCCGGGTGTCCCTACTTAAGTAGGTGGGCGCCGAGTGACAGAGACCACGATCTCCGTCAGGGTCAGCTCCCATGGAATCTTATAGGGCCCTGGAATAAATGCTCCTAACGCACCCCGCAGCCCGGACCCATTATTATAGGGAGTGCAACGGCCTGGGAACAGATGTCGGATAGACGGTATCGCACGCGTGGCGCGCCCGTGGGCGCCGGGGCCTAGTGTCCGCCGCCGGGATTTTCCGTAATCCGTGAATTGAGCCCCTCGAGCCGCACCGCCGCCTCACCGATCTTGGCGAAGAGCTGGGACTCGATCGACCGGGCGTTCTCGTCCGACGCCGATTTGTCGCGCCGCGCCTCGGCGAGCTGCGCGCGCAGGTTCTCCACATCGGCCCGCAGCGCCCACAGCTCGTCCGTGACGACCAGGGCAGCCATGAGAATGAGACGATCGTCGCCCACTTGGCCGAATTTCCGCCGCATCTCCTCCACATGTGCACCGATATACTCGGCCAGTTCCGCGAGGTGACTTTCTTCGCCTTCGTTGCATTCCAGCCGGTAGGTCCGGCTGTTCAACGTCACAACGACTTGCCCCATATGCTGCTCCTAGCCTCCTGCCAGCCCGTCGCGGACCTACCCCTGCATCGCGGGGGCCATGTCCTTCAGCGCGCCCACGACGGCGTCGAGCCGGTCGGACACTTCCTGGTTCGCCGCCTTCAGGCGCCGCACGCGGGTGCGCTCGACCTCCAGATCGGCCAGAAGCTGGTCGCGCTCGTCAGTCAAAAACTTGACCTGCTCGCGCAGTTCCAAAATCTCCGCCGAATGGGCCTGACCCTGGTCGTCCGCAAGAACGCGGGCCAGATTTCCTTCAAGCGCGTCCAGCGCTGCATCAAAACGCGCGAGGGGATCGCTTGGGTCCAATTTCATCATGGTTTGCGCCATCACGTTCGCCCTCCCAGCCAAGCGCCATCGATTCTCGCGAAAGCCAGCTGTCTCAAAAGCCATGTTCTGCATATGGAACAGTCGGCTGGCGAAATATGTGGTGACGCCATGTTCAATCGGAAACGGCGCGCCGACAAGCCTCTTCTCACGCAACCCTGTGCAAAGTTTGACAGTCGCGCGAGGGCTGTGATTTGAGACAAGCCCTCGCGACCCGCCTCCCCGCAACAATCCATGCCCCCGCGCAGACACCGATCATGTCAAAACTGAAGCCCCGATGCCGCCTCTACCTTCAGGTAGCGCCGCCGTTCACAGCCAGGCAGAACGAGTATCTTTCCCAGGCATTAGCGGAGCTTTCGCCCGCTTGCGTGCTGATCCGCAGTGACGGCGCAGCGCTCGACCCGGCCGTCCTCGACGGGCTCATCGACAGGATCCAAGGCGCAGGCGCCGCCTGCCTGATCGAAGACGGCATCGCCGCGGCCGAGGACCTTGGAGCGGACGGCGTTCACATCGCCGCGGACGAAAAAATTTACGCCGACGCCCGGAAGAGCTTGGGTGAAAGCGCCAATATCGGCGTGGCGTGCGGTCTTGGCCGGCACGACGCCATGGCCCTGGCCGAATCGGGGGCGGACTATGTGGCCTTCTCCGCTTTGGATGCAGACGACTTCGACGCGCTGTCGGACACGGTTGCGTGGTGGGCGGAAATTTTCGTGGTGCCGTGTGTCGCCTGGGACATCGGAGATGTGCGTGAGGCCGTGGCCCTAACCGAACGCGGCGTCGACTTCATCGCGCCGCCGTCCTCGATCTGGGACGGCGACGACCCCCTCGCGGTCTTGCGCGACATGGACGCGGCCATCGGCAGCATTCGGAGAGAGGCATGAGGAAATTCCATACCGGTCTCGTTGCACTGACGCTCGCCGCGATGGCTCTGGCCGGCCTGGCGGTCACGGCCCAGGCGGAAGAGAGCGCGGCCTATGTGGCCTTCGCCGCCGGTAAGTATCAGGAGGCGCTGGAGCTTGCGCAAAAAGAGGCCGAAGCGGGGTCCAAGGAGGCCTACACGCTGATGGGCGAGATGTACGCGGGCGGCCTCGGTGTCCCTCAGGACTACACCAAGGCCGCGAACGCCTATGCCCAAGGCGCCGATCTCGGCGATACCAACGCCCAGCTTTCGCTCGGTCTCCTGACGGCGAAGGGGCTCGGCACGCGAAAAGACGCCCGCATCGCGGCCAACCTTTTCGAACAAGCGGCCAACGGGGGCAACCCGGCCGCCCAATACAATCTCGCGCTGATGTACCTGCAAGGCGACGGCCGCGAGGCCAGCGAAGCCAAGGCCGCGGAGTGGATGGAAAAGGCCGCCGAGAGCGGCAATGCCCAGGCCCAGTACGATCTCGGCGCCTTCTACCAGTTCGGCCGGGGCGTTCCGCTCGACGAGCAAAAGGCGGCCGAGTGGACCGGCAAGGCCGCCGACGCCGGCCTGTCCTCGGCGCAGGTGGAATACGCCACGATGCTATTCAAAGGGCGCGGCGTTGAGAAGGACGAGGAAAAAGGAGCTGCCCTCTTCTCTCTCGCGGCCAAACAGGGCAATCCCGTCGCCCAGAATCGCCTGGCGCGCCTTTACGCCAACGGTGTCGTCTACCCGCTCGACCTGGTTGAGGCAGCCAAATGGCACCTGATCGCACGGGACGCCGGCGTCAGTGACTTCAGCCTCGACGTCATGCTGACCAAGCTGACCCCGGAGCAGCGGGCCCAAGCCGACCGTTTCGTGGACGCCTATGAGGGCGCCACGGTCAGCGAAGTGAAGCCGCTCGACGAAGCCCAGCCCGCCACCGGCCTTGACAGCGGCCAGGAGCAAAGTCTTAAACCCAGTCCAAGTTCACAGACGGCAAGTCCGCAGAACGCTGCCCCGGAGGGCGCGGCCGGCACGACACAGCCCAAATCGCAGACCACGACACACCCGAAAGGGACCCAATAGGCACACCATGAAGATCAACGGTAACGAGATCAGGCCCGGCAACGTCATCCAGCACAAAGACGGCCTGTGGGTCGCGGTGAAGACCCAGGCCGTCAAACCCGGCAAGGGTCCCGCCTACGCGCAGGTCGAGCTCAAGAACCTGATCGACGGCTCCAAGCTCAACGAGCGCTTCCGCGCCTCCGAAACGGTGGAACGCGTTCGCCTCGAGCAGAAGGACCACCAGTTCCTCTTTGCCGAAGGCGACATGCTGACCTTTATGGACCTTGAGTCCTACGATCAGATTCAAATCGCCCGAGACCTTCTCGAAGACCGCGCCGCCTTTCTACAGGACGGCATGACGGTGATGGTGGAAAGCCACGAGGGGCGTCCGATCGGCGTCGCGCTTCCCGACCAGGTCACGCTGGAAATCGTCGAGGCGGATCCGGTGGTGAAGGGGCAGACCGCGGCCTCGTCCTACAAGCCGGCCATGCTCGAAAACGGCGTCCGCGTGATGGTTCCGCCGTTCATCGAGGCGGGCGAGAAGATTGTGGTCGATACGAACGAAGTCGCCTACGTCCGCCGCGCCGAGGCGTAAGCACGCGAGCATCGCCCGCCTGCCGGGCCGACGCCGCACGCACCACTAGAGGCTTAAGGAGCCCCATGCCCGCTTCCGCGTTGATGAACGTCATGATCGGCGCTGCCCGTAAGGCGGGCCGCAGCCTCGCCCGCGACTTCGGCGAGGTGGAGCACTTGCAGGTCTCCGTCAAGGGACCGGCGAATTTCGTGACCGCGGCCGATCTGCGCGCCGAGGAAATCATCTTCGCCGAGCTCTCCCGCGCCCGGCCGGGCTACGGCTTCCTCATGGAGGAGCGCGGCGAGATCAAAGGTCCCGACGGCACCCATCGCTGGATCGTCGATCCGCTCGACGGCACCACCAACTTCCTGCACTCGATTCCGATCTTCGCCATTTCCATCGCCCTCGAACGCGACGGCGAGCTCGTGGCCGGGCTGATCTACAACCCGGTCATGAACGAGACCTTCACCGCCGAGAAGGGCCAAGGCGCCTTTCTCAACGACAAACGCATCCGTGTCGCCGCGCGCACCGAACTCGCCACCTCGGTGATCGGCACGGGCATTCCCCATAGCGGACGCCCCGGCCATGAGCGCTTCCTCGGCGAAGTCGAGACGGTCATGGGAACGAGCGCCGGTGTCCGCCGCACGGGCTCGGCGGCCCTCGACCTCGCCTGGACGGCCGCAGGGAGATTCGACGGGTTCTGGGAGAACAACCTGCACCCCTGGGATATGGCGGCTGGCATCGTCATGGTGAAAGAGGCGGGCGGCTACGTCACCGACACAAACGGTAAGGACAAGATCTTCGAAACCGGCGGCATCGTCGCAGGCAACGAGACGATCCACTTGAAGCTCCTGAAGCTGCTGAAGGCTGCAAACGCATCGGCCGCCTCGCCTGCGAAGGCCGGTTAGCAGGGCGCCAAGCCTCCCGGCATGTAGAATTGCCGTGCCTGCCGGGCGGAACTCCGCCTTTAGCTTGCCGTTTTGCCTGTCAAACTAATCGCGTACTCTTGGGTTTGAGTGAAACTTGCGCGAATCGCGCGAGCCTTTCGAGCATAGGATGCATCGCTGGAGACCATGAACGGACTCCCGCAAAGACCCAAGCACGGACCCCATTACGGACCTCATCACTGAACTATGGCACGCAAGACCTATCGGACTAAGCTTTCGCGCCCGCAGATCTTCCTCTGGCGCATGTCGCTGTTTCTGGTTCTGGCCGTCCTACTCGCGATCATCCTCGATGGTCAGACCGGCCAGCTCCGCACCAGCTTCATGGCCAATCCGGGTCTGAACGGCCTCATCATCGGCGTCCTGATCGTGGGCTGCGTCTACGCCTTCCGCCAGGTGCTGCGGCTTTACCGGGAAATCAACTGGGTCAACAATTTCAGCATTACGGATGCGAGCACGACCAAGACCAACCCGCCCGTGCTGCTCCTGCCCATGGCGACTATGCTGCGCGACACGACCGGGCATTTGAGCCTCGAGACCGGGTCGGCGCGGACGCTCCTCGATTCGGTCGCCTCTCGTCTCGACGAACAGCGGGAGACCACGCGCTACCTCGTTGGGCTCCTCGTGTTTCTCGGTCTGCTCGGCACGTTCTGGGGCCTTCTGACGACCGTCAGTTCCGTGGGCAACACGATCGGGGCGCTGGACACCAGCGGCGGCGAAAGCGTGATGCTGTTCGACCAGCTGAAGGAAGGCCTCGCCGGGCCGCTCTCCGGCATGGGCATCGCCTTCTCGTCCTCGCTGTTCGGCCTCGCCGGCTCGCTCATTCTCGGCTTCCTCGATCTGCAGGCCGGCCATGCCCAAAGCCGCTTCTACAACGAGCTCGAGGACTGGCTCGCCAACGTCACCGAGCTCCAGACCACCGATCCGGGCGACAGCGTGCCGCCGCAGTTGCGCTACGCGCTGATGGACATGCAGCGTTCGATTTCGGACCTCGGCGATCGGGTCGGCCAGGGTGGGCAGACCGAAGCTGCCGTGCAGGACCTCGCCCAAGGCGTCGACAAGCTGATCCGCCAGATGCGCGCCGAGCAGAAAGTGGTGCGGGAATGGGCCGACGAGCAGGCTCAGCAGCAGCAGGAGATCGCCACCGTGCTGCGCCAGGTCGCGGCCAAGCCCAAGGCGCCCACCGGCCAATGAGCACGATGGAGCAACTCATGCACGCGAGGAGAGGATAGATGGCTCTCGCCCGCGGCCGCCGCGGCCAGTATCAGACCAATCTCTGGCCGGGCTTCGTGGACATGCTCTCCACGCTGCTGCTCGTGGTGATCTTCCTGATGTCGCTCTTCATGGTGACGAACTACATCATCACCCAGGCGTCGAGCGGCAAGGACACGATGCTGTCGCGTCTCAACCGGCAGCTTGCTGAGTTGACGGAGCTTCTCGCGCTGGAGCGCTCGCAGAAAGAATCCGCCGAGGATAATCTCGCCGCGCTGCAGGCGACGCTTCTCGATACCCAGGCCCAGAACAAGCGCCTCACCGGCCTGCTCGGCGATGCCAGCGGCGCCTCGACCGATGCGGAAGGGCGCATCGCCGCGCTCGGCACCCAGCTCGACGAGCAGCGCAACATCACCAATGACGCGCTCGCCAAGGTCGAGCTCCTGAATCAGCAACTCGCCGCCTTGCGCCTTCAGCTCGCCGCGCTGAACGAGGCGTTGGAAGCCTCGGAGGCCAAGGACAAGGAAAGCCAGGAAAGGATTGCCGATCTCGGGCAACGCCTCAACGTGGCGCTCGCCAAGAAAGCGCGCGAGCTGGCGCAATACCGGTCGAACTTCTTCGGCGAGTTGCGCAAGACGCTGGGTCAGCGCAAGGACTTCAGGATCGTCGGCGACCGCTTTGTCTTCCCCTCCGATGTGCTGTTCGATCCAGGCTCGGCCACGCTGAAGCCGAGCGCCTATGGCCAGCTCAACAATCTCGCCACGGCATTGAAAGAGATCGAGGGCAACATTCCCGCCGACATACCCTGGGTCATGCGCGTGGACGGGCATACGGACATCACGCCGATCGCCTCGTCCACCTTCCCCTCGAACTGGGAACTGTCGGCGGCGCGCGCCATCTCGGTGGTACGCTATCTCATGGCGCGCGGCATCGCACCCGAGCATCTCGTCGCCGCCGGCTTCGGTGAATTCCAGCCGATCGACAGCGGCAACAGCCCGGCGGCGCTTGCCCGCAACCGCCGCATCGAACTCAAGCTGACGGAACGGTAGGTCTACTCGGCGGCGTCCGGCGCAAATTGCAGCGAGGCGAGACGCGCGTACAGCCCGCTCTTCGCGATCAGCTGCTGGTGGGTGCCCTCCTCCACGAGCGCGCCCCGGTCGAAGACCAGAATGCGGTCGGCATTCACGACCGTGGAAAGCCGGTGGGCGATGACCAGCGTCGTGCGGCCGTCCATCACCTTGTCCAGCGCCTTCTGCACCAGTGTTTCGTTGGTGGTGTCGAGCGCACTCGTCGCTTCGTCCAGCAGAAGGATCGGCGCGTCGCGCAGCACCGCGCGTGCGATGGCAATGCGCTGACGCTGGCCGCCCGACAACGTGACACCGCCCTCCCCGAGCTGCGTTTCGTAGCCCTCCGGCAATTCGGTGATGAAGTCGTGCGCGAACGCGGCTTTCGCGGCCGCCTCGACTTGCGCCCGCGTCGCGGTGTCGGCGCCATAGGCGATATTGGCGGCAACCGTATCAGCGAAGAGCGCCGTCTCCTGCGGCACCATGGCGAAGCGCGAGCGCAGAGCGTTCAAGTCGGCCATGTCCACCGGCACGTCGTCCAAGCGGACCGTGCCCGATTTCGGATCGTAGAAACGCAAGAGCAGCGCGAAGATCGTTGTCTTGCCCGCGCCGGACGGCCCGACAAGGGCGACGCGCTCGCCCGGCTTGACCGTAAAGCTCACGCTGTCCAAGGCCGCAATATCGGGCCGCAGCGGGTAGGTAAACGACACGTCGTCAAAGGCGATCTCGCCGCGCCCGGGTTCGGGCATCGGCGTCGGATGGGGCGGCGACTGGATCTCGGATTCCGCCTCGAGCAATTCGCCGAGCCGTTCGGCGGCGCCCGCTGCCTGCGCAACCTCGCCCCAGACGTCGCTGAGCCCGCCGACAGCGGCGGCGGCGAAGACCGCATACAGCACGAACTGACCGAGCGTGCCCCCGGTCATCGACCCGGAGAGGACATCCTGCGCGCCGTACCACAAAACGCCCACGACGGACAAAAACACCAGGAACATGGCGATCGCCGTCAGCCCGGCGCGCGCCTTGGCACGGTCGTTGGCCGCCTCGAAGGCTCGGTCCATAGCGCGGCGGAAGCGGCTCGTGGCGGCGCGCTCATTGGTGAAGGCCTGAAGCACTTTCACCTGGCCGAGGCTTTCGCTGGCATAAGCCGACGCTTCGGCCAAGGTGTCCTGGGCGTAGCGCGAGCGGGCGCGCACGGACCGGCCATAGGCGACGAGCGGCAGCACGATCAGCGGAATGGCGATGAGTACCGCCAGCGATAGTTTGGGGCTCGTCACGATCATCATGACGACGGATCCGACGACGAGCAGTAGGTTCCGCATCGCCTGGGACACGGCGGTGCCGGCAGCGGCCTTGACCTGGGTCGTGTCCGCCGTCAGCCGCGACATCACTTCACCGGAGTGGGACACTTCGTAGAAGGCGGGGCTGAGGCCCGTGAGATGCTTGAAGACATCGGTGCGGATGTCGGCCACGACGCGCTCGCCGAGCCAGTTCACGCAGTAGAAGCGCGCCGCACTTGCGATCGCGAGCAGCGCGCCGACACCGACCAACGTGCCGAAATAGACGTCCACCAGCTCGGGCTCGATGCCCGAAAAGCCGAGATCGATCATCCGGCGCAGCGCCAGTGGCAGCGCCAGCATCGCCCCCGCCGCAACGACGAGGGAGACGAGCGCGGCCAAGAGCATGCCCTTGTGGCGCAGAAGATAAGGTTTGAGCCGCCCCAGGGGCCGCAGGGAAACGCGCTTCGGCTTCCCGGTCTCTTCGGGCTCCAAGGGGGTTTCCACGGACGTCGGGTCGGAGGATGGCGCGGGCGTCCCCGCGGGCTTCAACGGAACAGGTTGCAACAGAACTACCCAGCAGAACTTTGGTCCGGCGTCCGAAATGGCGCCGGTTCGGGGCGACTTTAAGCGGCTTGTCACCGCGCGCAAAGCCCCAGATACACCCCAAATCCCCGGGACATAAGGGCAAAGTTAAGCCGCATGCATCGGCTCGGCGGTCAAAACGGCCGCGAAACCGCGCCTATTGCACCGCTGGCTCGGCAAAAACCACGTCCTGGTCGGCATTGTCGATCAGGTCGATCGTCGCGGACTTGGCCCCCTTGGGCAGGCGGATCTCCGTCTTGGACCCGAGCCGCAGCCGCAAGACGCCGTCGGTCAGCACGCCGGACCGGGACCAAGGCTCGAAATAGCTCTTGAGGACATCGATCTCCTCAGCGCTCTGGGTGACCGTCTCCCCGTTGCCGAGCTTGAAGGTGATGCTGCGCACATAGGCGCCGTTGGTCGAGGCGCCCGCGTTTACGTAGAGGACGGCCGCGTCCGGCAGCGGGGCCGGCTCGGCCACAATCCGGTAGGCCTCGACATCGGTGCGCCGCTCCAACTGGGCGATTCCGAAGTAGTAGTCGTAGAACCCGACCGTGAAGATGACCGACGCGGCGGTCAGCGCAATGGCCACGCCCTTGGTGAAGACACCCCGCAACGGATCGATGCCGAACAGATTGTCGAGGGCGAATGAACCGGGCCCGTATAGCATGACGCTCACCGAGATCGCGAAGCCCAGCGCGGCCATGGTCCACTCGTCGAGGCATTCGAAGCCCTGCCAGCCGAAGATGAGCATGAGCGCGATATTCAGAAGGGCCGCGCCGACGGCCGAAAGGCGCGTCAGGAACCCGAAAATGAGCCCCAGCCCCGCGAGCGCCTCGCCGATCGTCATCGCATACGTGGCGAACTCGGCCAGCCCCGGCCGCGCCAGCACGAAATGGACCACGCTCTCAATCGGCGAGCCCGGCGCCGCCGCCACGAGCTTGTTCGCCACGTCCTTGGCGCTATCGATGTCGAGCTTCGCCGGCGCGTTGTAGAAGCGCCGCCAGGCGGCGGACAGGAAGACAAACCCCATTGAAATCGCGGAGGCCCGCAAAGCAAGCTGCTTCACGTCCGCGAAACGATCCTCCGTCTGGTCCATCTTATTCCCTCTGGTTCCAAAGGCCGCCCCGGCAATCCGGTATTAGGGCCCGGTTTTACCGGATTCCAGTCACGATGGCGCGATCTTCGTGGATGCGCAGATGCTTGCCCTACCGGCGGTTCCGCGCTATAGGCTGCGGCCAATTCCGCTAGATCAACGACGCGACGCGGAGCTGCCCGGCACGCAGGGGCGGCCCGAGCAAACAAGGTTTTGAGCCATGAAAAAGGACATTCACCCCGATTACCACCAGATCAAGGTGGTCATGACGGACGGCACGGAGTTCGTCACCTACTCGACCTATGGCGCCGAGGGTGACACGCTGAAGCTGGACATCGATCCCAAGACCCACCCGGCCTGGACCGGTGGCGGTCAGCACCTGATCGACCGTGGCGGTCGCCTCTCGCGCTTCAAGAAGAAGTACGAAGGCTTCATCAAGTAGAATTCGGGACTCAAGTCTCACGCAATAAGCCGGTCCTTCGGGAGCCGGCTTTTTTGTTGCCGCCCCGAACCGTGCGCCCATCGATCGTCCATGGGCTCAATGACGCGCTGTCACCAGCCGCCGGTCCGTTGAAGGCAGCCCCATGGACACTGCCACGCGATCAATCGTCGTCGTCTGCACTTCGGTGCTTCTCGCTGAGAATGAATGCCAGCTCATCGCGCATGATGCGATTTAGCTCGTCGATGTGTTTGGAAGCCTTTGCGAGAACATCGCGAGCCTCTTTGTTGGATGAAACGAGATCGGACGAGTCCAACAGCTCCGTATACCGCCTATGAAGCGCGCCGTTCACCAGCATCATTTTGCCCAGCAAGGTGGCCTGCAAGGTCACAAGCTCCTCGAAGCTCAGCATCTCGGGGGAGGAATGGGCGAGACGTTCGTCTCGAAGTAAATGTGTCCACCAATTCAACTTGGACCTCCTTCGGCAAGTTGCCATCGCGTACTTCGAGGCGATGTGGAGATGCGGTACGCGTTTGAACCGCCTACGGACACTTTATCAATTGTGAAGCGTGAAGGCCCGGCTCCCATGTGAACCGGGCCTTCCGCTTGCGCCAACGCCGTTCGGACTGATGCGGGGAAACGGCGCAACGCAGACTGCAGTGCGACGAAAATCGCCACCAAATCAGTCAGTTTCCGACGGCGGCATCGCGTCCATCTTGGGTCGGACGGCAACTCCGTGCCGCGACAGGATTTCCCTCGCAAAATTTTCGGCTGGTGCTTCGCCCTTCAGGGTTTGCGCAATGAGCGCCGCCATGCCGAAAAGGTGGTCGCTGAGGGCTTCCGAGGCTGACCCATGCGAAGCTCGGGTCAGGTCGGCGACACTCTCAGCTTTGGCGACAAAATCTTGCAGGCATTCCGGCGGCAAACGCCCAGGGTCGATGCCATGCTTCCGAAGTTCATTCGCGAGTTGCGCTTGGGCGACATAGTCAGCCATCGGGATCTCCCAACAACGTTTTTCTTGATCGCTCCGACCCGGAGTCGGACGAGCCTTGGGAGGAACAGCGCGCACGCTGCCATCCCCGCCCCGAGCAGACCCCTAACGAGAGTGGTAATAGACACGGTGTTTCCTCCTCCTTTGGCGGCGTCGAGCCGCAATAGAATTTTACTGCAGTCGGACGTCGCCGACAGTTGATTCCCATCAACGCAGGCGACATTTCATCTGTATGCGTCTCAGCGCTCGTACGACTCCTGGTGGATCGAGCGCGGATGAACGAGGATGCCAAAAATGAGAAAAGCTCCGAACTGCCCCCATTCTCGTCCCGAACGCGTTATTACCAGTTGCAGCGTGTTCGCTGCTCACGACTAGCACCGGCGATCGCGCAAACGCCTTAGTAGGCATCGCCGCCGGGGCACCGTTGTCGGCCCTGCCCTCCACTCGGCGGCGACGAAACACGGCTGCGAAGCCCTGTCTCGATAGAAATTTCCGTCTGTAGATTGTCGGCCGGTGGTGATGTCATGATCCTGAGACAGGCGCGTCAAATCCAATCAAATGGAAGTACGAGCACGCTGCGCCGGCGCCGGGAGGATAGTGATGAGGTTCTTTAAGACTGGAGCGGTTTTGCTCCTGGCGGCGTTTGCCGCATCGGGAGCAGCATGGGCACAAGACAGTAGCGCGTCGAGCGGCAAGCCCAACATTCTCGTCATTTGGGGCGACGACATCGGTTGGCAGAACGTGAGCGCCTACGGCATGGGAACGATGGGGTACACCACGCCAAACATCGATAAGATCGGCAACGAGGGCATCAAGTTCACCGACCACTACGCCCAGCCCTCGTGCACGGCTGGCCGGGCAGCCTTCATCACCGGGCAGTACCCAATCCGCTCAGGCATGACTACGGTCGGGCAACCCGGTGACGCGCTCGGTTTGCAGGCGGCGTCACCGAGCCTCGCTAGAGTCCTCAAGAACGCCGGCTACAGAACCGGTCATTTCGGCAAGAACCATCTGGGCGACCGGAACGAGCACCTGCCGACGGCCCACGGCTTCGATGAGTTCTTCGGCAACCTCTACCATCTCAATACGCAGGAGGAGGCCGAGCAGCGCGACTACCAGCGTTTCGGCGAGGCTTATGCCGGCAACCTCGAAGACTACGAGGCAAAGTTCGGGACCCGCGGAGTCATTCACTCATTTGCAACCGATACGGACGACCCGACCGAAGATCCCCGCTTTGGCCGCGTCGGTAAGCAGACCATCGAGGACACCGGCCCTCTGACACAGGAGCGCATGAAGAACTTCGACGAAGGGGAGGTCATTCCCAAAGCGCTCGATTTCATGACGAAGTCGAAAGAGGAAGGAAAGCCATTCTTCATCTGGCTGAACACCAGCCGGATGCACCTCTACACGCGGCTGAACGACAAATGGCGTTACGCGGCCGAGGAGTACACGAGCGAAGCCGATTATCACGGCAGCGGGATGCTGCAGCACGACCACGATATCGGCCTCGTGCTCGACTACCTCAAGCAACAAGGGCTCGATGACAACACCATCGTCTGGTACTCCACCGACAATGGGCCCGAGCATTCGTCATGGCCACACGGGGCGACCACGCCGTTCCGCGGCGAGAAGATGACGACCTACGAAGGCGGCGTCCGCGTGATTTCGATGCTGCGCTGGCCGGGCACCATCGAGTCCGGGCAGGTGCTGAACGGCATCCAGGGTCACCAGGACATGTTCACGAGCTTCGCGGCGGCCGCTGGAGTGCCGGACATCGTCGAACAGATGGAAGCCGAGAAGAAGCAATACATCGATGGGGTCAACAACCTAGACTACTGGACCGGCAAGTCGCCCAAGTCAGCCAGAACCCACATCTTCTACTACTACGAGAGCAAGCTGATGGCCGTCCGCATGGGTCCGTGGAAGTTCCACTTCTCGACCAAGGAAGACTACTACGCAAACGTCATCCCCCGAACGGTTCCGCTTGTTTTCAACATCCGCATGGACCCGTTCGAATCCTATTTCAGCAAGGACTCCTACGGCCACCTCATGCAGAAGGTGTCTTGGTTGATACAGCCCATGGGCGAGTTGATGGCTCAGCATCTGCAGACCCTTGCGGAATACCCGCCTGTGCAAGGCGGCAAGTCCTTTGACATGTCGAACGTGGTGGAGGAGTTCGTCAACAAGGCGAGGCAATAAGTCAGGCGAAGCGCTCTCTTTCGCGGAGTCGGCCGCCCCCCGCGCGTCATGCAGAGGAACGAAAGCTTCATCGCTAGGGAATCGTGACAATTCTGCAGGCAAAAGCCGGCTCTTCGCGAGCCGGCTTTTTTGTTGGCGGCGGCGCCACGGCTATGCTTTCCCTGATTCCACCGAGGGAGTGTTCGACGGCGCGGCTCACGGCCGCCCTCACAACGAGAGGAGGCCTCCGATGCGCGTGAAGAAAGTGCCGAACTTCGGCGTCTTGCTACTCGTCTTATGCCTATTGATCGTCATTGCGCCGATCGCCACAAGTCCCGCCACGGCCTTCGCCATCGAATTGCTGTTCAACGTCGTCTTCATCGCCGGGGCATATTGGCTGGCGTCGGGAGACAGCACGCGGTGGGTCTATCTTTGCTTGACGCTGGCGGCCCTCGTCACGCGCTGGGCAGCGCTCCTAACGGGGGCGCCCTGGCTGCAAGTGACGTCGGCCACGGTAACCCTATTCTGGTTCGCACTCAGCATCGCGCTGATCTTCGGCGAGCTGGCCCGGCGGCGCGACGTCGACGCCAATACGATCATGGGTGCCGTTGTCGCCTATCTACTCTTGGCCGTCGCGTTCGCGTATCTCTACGGCATCATCGAACACATAAACCCCGGGTCGTTCTCCGGAATTCCCGCCGAGACCGGTCGCACGAACCTTAGCGACGCTCTCATCTATTTCAGCCTCGTGACCCTGACCACCGTGGGATATGGGGACATCGTTGCCGTATCGGGCCCCGCCAGGCCGTTGGCGGGCCTGGAGGCGGCTTGCGGGACGCTCTACGTCGCCGTCATGATCGCACGGCTCGTCGCACTCGAGGTAGCCGCTAGGCTTCGCGGACACGGCGAGCGCTAAGCAGGCAAACCCGCGCCTGGGCGAGACCCACTCGCGGCGCCCCTCTTGCCGTCGGACAAATCTGCACAGTTCGCGTAGCCCGTCGGCTACCCCTTGACCAAAAGACGTCAGCGGGAGACCCTACGTTACAAGGCGGCGCGAGCGGACGAAGTACGTTAGACTTGCATGCCGCCACATCTGCCCGTTCCTCCAATTGGAAGAGAATCATGCGCCTGCGACTGGGTTGCCGTCTCAGCTACCGGCTAGCTGCGCCTACACCGATGATTCTGCTTTTGAGCGTGCATTATTCGCGCACGAGCGACCTTGAGCGGCCTGATCTGCTCACCACCATCCCCGCAGTGCCCATCGAAAGCTATCGGGACGGGTTCGGCAATTGGTGCAATCGGCTGACCGCCCCTGCCGGTGAATTTTGCGTCTCGACCGACACCGTCATTCGCGATGCCGGCTTGCCCGACGAAAAGGACACAACCGCCGAGCAGCACACCGTCGAACGGTTGCCGGGTGAGGTGCTGACCTTCCTCTTGGCGAGCCGCTATTGCGAAACTGATATTCTGTCCGACTTCGCATGGCAGCAGTTTGGCCAGGAGCCTCTCGGCTGGGCACGCGTACAGGCGGTC
This sequence comes from Methyloceanibacter caenitepidi, assembly GCF_000828475.1. Taxonomy (NCBI): domain Bacteria; kingdom Pseudomonadati; phylum Pseudomonadota; class Alphaproteobacteria; order Hyphomicrobiales; family Hyphomicrobiaceae; genus Methyloceanibacter; species Methyloceanibacter caenitepidi. The sequence continues at coordinate 3,064,615 of NZ_AP014648.1, forward strand.
TGCGATTTCGTGCATGATCGTATCCGCTTTGGGTACGAGTTTTCCCGCGCCACGCGCACCGCGGTGGAAACGATGAAGGAAAGAGTTGGCGTATGCCGCGACTTCACGCATCTCGCGATCACCCTGTGCCGCTGCCTCAACATACCGGCGCGGTACTGCACCGGATATGTCAGCGACATCGGACAACCACCGCCCTATGCGCCGATGGACTTTGCTGCCTGGATGGAAGTCTACCTCGGGGGGCGGTGGTGGGTATTCGACCCGCGCAACAACGACGTCCGCTTGGGCCGAATCCTCATCGCAAAAGGGCGTGACGCGGCTGACGTGCCGTTGACACACAGCTTCGGACAACATGAGCTGGTTGACTTCAATGTCTGGATTGATCGCGTGGACGATAATCCGATTCAGTGATGTTCGCCAACCCCGAGATGAAGCGGTACGAGGACAACGCTTGTCGGCTCAAGAGCGGCCGCTTGACGATTGCCAGGCTTGAAGATCGCAGCATCCAGGTGCCAGTCCGGTCTGCCGGACGCACGTTTGGGACATCAGATTGGCCGTGTCCGACTTCCGCGTTGATTTAACGCGGCAGTTACACAGGAAGGCCCCGCTCGCGAAACCTTGTGGTTTTCACCAAATGCGCCTATATAGAGAAATCGACATTTGGCCGGACCATTGGCCGTAGCGCACAAGCGCGCGTTTCAGACCCTCCCAAACATCGACAATCTCGCTTCGAGTCGCGCTTCGGCGCGTCTTCAGGCACGACTACATACACTTGGACGAAAGGAACCCCGATGAATACGGGAACCGTTAAATTTTACAACTCCACTCGTGGCTTCGGCTTTATTGCACCGGCCGATGGCGGCAATGACGTGTTCGTGCACGCTACTGCGCTGGAGCGCGCCGGCATTGCGCACCTGGCCGAAGGTCAGAGTGTCAAGTTCGACACCGAGATCGATCGCCGCAGCGGCAAAACCGCTGTGAGCACCATTGAGGCCGCGTAGTCTTTTTAGACTAACGCCTTGATGAATTAGAGCCGTCCCTTCGGGGGCGGCTCGTTAGCTTTACTCCAACCCGTCCATTGGATGGCGAACCGAACCAAAGGCCTGACATGAGAACGTCACTTGCCGCGCGCATGACGGCAGCCAAGCGTAGTGCCGAGTTGGTTCGCAGCCAGAGCCAACAGCGCCATGACAACCTGATGCGCGATCAAGAACGGGAGCGCCAGGCAACCGCCACAAAGACCGCCCGCTTGCGCGAACTTCGACTTGCGAAGGAAGCCGCCGAGAGGGAAGAGGCGGCGCTCAAGCCTGCGCCGGCCAAGCGCGTCAGAGCGCGCCGGTCGAAGCAAACGTGATCGCCGTTCAATAACGACACCGAGGTGCAGATGGCCAAGCCGAACTACAATTTTCAGAAAGCCGAACGAGAGCGGGCCAAGCACCTGAAGAAGCAGGAAAAGCTCAAGCGGCTCGAGGAAGAGACGGCCAAGCGCCAAGCGGAGCGTAGCGGTGAGACCGACCCGGACTCCCACGCCCCTACCGACGCAGGGGAACCCTAACCCGAAACAGCATACCGTTGCGGTTGTCCCAGCCCGAAAGGCGGCCAACGGCTCCTTTCGTCCTGGCAGAACCGCCCATGTTTGGCCCGTTGCAGTTTCGAACTCAGTCTTGGAGGAACCGTGGAACATCCTGGCTTTTTTGACCGCGGGACCCCTGTCTCACTCAGACACATTGCCGACGCGGTCGGCGCTGAGTTGAATTGTGCGGACGATGGCCTGACTGAAATCGATGACCTGCGCGCGTTGAACGACGCCGCCGCCACGCATCTCACATTTTGTACCGGCCCCAAATACGCCAAGGCTCTCTGCGCCACGAAGGCGCGGGCGTGCCTCATCAAACCCTCCGACGTCCGTCTCATTCCGGCAAATGTCGTCCCGATCATCACGGACGCGCCGCACCGCGCCTTCGCCATGGCGATTGGGGTTCTCTATCCCTCGTCGCTCCAACCCGAGGCGGACTCGCCGCACGCAACCATCGGCGGCCCGCTGGTACACCCGACCGCCAAGATTGGCGAAGGCGTCACTATAGGGCCCGGCGCCATTGTCGGGCGCGAGGCGAAGATCGGTGACCGCACCACGATTGCCGCAGGCGCCGTGGTTGGCTACCGCGTATTCATTGGAGCAGACTGCTTTGTGGGTCCCGGGGCCTCCGTAACCCATGCCCTGGTTGGCGATAGGGTCACGCTTCATGCTGGTTCCCGCGTCGGGCAGGATGGCTTCGGCTACGTCATGAGCCCGGAAGGGCATTTCAAGATCCCACAAATAGGACGGGTAATCATTGGCGATGGCGTCGACCTTGGTGCCAATTCGACTGTCGATCGCGGGTTCCTCACGGACACGAAGATCGGTGAAGGAACCAAGATCGATAACCTCGTTCAGATCGCCCACAACGTGGTGATCGGCCGCCACTGCATTATTGTGTCTCAAACGGGCATTGCAGGGTCGGCCGTACTCGGCGACTTCGTCATCCTGGGCGCCCAATCCGGCGTGGTGGAACACGTAAAGATCGGCGACGGGGCACTGATTGCCGGCATGGCCCACGTAAAGGACGATGTGCCGAAAGGGGCCCGGATGGGCGGAACGCCGGCACGCCCGTTCAACGAGTGGGCACGCGAGATCGCCGCGGTGAGGCGGCTCGGAAAGAAACGGAATTAGTTAGGCGTAGGCCATCTTCGCAGATTGAGCGCGCTCACGAGCCGGTTGGGTTTTGCAGCTCCCCGTCCGGCCAAAAACTGACCAACGGGCCGCGTCGTCCCGAGGTGCACGGCGCCTGGACGACGGGCGGGCCGCAAGCACCCTCTCCCCCTCTGACTACTCAAGCTGGCATCCGCGGAAGAGCCGTCGCTGTCATATCGCTGTCATAAGCTTGTGAGTCCGGCAGAAACTTCATATGACCTCGCATAGGAAAGCGGGGGGCACGCACCTTATGCCAGTGCAGAACGGCGATGAATCAGAGGTCGGCTTGGGCAGCACCAAGAAGCCGTCTCTCGACAAAGACCTCCAGAAAATCGAGCAATTGGAAGAAGCGACCCGCGCGGTATCCCGCGCCTGGCCTTCCGTTGGAATTGCTATTCTTTTTCTCGCCGTCGCGGGCATTTTTTCCAGCTTCCAGGCCGGGGCCGCGGCCGGCAGCGTACTGATTATCGCAGCGGCCATCATCGGTGGCTACATGGCGCTGACGATTGGCGCCAACGATGTCGCCAATAACGTCGGTCCGGCGGTGGGCGCGCGCGCCCTCACCATGACCGGCGCGCTTGTCATCGCTGCGATCTTCGAGTTTGCCGGCGCCATGATCGCCGGCGGCAGCGTTGTCCAGACTATTTCCAAAGGGATCATCGATCCAAACCTCGTTCCCAGCAGCGAGATTTTCGTTTGGATCATGATGTCCGCGCTCTTGGCGTCGGCGCTATGGGTCCATCTCGCCACCTATCTTGGCGCGCCGGTATCCACGACGCATTCGATCGTCGGCGGCGTGCTGGGCGCAGGCTTAGCGGCCGTTGGCGCCGACGCTGTCGATTGGTTCGTGATGGGGTCCATCGCCCTGAGTTGGCTCACCTCACCCCTGATCGGCGGCGTGATCGCCGCCGCGTTCCTGGCCTTCATCAAGATCAACCTGATTTACCAGGAGGACAAGATCACCGCGGCGCGGCGGTGGGTGCCGGTCCTGGTTGGGATCATGTCGGCGGCGTTTGGGGCCTATCTCGTCATGAAGGGCCTGAAGCACGTCTGGAAACCGGGACTGCCCGCGATCGCGGGAATCGCGATCCTCATCTACGCCGCAGCCTATCTTGCGGCGAGGCCCTGGGTCCGCAGGCAGTCGGAGGGCATGGAGAACCGCAACCAGAGCCTGCGGAAGCTCTTTCACCTGCCTTTGATCTGCTCCGCGGCACTTCTCTCATTCGCGCACGGCTCCAACGACGTCGCCAACGCGGTCGGCCCCCTCGCGGCAATCGTCAGCAGCGCCACGACAGGTACGCTGTCCAGCACGGTCGGCGTACCGATCTGGGTCATGGTGATTGGCGGGGCCGGCATCAGTCTTGGACTATTCCTGTTCGGTCCCCGCATCGTCCGCATTGTGGGCGATCAGATCACCAAGATGAATCCGATGCGCGCGTTCTGCGTCGCGCTCTCAGCGGCGCTCACGGTGTTGGTCGCCTCGCAACTCGGCCTGCCGGTATCGACCACGCACATCGTTGTCGGCGCGGTGTTCGGCGTCGGGTTCTTTCGTGAGCAGTACACTGCGCGCAGCAGGCGGCGGCGGGCCTATGTCAGGACGCATCGCATGCACAACAAGGGGCGCCCCCGCGCTCTGGCACCGGAAGAATTGAAGCACCGAAAGCTCGTACGGCGCTCGCACTTTTTCGGCATTGTCGCCGCCTGGGTCATAACCGTGCCGTCGGCGGCGGCGCTCGCGGCGGTGACCTTCCTCTGCGCCGATTGGCTGCGATAGGCAACGCACATTCGCAGCACCGAAGACTAATTCGGCTGCTGCTCCTCTAACCTCTTGTCTGCCATCTCCTTGAGGGTGTTGAGCATCTTCCCCAGGCTTTTCGTCAGGTCCGCGGCGGCAGCGGGGGACAGGGCAAGTCTCGAAGTGACGTGGATATTCGCCGCTCCAGTCCCCTCCACCGCCCCTGCGTCCGGATTGCCGGTAGGCAGGACACGCGCCACGCCAAAGGTCAAACTGACAGAAGCGCCGTCAAAGGCCGCACTAATGAGCTTGTTGACGTAGATCTCCGTGACAGATGGATCGTCCACTATTTGAGCTGCTGGTCTGGCCGTCATGGCAAAAACCTCCCACATTTTTCACGGCCTCTACTTCCCAAGCGATGCCGTCTCATCGTTCAGGCCCCGCGCGTGCCGGCACGCTCGCTTGCAAGCGAGGGAGAAAATCCCAAAGGTCTCTGTTCAGGTCTCGCAGATCGTGAATTGCAGCGGACATTTCGTCGATGCGCGCCTGGTCGACTTTGCGGGTCTCCCCGAACTTGAACTGGCCTCGCCGCTCCACGATGCGCAAAGACTGCGTGTGCGTTATGTCGCCTTGCTCGTTGAGCATGAACATCGCGTGGTTGAACTCGTTGCGCAGCCGTGTGGCTACCGTGAATCGCTCGATCAGGTCATCGAGCTCCTCCCGGACTTCGGGCTGACCAATTCGGATGAGCGCCAATCGCTGTATCAGATCAAGTCTCGCCCGCGTGGTGTTGAGCGTCGAGAACACGATTGCCGCCGATATTTCGTCCGTATCGAGCAGAAGCATCAGCACATAGATGAACATGCTCTCGTTGTTGGACCAGCTGAACGAGAGATTCCCGATCAGTGCGAGAAGCATTGTCCGGCGGTCGGCAGACGCGAGCGCGGCCGTCTCGATCGATTCGAAGTCGGGTTTCGGCGGCAATCGTGAAACCATGGGAAAGACTCGCAATTGATCCGTGAACGCGCGAAAATGACGATCCAACGCCAGTGTCGATCCCCTTCCGACGAGGGGTGATGCCATGTTTGGACTTCTGAAGGTCCGCCGCGCACGCAAGGCAACCGTCGCTTTGATCTCACCATTCGTCGAGGAGAGTCAGAGACGACTTTCCTCGAAACTGACGGAGCAAGTTTGGTTGGACCCCTACATGGTCGGCTTCATGAGCATGCTGATCTCCTTGGTCGCTGAATACACGACGGGGCGCCTCGATTCTCAAAGCGCGGGCCTCGTTCAACTCGAAGCGTGGCGGGACGTGACAGGATTTCCGAGCCATTTGATCGGAGAAGAGATCTGCTTGCTCAGCAGCGGGCACGACCGGAAATTCAGTCACGGCTGTCTCAACGCCAGCCGCTTCATGGAAGAACTGACGCGCTCCGTGTCTAATCATCCCGATCGCCTTCCACCTGGCTCTCGGGTACACGGCCTCAACTACGATCGATCCGCGGCAATGGCCCTTTGGTCAGACCTGTTTGAGGGCCACATCGAACCATTCGAACAGGATCCGGATCTGCCACCGTAGGACAGGCGCTTCCCATTTGACGCGGGTCGCCGCTGCCGATCTGGGGCTTCCTCAACCGATGCACTTGCAACCCAGAACCCCCGGATGACATAAGCGTTGTCATCGGATTCCACGGGCGCTGTAGGTGTCTTTGGGTGCACCGGAGGTGCAATTTCGGAGAAGGCCGCAAGAAACTCTGTTGTCAGCTCGCGACTGCCATTCTCTCTCAAAATAGTCAGAAAATTTTCGAGCTGACGCTCTCGCGGCGTTTGACCCGCCATATCCCTTGGGCGCGACATGTGACGCAACTCCTTACGCAACTGTACGCCATGACGACCATCGGGGCTTACGCAACCGACCCTACCCTACAACCTTAAGGCTATACTAACAGCACCCCTAAATGTTTATATTTTTTGTGACCATTCTGTGGCGACGGCCATAATCGTCAGTGTACGCCCGTAACAAAAATGGCAAAGCCGGGACATCTTGGAGGCAGCAAAGGAAATCGACCTTCTCGCGAGTGGCGCTGCTCTACCGGGTCCGACCCCGAAGGCGGAGCTTTTGCTCCAGTACGCGCAATCGAGAAAGCATTGCCGTCACGGTCTTGGCGGTGACACCCAGTATCTGCGCAGCTTTGTAGGACGTCAGTGACGGTCCCAGCGCACGGCTGAGCATGATGAGCTGCAGCCATTTGTGCATGGGGACCTTGCTGTCCTGAAAGATCGTTCCGAGTTTGACGGTGAAGGGACGCCGGCAGTCGTAGCACTTGTATGTGTGGATACGGGTGCTCGCCCCGTTCAGACGTCCGATGCGGCGGTTGCTGCCGCAATGAGGACAAACAGGTCCGTCGGGCCAGATTCTTCGCTCGACGAACTCGTAGGCCGCCTCTTCATCGCGGAACGTGCCGAGATCCAGTGTATCTCGCCTCTTCATACGTGCGTCTGACGCCAGCGACATCGCTCGCGATCCTCTAGCTCAACCACCCGGTGGACACCACCGTGAGCTACGTCACCCTGGCCAACTCTACCGTGCGCCCGCTTTGGGCTCAACAGTAGAAGTGGGTACGCGTTGTATATAGGATGGTACGTATAGTATTACGCACCGACCATGGGCAATCACCTAAAATTACAAGTCAGTAAGAAATATCACATGCCTTAGGTATGCTTAGTAATATACGCGAATTTTGCATTTATTTCCGAGATGTATGCTGGGTATGGATTAGAAAATCCTTGGTATGCATAAAATCATTGCGATAATTACTCTTCCTCCTCCTAATAACGAAGACTTGATCGGCGACTTCCGGTCAAGGAGCAAGAGGAAGGAGGCAAAGACCCGGAAGAGCAATCCCATTACCGCAGGCGGCAGATTGACGGTGTGTCTTGGCGTAAGCGAGCCATCCCGCAGTCCGGGCCGCAGATGATGAACCGAAACTGGACGTCATCGCATATGCGTTGCTCGCCGACGCAGAAGATCAGCGAGTTTCTCAGCCGCGGTGCGTCCCTTGTATGACCAAGGAGACCATCATGGGCTTCCGTGACTACGACCCCAAGCACAACGACCCTGATCAGGACCAGAAACAGGATCAGGATCAGAAACAGGATCAGGACCAGAAGCAAGATCAGCTTCAGGGCCAGGCTCAAGGCCAAGCGCAGGGCCAGGCTCAACTAGCGGTCCAGGCTCTCTACCAGGAAAGTGACAACAAGAACGACAACAAGAATGAGAACGAAAACAAGAACGAGAACGAGAACAAGAACGAGGTAGAGAACAAGGTAGAAAACGACGTCGACAATAAGGTCGAAAACGAAGTCGAGAACAAGATCGAGAACGAGGTCAAGAACGAGGTCAAGACTGAAGTCGAGACCAAGGTCGACGTGGATGTCGATATTGACCTAGACCTCGACAGCTTGCCGACTGACGACGATCTGATCGACATCGAGCACTTCAACGCGCAGGACAACGAAGGCATCGTCCAAGCCCTTGCAAACGACGTCTGGCAGGACGTTTCTGGCGCGGGCAACGACAACGCGTTCAATATCCAGCAGGTCAACTCGCTCGTCGATAACGACAAGGTGGAGCGCGCTGAAGTCAGCTACGAGGCCGGCGGCGGCGGTGACGGCAAATCCGATCCGAAGTGGGATTGGGGCCATCACGATTCCGACGGCGGCGGCGGCGGATTCTCTCAGAGCGCCTTCGCTCATGGCGGCGATGCCAAGATGGACGACGTCGACGCCGAGACCGAAATCGGCAATATCAGCGATGCCGCTACGGCGTCTGCCGATGGAATCGCCAGCAACGAAGCGTTCACCCAGAACATCGTTCAGGGTGCCAACATCCAGTTCAACTCAAATGAGATCTCGGTTGTTGGTGACGACGCAACGGACGCGATCCTGTAACCCAACCAACGAGCCCGCGCGGACACTCCGCGCGGGCTTTCTCAATGAGAAACGATATCAGCGGGGATACTTGGAGAGAGGCGCCAAGAGCCGAGCCGAGAGAAGTTCGGCGCGGAGGCATAAATGGGCACCGGTGCTACCGAGATCATCCGCCTGTTCGCAGGGCACTTCCATCTCAGCAATGAGACGGGCCGATTGCGCGAGTCCTACGATGAGTTCATGGCTCACCGGGCGCGCGGGGATTTCGACCCGGGCACGCACGACGCAATCTATAAGTCGCCCGACCTCGACGAATTCCATACGTACTCTCGATTTGTCGATCCGCAGTCGGAACCGCCCGGCTTGGTCGGTTACGGTCCGCTGTCGGCCGACCCTCTCCAATCGGAGCCGCGTCGCCTGGACATCAATCCGATCATCGACAACGCGCTCCCTGACGAACTGGCCGCACCTGGCGCTCCGCTCCTGATCGCCGCCCCCACGCTTCTACAGTACGAGATCGAGTACGGCGAACTGGCAATCAACGTCACGTACGATACCGGCGGGGATCAGCACCTGATTCAAGTCCAACAACTCAACGTCATGTGGGACAATGACATCGCGATCCCCGAGGGGTGGTCGGCGGAAGCGCTCCAGACGCTTCAGTTCCCAGATATCCCGGATACGCTTCAGGACCTTCATGACCAGGCCGTCGCCGCGGCGCCTCCGGAGCTATCCGACGTCTCCTTCAACACAGGCTCGCTGATATCGTTCGCCGGTGAATACGATGCCGAGTGGAAAGCCTCCGGTGAAACGACCCGGAACGACGTCGAGCCGGGGGTCTACGTAAACGGCGAACTGCAGCCCGAAGACGCCGAGTTGCCGGTATTCCCGGTTGGGCTTGGCGACGACGGGGAGGCTGAAAGCGCGTATCCGACGGACGTGCCCGGGCAGATCGTGACGGCAGGTTCGAACCTCGCCGCAAATGTCGCGGGCATCTTCGATATCAATCATGGGATCGGCACCCTGGTCGTCGTCGGCGACTACTTTAGGACCGACGCCATCGTTCAGCTCAATCTCTATGTCGACGACGACGACATCACGTATGCTGGCGACGGCGTTTTTCAGATCGAGGGCGATGGCAACGAGGCCTTCAACATCGCCACCTTTCTCGATACGGACGCAGGAGTTCCGAGCTTTGCCGGGAGCGATATCTTTCCCGGAATCGACTGGTACGTCGATGTGCTCGACGGCGACCTCTACGACGTCAGCGTGGTATCGCAGGCAAACTGGCTATACGACAACGACGTCTCTGTTCAGGACAATTACCTGACCAACTATCAGCTCCTCATGGGAGCCAACGAGCAAGGCAACTTCACCGAGATCCTGACCATCGGCGATAATTACGATCTGGTCATCGTTCTCGGCGACTACCACGAGCTAAACCTAATCTATCAGAAGAACATCCTGCTCGACCCGGACACGCTCAAAGTGCTCGGCTACGACGACGCCTTCGGGGACGGCGACGGTCTGGCTGACCCTTCCATAACGGCCGGTGCCAACTGGTTGCAGAACGAGGCGTTGATCGAGCAATGGGGAACCCAGTCCTTTCAAGAGCTCACGCCGGCCTGGGAGGCCTTGATCGCGCAGCTGAATGCCGGTGACACCGAATTGGATCTTTCGGCCGGCGTCGGCATCCCCAACTTTGGCGATCCTGCGTTCAACATCCTGCTGATCACCGGTGACGTCTATGACATCAACGCCATCGAGCAGGAGAACGTCGTTGCCGATGCCGATGTCGCACTCCAGCTCCTGCCCCCCGCGGCCGCGCATGAGGACCCGGCCATGCAAGTAGCGTCCACCGGAGAGAACGCTCTCGGGAACTTCGCCACCATCGTTCACACCGGTCCAGCGGCTGACTACTACATCGGTGGAGAGCTCTACGAGGATGAGATGCTCATCCAAACAGAACTGATCGCGAGCAACGACGACACGGTCACGGGCTCGGATCCGGACGTTCTGGCGAATGAGCTCGTCGCCTTCACCTTACCTCCCGAAGAAGACGGCCACGACGAGGATGCCGTAGCCGTTCCGGTTCACGATTCGGCTCATTCGGACGTTCTCGGCAATGTCCTCACCTAGCATGTCATCAGGGGCACACCTGCATCATGGGCAACGATAATCGACATCCGCTGCGCAACGGGAAGACGAACGGGGCCGGAACCGACGACGCCGAGGACATCGACTCTGCGCCGGCCGACGTCGAACCAGACAACACCGCCAAGGCCGCTTCCGGTAACGGCACCGGTAACGGCAAGGGCGCTGCGATCGGCAACATCTTCGACGGCATCAAGTCTCGCGCCAATGGCGTCAACGGCGCCGATGGCCATGGCGCAAATGGGAGTGCCGCGATCGGCGGGCGCGTTTCCAGCTTGGACTTCAGGGGCGTCCTCACGAAGGGCCTTGCCAGCTGCCGGCGCAATCTCGCGACCGTCGCGGTGTTCTCGTTCGTGGTGAACCTGCTTGTGCTGGCCATCCCGGTCTATCTTTTCAATCTATCCGACCGCGTTCTGACGAGCCAAAGCATGGACACGCTCGTCATGCTGACGATCGTCGTCGTCGGCGCAATCGGAGCACACGTCCTTTTGGACTTGGCACGCCGCACCATCCTCATGCGCGTCGCGGTCGATCTGGAAAGCAATCTCGGCGCGCCGGTCTTGAGCGCAGCGGCCCGGTCCTCGCAGAACGGGTCCAGCCGTGAGTTCCAAATCCTGTCGGAGCTGCAGCACCTGCGCAGCTTCATCACCGGCCCGGTACTTCTGACAATGCTCGATATGCCGGTGGTGCCGATCTATCTCGTCGTCGTCTTTCTGGTTCACCCCCATCTCGGCTTCATCGTCCTGGGGACCGGCATCGTCCTGCTTATACTTGCGCTCCTGAACCAGAAGTTCACGGCGGTGCATTTCGCCCGCGCAAACGCGTTCGGTACGCGGGCCAACTTGCAGGCCGACGCCATGGCGCGGAACGCACAGGTGATGAACGCCATGGGCATGGTCCCCGAGGGCGTCTTGATATGGGGCGGCGAGACGGCAGAGTCTCTAAAATCACAAGTGTCCGCGCAGGACCGCAATATTTGGCTGACCGCCTTGTCCAAGTTCGTGCGCCTCGGCACCCAGATCGCGATCCTGGGCTGGGGTGCCTACCTCGCAACGCATGGTCATTTGACGGGCGGCATGATTATCGCGGCGTCGATCGTCGGCAGCCGCGCCCTGTCACCGATCGAAGGCACGATCGAAGGTTGGCGCAGTTTCGTGCAAGCACGATCCGCCTTCGCTCGCGTGCGGAAGCTGCTGCAATCCTCGCCGCTGAATTTCGATAGGCTCCGCCTGCCGCGCCCAAAGGGGCATTTGATCGTCGATCGCATTCTTTACGTGCCGCAGCCCGCAAAGAAGGTGATCCTGAATGGTGTCTCGTTCGAACTGAAGCCGGGCGAGTCCCTAGGTATCGTCGGCGCGTCCGGCACCGGCAAGTCGACACTGGGCAAGATGCTTGTCGGCTCGATCTTTCCCACGGCCGGCAACGTCCGCCTCGACATGATGGATCTGCGCAACTGGGATCCGCGGCAACTCGGCGAGAACGTCGGCTATCTCCCGCAGGACGTCCAACTCTTCCCCGCGTCGATAAAGGAAAACATCGCGCGCATGCGTAAGGACGCGAGCGATGAGTCCATCTTCGACGCAGCCGAGATTGCGGACGTTCACGCCATGGTGTCGGAGTTCGCCCAAGGCTACGAGACTCAGGTTTCGATGGACGGGACGCCTCTTTCGGGCGGCCAGAAACAGCGCATCGGCCTTGCCCGCGCCTTCTTCGGAGACCCGCAGCTCGTCGTCTTGGATGAGCCGAATTCCAATCTCGATCCGCCCGGAGAGCGTGCGCTCGCCCGCGCTCTGGAGTTAGCGAAGAAGAAACAGATAACGGTGATTGCGATTACCCAGCGGCCGTCGCTGCTGAGGAGCGTGGACAAGATCATGATCCTGCAGAAGGGAACCGTCCAAGCGCTCGGCGACCGCAATGACATCATTCCGCTGCTCACAGCGCGCAAGGAGCTCGAAACACAGAAGGTCGAAGCCAACGGCGGCGGGGCAAACTATCAGGCTGAAGAGTTGGACGATTTGGACCGCGAGGACGAGTAGGAGCGCTGCGATGAGTCAGGTACCGGTGCCCCAGGAGTGGTATGCAGGCATTCCCCGATCGACGCGAGCAGCGACGATCTTCGGCATTTTCATAATGGTCGCATTTTTGCTCGGCTTTGGATCGTGGGCTTCAACCGCTCCTATCGCCGGCGCGATCATTGCGGGCGGCTCCTTCGTCGCGACTGGTGAGAACAAAATTATTCAGCATCTGGAAGGCGGCGTGATCAAAGAGATCCGCGTTCGCGAAGGTGATGTGGTCGAGAAGGGCGACGTTCTCATCGACCTGGATGAGCGGGAGCCGCGCACGGAACTGCGCCGCTTGGAACTGCGCAAGGCCCGCGCCATGGCCCAGGAAGCACGCCTGAAGGCAGAAATGAATGAACAGGACGATGTGACTTTCCCGCAGGAAGTTGCCGATCAGGAATCCAATCCGGATATCGTGGAAATACTCGAACGCGAACGCCAGGCGCTGACGGCGCGGCGCAATGCCGTCAAGACCGAGGTCGCAACTCTGATGGAAGGCGTAGACGCCTTGAACCAGCGGGTCGAAGGCGGAAAGCTCCAGCTCGCCGCGGTCCGCCAGCAGCTGGCCTATGTCGAGGAAGAGCTCGAAGGGAAGAAGGGTCTGCTCGAGAAGGGGCTCATCCGCAAACCGGAGGTCCTATCCCTGGAACGTGCGAAGGCAAATCTGTCGGGTGAGATCGGTAGGCTGACTGGGGAAATCGGTGACGCGCGCGAACGCATCGCACGCATCAAAGAGCAGGTGACCGGCGTCCGGAACAATACCGTCAAGACGGCTGTGGAGGAGATGCACAAGGTCTCCGCCGAGCTCAAGGACGTACGCGAACTCATAAACGCGGCAAAGGCAGTGGTCGAACGCGTCAGCATCACCGCGCCGGTCAAAGGGATTGTGGTGAAGCTCCAGTACCACACGCCCGGCGGCGTCATCGAGCCGGGTAAACCGATCATGGAGCTCCTTCCGGTTCAGGCGGAGTTGCTGATCGAGGCACAAGTCAGACCGCGGGACATCGACGTCGTGAAGCGGGGCCAGCATGCGATGGTGCGCCTCTCCGCTCTCAACCGCCGTATCACGCCGATGATTCCGGGCGAGGTCGTGTACGTCTCCGCGGATTCGCTCGTGTCAGGCAAACAGGACACATCGAACGCTCAAAGCGATGTCTATATCGCCCGCATCAAGCTGGATCTGATCGAGGCATCGAAACTCCCGGACTTCGCACCCACGCCCGGAATGCCTGTCGAGGTCTATATCAAGACGGCCGACCGGACCTTCCTCGAGTATCTGTTCAAGCCCATCGAGGACAGCATGTCTCGAGCTTTCCGCGAATTGTGACCGGCCGATATTCCCGAAGCCGCGTCACTGCTCAATGGACGAGAGCGCTTGTCTCTTGCTGTAGAGTCGATGCCGCCTGGAATGCTGAGTCGGCCTCCCCCGTTTTCCCGAGTGCCAGCAGTACCTGAGCGAGCCTCGAGTAAGCGGCGGCGTTGGAGGGTTTGCGCTGGAGAAACCGGCGGTACGTTTTTGCCGCGTCCGCAAAACGACTCTGCGCCTCGAAGGTGAGTCCGAGTCGGAGCCACACATTGTCTGCATCCGGCTTGATCGAAATGAGCTTGCGGAACATTTGCCTTGCTCCCTGATAGTCCTTCTTGCGCATCAAGAGCTGCCCGCAGCCATAGAGCGCCGCAGGGGATCGAGGCGTCACGTCGAGCACCTGGCGATAGCCTCGCTCGGCATCGGCGAGCTTGTTGGCCTTGTGGAGTTGCATCGCTTTTTGCAGGACGCGCGAAACACAGCGAGGATCGAGCTTGCCGCCGAGATTTCGATTCCCAGGCGCTGTGATGACGAGGTTATGGAGCAACACCTCTTCGACGCCGAACATGTACTTGTACTCTTCGTTGCCGCGCAGAAAGTCGTAGGTCGTGATTCCGTTCTCGATCGCATGCCGCAAACTGTAGGCATGGAGGGCGACGCCCGACGGGACCGGCGTACGAACCGTTTCGTCGCGTCCCGCCAGGAAGAACAGAAACGCCTTCTTCTGATGGTCGACCAGGGTGGCAAGCGCCCCGAGCGGCCTGTCTCCTTGCCACACGACGGGAAGAAACAGAGCCCCGCCTTCGAAGCAGTCCCGAAACATGCTTCGATTGACCCGCACCAGCCCGCGTAGGCGATCGCCTTTGCGCTGCGCCCATTTCGTCGCCCAGAAGTTCATGAGAATATCGAGATCGCGGTCGATCGTGTCCGCGTTGGCAACGGTGATGCGGTACTCCTGCCCCTCATCGACCTTCCGCAAAAAGCGGCGCATCTTCTGTCGCGTGTTCGAGCCGAGCCCCGCAAGATACGCGTCCCAGGAGTCCGGCAGGCTGATATACGGACAAACGAGATTGTTGACGTTGTCCCTCTTGTTGACCGCCGGAATTTCGATCCGGCGAAAATCTTTCGCCGGCAAACTTCGCAAGAGGCGCTCGAGTCTGTTGGGGGAGGAACGGAAGAATTCCAATGTCAGCGCGGCCCAATTCGCCCGCCGAAGATAGCGGCTGAACGCAGAGACTGTTTGTCCTTCGCATTCAGGCCGTGTGATGAGGCCGGAGTAGTCCGACAGCCCGCGGCCGGCCAGCGTAATCTCGTTGTAAAAGCCGCCGCCCTGCTTGCGCATTCTCGTGCGCAGTCTCAGCGGAAAGAACGCCACATAGTCGGAACAGCTGTCGGGCGCGGCGGCGAGAACGAACCATTGGGACCTGTCCCCATCCAGCCAGCGTGAGATCCAAGTCCAGGATAGGAAGAATTGCGCCTCGGGATCGCTCGCATACACGGCCTCCCAATTCTCCCTGATATCAAGCAGTTCCTGGTGCGTGTCGATGATGTCAATACGCATTGGGTACGTCTTATATCAGTTACTCCACCTCGTAGAGAGTACTATAAAGGAATGCTCATGTATAGAAACTTATCTGTTGAATAGAGTTAAAGTACACGCCGCGCCTCGGATCGATGTAAAGCTTGTGCAGATGCATGCCGGATGATAGATTTCCTTCGGTGCGCGAGAGTCCCGCCGATTTGGAAGGGAAACAGCCCCACTGCTACTGTCAGATCGAAAGGCGCTCGCGTACCGCTGTTAGCTTGGCGACACCCGACGCTGAGGGAGTCCTAAGTTGTTCGGTTGGCTGACCTCTCCAGGACCCGCCACACGGCACCAGCCGCGCAAGGCAACCTACGAAGGCTTCGTTGCGTGCAGCGACCGCGATGACGTGTGGGCCGACAAGCTTACGCAGCAACTCGAGCGCTATTACGCGGGCAAGCCGGGCGCAGGGACGCACCACTTTTTCCGGGCAAGCAAAGACGAAAGTGCGAAATACGCGCTGGCGCAAACCACGATTGGCGCCTTGGAGGCGTCTCGAAGTCTCATTGTCATTTGCTCGCCCGCGGCGGCAAAAAGCTATCAAGTGAACGAACAGATCCGTGCCTTCAAGGCTCAGCATCCCACGCGGCCTGTCTTCCCTCTGATTGTCGATGGCAAGGCCGGCGACGAAGAAAGAGAGTGCATTCCGCCGCTGCTCAAATTCGAGATGGACGCCGATGGCAACATTACGAAAGGGCCGGTCGACGTCGAGGCGGCCGATGTCAGCCAGGACAAGGACGAGCCGGAACGTGCCGCCGCCACAATAGCTTCCGACCTGTTGGGCTTGTCGCCGCGCAAAACGGCTCGGATAGGAGCGCGAGGAAAGAAGCGTGTCCGGAACCAACGCCTCGGCCCTTTGATGAACCTCGGCATCGTTGCGGGGCTGACCGCAATCGCCGTTTTGAGCGGCTCACCGAACAACAAAGCTTTCTTCGCCCGGACGTTTGATCTCGTCGACGCCAACGTGGGGGAACCCGCGCGGAAGGCGATTGCCGACGCTGCGCCGCAAACCACCGCCGTCAACGTCTTCGCCTACGGTGAGTCGTTACTCTGGGATGTCATGAAACGCGGTCCGCTCACGCCGGAGACGAAATACCGAAGAGCGGCGGTGCTGCTTCAATTTGCTCACACCTATAGAGAACTCGGCGACACCGAAAGGGCGGTGCTCGCCGCCGCTGATGCCCAACACCTCCTGCACTCGTTACGCAACGCCGAGCCGAGCAACGCCGACTTCGTACGCAGGCTGGAGATCGCTGACGATGATCTCGCGAAAATCCGGGCAGAAGAAAAACGCGCAACTGACATTCCGGATGGGAAAGAGCCGCTCTCTAAGTTGACAGAATAGTATCGGAACCGACAGCGAGATCATGTATCCCGCTTGGGTACGCAAAGTATAACCGTATGTCCTGAGAGCAAAAAATAAGGAAGCCCCGTACGGGGGGACACGGGGCCTCCTCAATTCCCATGGGCTGCGGTGGGAGGGAAACCACCACATCTGTAATTATAGCACATTTACTTACAAGGTTGGAGAAAATATGCAGTATTAGCGGAGTCGGGTGCAGCCGCGCGACCCGCCGGTCCGGGCTGCGTTATCGGACTGCGGTCCAATCGAAAAGGGGTTCTGCACTGGGTGCGTCGGCACCGGAAATGTCCGCTGACGGTACTGGGCGAACACCTCGAGCACGCGCGACGCGGACCCGCCACAAGGGCCGGGCAGACGCCCTGTCACGTTTCAGGAGACGGTCGCAGTCGTCTTAGAGACGGGCCCTATTCGCGGTCTTGGCCGAAGGCCGCCTGGAGCCGCGAGAAATGCGCGCCGACAGGATGATGGGCATCGGCGCCCGGCTCCTTGAAATCCATCATCTGGTCGAGCCGGACCACCTGCTCTTGCAGCTTCACGCTCTCCTCGATGAGCGCGCGCAGCCGTTCCGGTAGCGCTTCGAGATCGCGCACGGGCTTTGAATCCTCCACCGGAAGCTTGATCTTGCGTTGCTCCTCGACCGCCTGTTCGGGGGTCAGTTCGCCTTCCGTGACAGCCCGGCGGATCAGGAGCCAGGACGCGAGCTGCATCAGCCGCGTGGTGAGACGCATGCTCTCCGTGGCGTAAGCGAGAGAGTGCGGCGGCTTGAGCTGGCGGGCCTCCTTGCGGCCGTCGCCGTCGAGATAGGCCGCGGCCGCTTCGACCAGCGCCATGCCCTCGCGGAAGACGCTCTTGAACTGGTCGGAACGCGCGAATTTCGCGCCAAATGAGACGGTTACGCCGTCACCATAGGTTGTATTTTCGGTCTTCCCCGCCATGTCCCCCGGTACTCCATCGCCCCTCTTATTGAGCGGCATACTATGCCATGGGCCAGCGCTGTCGTTACCTTCCGTTAGGAAAGGTTAAAACGCAAGCTGTGGCGAGCGGAGGGCAAAAAAAAGGAGCCGCCGAAACGGCGGCTCAGGAAGTTAACAGGGAGGCGTCAAACAGAGTGGAACAGGCCACTCAGATCCAGAGGACTGGATAACGATGACTTTACGGGGGAGTCCCTAACAACCGGTTAAGACTAAGGGCCTCTTTACCTAAAGAAACTCTGTCCCGGCCGGTCTAGCGTTTGAACGCGGCCTCTGCGGCATTGCGCGAGGATTGTTTCTCGCCGAGCACGGCCTCGATGCGCGCGATCTCGCCCTTCAAGGTTTCGATCAGCGCGCGCAATTCGTCCACGGACAGTGTGGATAAGTCCTTCCCGATCTCGTGGCCCTTCGGCTTTTTCGGTGTGAGGTCGTCGAGGTCCATGGTCGAAATCTCCGCATCGCGCGCCGGCCATCGCATTCGTGCGATCGAGCTCATCCTAGCATCGCGCAGCCGTCTTCTCTAAGAGTGAACGAGCGAAAGCGAAGCCGAATGGGGACGAGAATGCTGCCAGAGACCATGACCGTGATCGAAGTCCGCGAGCCGGGCGGACCGGAACAACTGACGCCGGGCACGCGGCCCGTGCCGAAGCCCGCCGCGGACGAAGTCCTCATCGCCGTATCCGCCGCCGGCATCAACCGGCCCGACGTGCTGCAGCGCCAAGGTCTCTACCCGCCGCCAAAAGGCGCGTCCGATTTGCTGGGCCTGGAAGTGTCCGGGCCGGTCGTCGCCGTCGGAGAGAACGTGACCCGGTTCAAGCCCGACGATTTCGTCTGCGCGCTCGTGAATGGCGGCGGCTACGCGGAATACGCGGCCGCGCCCGAAGCCACCACTCTTCTTACGCCTCGAGGCCTGGGTGCGGTTGAAGCGGCGGCCCTGCCGGAGACCATCTTCACCGTCTGGCACAACGTCTTCGAGCGTGGATGCCTCAAGGAAGGCGATTGGCTCCTGGTCCACGGCGGGGCGAGCGGCATCGGCACCACGGCCATCCAGCTCGGGACCGCATTCGGCGCAAAGGTGATCGTCACGGTGGGCGACGATGAGAAGGCCAAAGCCTGCGAAGAGCTCGGCGCGGTGAAGGCCATCAACTACCGCAAGGAAGACTTCCTCGAAGTCGTCAAAGAGGTGACGAACAAGCACGGCGCCGACGTGATCCTCGACATGGTGGGCGGCGACTATATCGAGAAGAACATCCGCGCCGCGGCGCTCGAAGGCCATATCGTGCAGATCGCGTTCCTCAAAGGCTCCAAGGTCGAGGTGGATCTCATGCGGCTGATGATGCGACGCCTCACCCTCACCGGATCGACGCTCCGTGCTCAGACCGATGCGACCAAGGCGACAATGGCCCGGGTGATCGAGGAGAAGATTTGGCCTCTGGTCGAAAACGGCCAGTACAAGCCCGTTATCGACTCGACCTTCCCCCTCGTTGACGCCGCCGAAGCCCATAAGCGCATCGACGACCCCAGCCATGTGGGCAAGATCGTACTAACCACCACATAGGAGCGGGACTACGCCAGCCCCGAAGCCGCGATTTACTTCTTCCGCGGCGGCATCGGCACGATCATCGAAACGCGACTTTGGTAGTCGACATAGGCATCGCCGTGAATGGCGATGAGGTCGCGTTCCTCCAAGAAGATGCCGATAAGGATGTACCCCGTCGTCGCGATTGCGAACAGGAGATGGCCCACGCTCATCACCGGCGTCGCCCAGAATGCGAGCAGGAAGCCCAAGTAGATCGGGTGGCGAACGAACCGGTAGAACAAGGGCGACGTGAACTCAGGCGACCGGAACTCTTGGCCGCGCCAGTGCGCATAGACTTGCTTGAGGCCGAAAAGGTCGAAATGGCTGATCAGGAACGTGCTGATGAGCACGACCACCCAGCCGATCCAGAACAACGCCCATAGGATCCCCGCGCCGACAGGATTTGTGACGGACCAGACGACTGCGGGCATCGGGCGCCATAGCCAATACAGAAGGATCAACGCGAGACTTGACGCGAGCACATACGTGCTGCGCTCAAGCTCACTGGGCACGAACTTCGTCCACCAGCGCTTGAACTCCAGCCGTGCCATGACGCTGTGCTGTACGGCAAAAAGTCCAAGCAGGAGAACGTTCACAATGAGGGCCTCGGTCGTGGGACCCGCGAGACCGCTATCGATGGTCTTCGGAACCACAATGTTGCCCACGAAACCAATGGCATAGAGAAAGGTCAGGAGAAAAAGAACGTAACAGAAGGCACCGTAGATCAGCGCAGCCATGGCAACCTCCCTTAGCAATCAGCAAGAGACGAGAGCCTCGAACGGCTCTTTTGGTATCCATACTGACTAGTATCATACGCTGAGCGCAACGCGAACGCCACACGCGTCCCGCGTGCGTGAGCACTGGCGGCCTATTCTAATTGTCTGCCGCTGTGGCCGCTGTCCCGGCACGCGGCCCAATCACGCCGGGCCCGCAATACCTTGAATGAACGAGTCGATCATGCGGTCGTGCCAAGGCTCTCGCTCGCCGCGCTCATGGAACCCGAGATGCCCGCCGCTCCGGGCTAGAAAGATATCCACATTCGGATTGCCGTGTTCCCTGGCACGAAAATAGGGGCCCGGCGGAATCCACGGATCGTTCGCCGCGTGGATCATCAGTGTGGGAATCGCAATCGCCGGCACGAACTGCGCGCCGGCGGTGCGCGTATAATAGTCCAGCGCGCCGTCGAAGCCATTGCGGGGCGCCACCCAACGGTCGTCGAATTCAAACACGGAGCGGGTATCGGCGACGCTTCGGCGCTCTTGGGACGAGAGCACGCAAGACGACAGCACATCCCGCTTCATCCGCTGAATGAGGAAGTGGTGATAAAGCGCGTTGCGCGGCTGCAGGATCCGTTCGCAGGCTTGGGCCGGCTCGATCGGCGCCGATACGGTCGCGGCCCCGATCACGAACGCCGGATGGTCTGCACGCCCCAGCCAATTGAGCAGGACGTTTCCACCCAGCGAATAGCCGATCAGGAAAACGCCGTTTCCCGTTAGCGGCGGATCGAGCCCCTCCAGCACGCTCTGTACGTCCGGGGCGCAGCCCGCATGGTAGTAGTTTTTGGCGAGGGACCGGCCCGGACCTGCCCCGCGCAGGTTGAGCCGGAGAACCATGCGGCCGCGGGCGAGATGGAACCGCGCCGACGCGCGCATGTAGTCGCTGTCTTCGCACCCGGTGAGACCGTGCATGAGGACGATCAGCGGCGCGCGCGGGTCCGGCGCATCGGGCTCGCTCAGCGTAGCCTTGAGCCGGTCGCCACTTCCATCCGCGGTCTCGAATTCAACGGAGGATGCACGGCCCGGCAGAGGCTTGTTGCGCCGCATGACGACATTGCGCAGGGTCTGAAGATCGCCGCCCCACCAAGGGGCGCGATCCTGAAAGACGCCGCCGCGCGCTGCAGGTTTGATCGGTTCGTCCAGCACAACACAGCAGGTCGTGCCCGGTGTGGCGAATTCAAGCCCCCGCGCCAAAACACGCCCGCAAGGCGTTCCCGCCCACCCGCGGGAACCGATTGCCTATTTGAGCCCTTGCGCCTATATAGAGTGCATTCCCCTCAAATTGGGACGTTTGGCTCTTTCGCTGAAAAACGCGAGGGACGCGACGGAACCCTTTTAAGCAAGGTTTGAATGTCACTATGAATCGCACCCCATTGATGCCGAAGGCGACGGCGGTCTGGCTCGTCGACAACACCTCGCTGACCTTCGAGCAGATCGCCGAGTTCTGCCAGCTGCACGTGCTGGAAGTGAAGGGCATCGCCGACGGCGACGTGGCGCAGGGCATCAAAGGCATGGACCCGATCTCGTCCAACCAGCTCTCGCGCGAAGAAATCCACATCGCCGAGGAAGACCCCAAGCATCGGCTAAAGCTCTTGGAGCCCAAGGTCGAGGTGCCGGAAGTCAAGACGAAGCGCGGACCCCGCTATACGCCGGTGTCGCGCCGTCAGGACCGGCCCAACGCCATTTTGTGGCTTCTGAAAAGCCATCCGGAGCTGAAGGACAGCCAGATCATGCGTCTCGTGGGCACCACGAAGCCGACGATCCAGGCCATCAAGGAACGGACCCACTGGAATTCTCCGAACCTGGTGGCACAGGACCCGGTGACGCTCGGCCTGTGCTCGCAAATCGATCTCGACGCCGCCGTGAAACGGGCGGCCGCGCGGGTTGAGCGCGAGCAGAAGAAGGCCGGCAAGGGCGCCGAGAAGGCCGGCTCCCTGATCCCGACCGAGGAGACGATCGGTCTGACGGACACCCAAGGTGACGTGACGGGCGGGGGCGAAGGCCCCACGCCGTTCGCCCCGCCGCAGCCGTCGGAGGACGACATGGCCTCCTCGCTGGCCCAGGAGGCCCGCGACGCCATGGCGGCGCCCGAGCAGGTGGAGGAAGCGCCGGATGCGGATTCCGTGTTCGCCAAGCTCAAGGACCTGAAGGTCGAGGGTGAGAGCACGGAAGGCGAGAGCGCCGAAGACGAGAGCGACAAAGACGGCAATGAGGACGAGAAGAACTCGTCCGACGGCTGATTGCGATGACCGGCGCGGGCGGCGCGAATGCGTGCGCCCGTCCGTCGTCTGACCGTCGGCCACTGCCCCAATCCAGGCTTGATCTCCCTCAAGGCCGCAGGCCCGCTCTGCCGCGAGCATGCCCCCTTCGTCGCTCTTGATGAAAGGGAGGTTTTCATGAGCCCGACCGAAATGGGTATTCTCACCCTGATTATCGTTGCCTTCTGCGCATTCGGGATCACGCTCGCCTACTATTCGCACCGTTCCAGCTAGCGCTGAGGCAACCGGGCCGCACCGCGTGGATCTCACCGTCCACGAAGCCGATTTTTTTTGCCGGTCTGCCCATAAGAAGAATTGATTCATCGGGTCGCCCGTGGCTAGGGTGCGGCAACCAAACGCACCCAATCCGTAAGACCCATGACAAATCCGTATGACGCCGGGCTCGGCAAGACGCCGGCGAACTATCAGCCGCTGACGCCGCTCGTATTCCTCGAGCGGGCCGCCGCTGTTTATCCCGACCATATCGCCATCATTCATGGCAACGCGCATATCTCATATGAGACCTTCTATGCGCGCGCGCGCCAGCTTGCCTCCGCGCTCGCGGCACGCGAGATCGGCGTTGGAGACACCGTGTCGGTGATGCTGTCCAACACGCCCTCGATGCTCGAAGCGCATTACGGCGTGCCGATGACGGGCGCGGTCCTGCACTCGATCAATACGCGGCTGGATGCGCCCAATATCGCCTTCATGCTCGATCACGCCGAAGCCAAGGTCGTCATTTGCGACACGGAATTCGGAGACGTAATGAAAGAGGCCCTGAGCCTCGCAAAGGTCAAGCCGCTCCTGATCGACTACGAGGACACCGAGCTCGGCGAGCCGGGAACGCGCCTCGGTGACTTGGACTACGACGACTTCATCTCGGAGGGCGACGCTTATTACGCTTGGGCCATGCCCTCCGACGAGTGGAACGCTATCTCGCTGAACTACACGAGTGGCACCACGGGCAATCCGAAAGGCGTCGTTTATCACCATCGCGGCGCGGCCATGATGTGCTACGGCAACACCATCGCCACGGGCATGGGACAGCACCCGGTCTATCTGTGGACGTTGCCGATGTTCCACTGCAACGGCTGGTGCTTCCCCTGGTCGCTGAGCGTGGTGGCGGGCACTCACGTTTGCCTGCGGGCGGTTCGCGCCAAGCCCATGTACGATGCGATCGCCGACCACAAGGTCACTCATCTGTCGGGCGCACCCTTCGTCATGTCGGTGCTCTTGAACGCCTCCGACGAGGAGAAGCGCGACTTCGACCATCAGGTCGCCTTCAACCACGCCGCCGCGCCGCCGCCGGCCGCCGTCATGGCCGCCATGGCGGACGCGGGTTTCGCCCTCACCCATCTCTACGGTCTGACGGAGACTTACGGTCCCGCGACGCTCAATGCCTGGCGGCCGGCCTGGGACACGCTTTCCGCAGAAGAGCGCTCCAAGAAGCGCATTCGCCAGGGCGTGCGCTATCCGACGCTCGAGGATCTCACGGTCATGAACCCGGACACGATGGAGAAGACGCCGGCGGACGCGGAGACCATCGGCGAGGTCATGTTCCGCGGCAATATCGTCATGAAGGGCTATCTCAAGAACGAGAAGGCCACCAAGGAAGCCTTCGCCGGCGGCTGGTTCCACTCCGGCGACCTCGGCGTCATGCACCCGGACGGCTACATCCAGCTGAAGGACCGCTCCAAGGACATCATCATCTCGGGCGGCGAGAACATCTCGTCCATCGAGGTCGAGGATACGATCTACAAGCACCCCGACGTGCTGAGCGCGGCCGTGGTGGCCAAACCCGATCCGAAATGGGGCGAGACGCCGTGCGCCTTCGTGGAGCTGCGCGAGGGCTCGAAGACGGAGGCCAAGGACATCGTCGCGTGGTGCCGCGAGCACCTGGCCCACTTCAAATGCCCGCGCTACGTCGTCTTCGTGGACCTGCCCAAGACCTCCACCGGCAAGATCCAGAAGTTCAAGCTGCGGGAACTCGCGAAGGACGTTTAATCCATGCCCCTCCTCCGCTTTGACCTGATCGAAGGCCGGACCGACGACGAGATAAAGGCGCTGCTCGACGCGGCGCATCGCGCCATGCTGGCCGCCTTCAAGGTGCCGGAGCGCGACCGCTATCAGATCGTGCAGGAGCACAAGCCCGGCCGCATGATCGTGGAGGACACAGGGCTGGGCATCGAGCGCACCGCCAAGGTCGTGGTGGTGCAGGTCATCTCGCGGCCCCGGACCCGCGACAAGAAGGAAGCCTTCTACCGGCTTCTCTGCGAGGAGCTGGAGCGCTCTTGCGGCATCGCGCCCTCCGACGTGATGGTCTCCATCGTCGAGAATTCGGACGAGGACTGGTCCTTCGGGCTTGGACGCGGCCAGTTCCTGACCGGGGAGCTTTAGACCCCTTCGCTGTTTCCCCGCGCTGTCGGGCGCACCCCGAATCGGCGTAGTCTTCGCCGGTGACGGACCGGGAGGGCGCCATCACTTCGCTCGAGGAAACCTTCAATGTCGTCGCCAACTACGTGGCGCTGGGCGTCGAGTTCGGCGCCGTCATCGTCGTGGCGTTCGGATCGGCCCAAGCCGTCCTCGCCCTGATCCGCGCCATCGCCACCGGCACGGCGGATAGCCTGCGCGGCCGGGAGATCTGGCTCAAGTTTGCAACCTGGATCTTGTTGGCGCTCGAATTCGCCCTCGCCGCGGACATTGTCCGCACGGCGGTCGCCCCCACCTGGGACGATATTTGGAAGCTGGCCGTGATCGCCGTGGTCCGGACCATGCTGAACTACTTCCTGGCCAAGGACATCGCCGCCTTCAGCAAGCTAGAGCAGGCCCCGGAGGACAATTCGTCCCAGAATCCATCCTCTGGCTCCGTCTCCCCCTAATACGTTGGACCACCGAGCCAATTTATGTTTGAGTGGCGGAGATTATATCGCACCGCACGATGAGTGCGGCGTGCGGCTGCCCGGTTGGCCAAATTTCGGGCGGAATTGGGGGATAGATGCGGACCATGGCCAGGGCGCATTTTTCTGAAGCTGCGCAAAGACTTGAGCATCTTCGCCGCGCGGGGATTGCGCTTCACGGGATCGAGGGATGACAGAGTCAACACGGACGAAAAACGGCCGGCGTTTCCAATTCATCCTGATCAAGCCGTCTCACTACGACGCGGACGGTTACGTCGTGCAGTGGGTGAAATCCACGATGCCGTCGAACTCGCTCGCCGCCGTTTACGGCCTGGCGGTCGACGCGGCCGAGCGCGGCGTGCTCGGCCCAGACCTGCCCATTGACGTCACCGCGATCGACGAGACCAACAAGCGCGTCCGCTTCGACGAACTCATCAAGCTGATCAAGGACAATGGCGGCGAAGGCCTCGTGGGCATCGTCGGCGTGCAGTCGAACGAGTTTCCGCGCTCCGTCGACATCGCCCGGCCGTTCCTCGCCGAAGGCATCCAGGTGATGATCGGCGGTTTCCATGTTTCGGGCTGCCTCTCGATGCTTCCCGAGTTGCCTGACGACATCAAAGCCGCACAGGACCTTGGCATTTCCATCTTCGCGGGTGAAGCCGAAGAGCACATGGATACGGTGATCCGCGATGCGGCCGCGCATAATCTACAGCCCATCTACAACCACATGAAAGAAGAGCTGCCCTGCCTCGCCGATGTGCCGGCGCCGCCCTTCTTGCCGAAGGACTTCGTGGACCGGACCGTCGGCAACGTCACCAGCTTCGATGCCGGGCGTGGCTGCCCGTTCCAGTGCTCGTTCTGCACCATCATCAACGTGCAAGGCCGCAAGTCCCGCTACCGCACGCCTGATTCCATCGAGAAGATCCTGCGCTCCAATTACGAGCAGGGCGTGAACCGCTTCTTCATCACCGACGACAATTTCGCACGGAACAAGGACTGGGAAGCGATCTACGACCGCATCATCAAGCTGCGCGAAGAGGACGGCTTGGACGTGCGGTTCATGATTCAGGTCGACACGCTGTGCCACAAGATCCCGAACTTCATCGAGAAGTCGAAGCGCGCCGGCGTGACCCGCGTGTTCCTCGGGCTTGAGAACATCAACCCGGCCAACCTGATTGCGGCCAAGAAGCGCCAGAACAAGATCACCGAGTACCGCAAGATGCTGCTCGAGTGGAAGCGCGTCGGCATCATGACCTTTGCCGGTTACATTCTGGGCTTCCCCAACGACACACCGGAGTCCATCAAGCAGGACCTCGAGATCATCAAGAGCGAGTTGCCGCTCGACATGCTCGAGTTCTTCATCCTCACACCGCTGCCCGGTTCCGAAGACCACCAGGTTCTGTCGAAGAAGGGGGTCTGGATGGACCCCGACATGAACAAGTACGAGCTGGAGCACGTGGTCACCGGCCACGAGAAGATGTCCAAGGAAGAGTGGCAGGGCGCCTATGAATCCGCTTGGCGAATCTTCTACACCCGCGAGCACCTGGAGACGGTCCTGCGCCGCGCCTATGCCAGCGGCGTCAATATACGCTCGCTGATGCCCGTGCTGTTCTGGTTCAAGAACGCCGTGCCAGTCGAAGGACTGCACCCGCTGCAATGGGGCATTTTCCGCATCAAGCACCGCAAGGACCGCCGCTCGGGTCTGCCCATCGAGAACCCGATCACGTTCTACGCCAAATACGCGGCCGAGATTGCGCGCAAGGCGACCCTGCTCGGCAAGAGCTGGTGGGAGCTGAAACGCATCGTCAAGAAGATCGAGGCGGACCCGCACGCCGCGGACTACAAGGACCAGGCGTTGACGGCCGTCGCCGAGGAAGATTCCGAGCATATGGGCCTCTACAATCAGAACGAGGCCGCGCGGGTCGCCGTGCAGCGCGAACTGCGCGTCGCGAACAAGGCCACCGTTCAGGCCAACGGCGCCGCGAATGGAAACGGCAAAGGGCAGCCGAAACTGTCCGTGAAGCCGAAAAACGGCTTCGCGACGCCGGATGCGGCCAACGAGAGCGGCGCGGCAGGCGAGAAAGCACCGGCGGCTTAGGATAGCCGGATGATCGGATGAGCGCGTCCGAAGGCTTCCAGGAATTCCTCAGAGATCAGCTCGCGGGCTTCGGACCCGTTTCCATCCGCCGCATGTTCGGCGGCGCAGGCGTCTATGCGGACAACGTGATGTTCGGGCTGATCGCCGACGACACGCTCTATCTGAAAGCCGACGACACCACGGCGCCTGACTTCGAGGCCGAGGGCATGCGAGCCTTCACCTACACGGCCAAGGGCCGTAAGCCCGTCTCCATGTCCTATTGGGAGGTGCCCCTGCGCCTGCTGGAGGACCCGGACGAGCTCGTCGCATGGGCCCGCGCGGCCTTATCCATTGCCTGTGCGGCCAAGAGGCCTGCGCGCAAGAAGAAGCCGGCGCGCAGAAAGACAGCCCCAAAACGATCGACATAACCCATCGGACAATGCTCCACCGGACCGAGACCGCTCATGGCTGAGAAGAACGACCCTGCAAATTCTTCCGTCCGGCGCATCGTGACGGGCGACGGCACGGACGGAACCCCCGTGGTGGCGAGCGACAGCGATGTGCCCGCAATCGAGACACCGCTCATGCCGGGCGCGAAGTTCTTCAGCCTGTGGGGCGCGGACGCCCTCCCCTCGCTCCCCAACAGCGGAGAAGAGCCGCCCTTCCGCACCTGGTTTCCGCCTGCCGGCGGTTTCCGCTTCGAGCTCATCGAGCTACCGCCGGAGAATGAGAACGCAACGCCGCCCGCGGATATGAAGCAAGCCTTGAGAGAGACCGAAAATCGCCTGCCCGGCCTCATCCAAACCATGGACCCCAAAGAACCCGGCATGCACCGGACCGACACGATCGATCTGATCTATGTGACGGAGGGGGCGTGCCTGCTCACGTTGGATGGAGCGGCGCCGGTCACGGTCGGCACCGGCGACGCCGTGGTGCTGAACGGGCAGCGCCACGCATGGCGCAACCCGCATGGTTCCCCATGCCGGTTGCTCACGGTCTCACTGGGCGTGAAACGCGACGTCTAGATCAGTTGCCGAGGGATCAGTTGCCGAAGGCGCGGTTGATGATGTCCGCAAAGCCGCCACGGCCGATGGGGCGCCGAGTCTGTTGCTGCGGCTGCTCATCGTAGTAGCCGCCCGCCTGACCGTATTGCTGCGGACCGGCGGATGGCCCCAGCGCGTAGGCCTGGATCCAACCCTTGGCGTTGCTGTTGGGATCGGTCACCTCGACCCATTCCCCGTTGCGGGACACGACCTTCAAATCGCGCCCATAGGGAAAAGCGAACAGCACGGGTGAGTCTTCCGAGGCCGTCAGGCGCATACCCGAACCGGAAACGATGACCTTGGCCCACTCTTCTTGCGGCTGACCGTAGGGGGCCCCGCCATAGCCGGGCTGCTGACCCTGTTGCGGGTATTGCCCCTGGGAATACTGCCCTTGCGGATCTTGCCCTTGCGAATATTGCCCTTGGGGGTACTGGCCCTGCTGCGGGTATTGTCCCTGGGAATACTGGCCTTGAGGATATTGTCCTTGCGGGTACTGACCCTGTTGGGGGTACTGGGCCGGCGGATATTGCCCTTGGGTATTCTGACCCTGGGGATATTGGCCCTGTTGAGGGTACTGGCCCTGAGGGTACTGACCTTGGGCGCCGGGCGGGGCCTGATCCGGATAGTCCGGATAAGCTTGCTGCTGACCGCCGTAACCGCCCGATCCATACGGGTCTTGCCCGCCATTCATATTGGGATTGACCGACGCGGTCCGGTCGTAGGGCTGACCCTGACCATAGGGCTGCTGTTGCTGGCCGTAAGGCGGCTGGTTCTGGCCGTAGGCCGGGCCCTGACCATTGGGATTCTGCTGCGGCGCATTGAAGAAGTCCTGCGGCGGACCGTTGGGCGCGGTGCCGGGCCCCGGCGCCTCGACCACGCTTTCGCCTTGCTCATTCAGCCAAGGCAATTGCTGGGGCGCCGGCTCGTCCTGCCCCGGTGTCTGCGGCGCACCCGCGGCCTGCTGGTCAGGCGCGGGCTGCGCAGGCGCATTTCCGCCTGTATCCTTGGGCGCGGCGGCCTTCTTGGCGGCGCCGCCTGACGTGGCGGTGTCGCCGGACTTGGCGGTATCCTTGGACTTGGGCTGTGCCTTGGCGCTGGAGGCCTCGGCTTCTTCCTGCTGCTTGGCCGCAAGCGCCTGCTCATAGGCCAGCGCGCGCTTCTTGGGCGGAGGCGCCTTCGTCATCGTGTCGGCGATCGGCTCGTTGAACAGCAGCATCCAGACCGCGCCCAGCGCGATGATGCTCATGCTAGCCGAGAAGAACAGTAGCTTCTTGATGGTCGTAACTCCCCTCTTCAACCGCATTTGGCTGAGAAAAGGCGGCAATTGCGTGTCTTAGGCCAGTATTCTGCCTACGTTAACCCTAAAATTCCGTGAAGCGGCACGGGGCCGCAGCACCTGATTGTGGCCGGTGTCCGGGCGGTTCATGCACCAAAAACCCGCTCACCGGCGCTATAGTCTTGAGCGTAATGACGTGCATGACCGCTCCAACATTCCTCACGCTTACGGGACCCAAATCGGGCACATCCATGACAGGCGACCGTTCCGTCTTTTGACCGATCCGTCTTGGCAACTGCCGCCAATCAATCAAGAGGTACATTTCGTAGATGTTGTCCTATGTCGAACATGACAATGCCCAGGCCGTCGAAATCCACATTGGCGGCAAGGTATCGACCGAGGAGTTCGACCGCGTCGCGGACAAGTTGGAAGCCTTCATTGCGCGCCATGGCCAGGTGCGTGTCCTGGAACAAATCTCCGATTTCGAAGGCATGGATGCCGCCGCGCTGTGGCACGACGTCAAGTTCAGCCTCCGTCACCTCAAGGATTTCAATCGCATCGCCATCGTCTGCGACCCGCATATCCGCAATCTGTGGTCCAGCTTCGTGGCTCCCTTCATCACCTGCGAGGTCGAGCATTTCGAGCCGGACCAGATCGCCGAAGCCCGCGACTGGCTGATGTGGCCGGAAGGCGCCGCCGACGTCTGAGGAACTGGCGCAGCGCCTGCCCTCTGGCGCCTACTCCCTCTTCCCTATCCTTGCGCGTCCGGCGGCTCAGGCGTGGACGGCGCCGCCTCGGGCGCGACCTGGATCGACTGCAGATAGGCGATGATCGAATCCACCTCATCGGGTGGAAACACGAAGACGGGCATGTCCGGATGCCCGGACATGATGCCTTCGGCCAGCGATTCTGCCAGGTCGTCGACGGGATAGTTCTCGGAAAGAACGCGGAACGGCGGCGCGTCCTTGTTGGGGCTCTCGCCCGTCGCCCCGATCGCGTGGCAGCGGCCGCAATGCTCGCGGACGATCGCCTCGCCCTTGGCGATCGCCTCGCCCTTGGCCATCGCGTCGCCCTTGGCCATCGGCTCTTCGTCGGCGCCGAGCGCTGGCAATGTCGTGAGAACCAGCAGTGCCGTCAGCACGCCGCGTTCGAAAAAGCCGCCCAGTCCCCGCCGCATGGCCTCCGCCTCAAGTTTGATTCGAGCCTCGCATAGCTATAGCGCAAATTGCGCGCGCACCGCTGAGATAGGTCAAGATGCGGACGCGGTTCCAGCCGCCAGCCGAAAAAAGCGGCCGGAAAACAAAAAGCCACGCCGTAGCGCGGAGCTACAGGGGCGTGGCAACAACAACTCCCGACCCGCGCTGAGCGCTGCGGGTTTTCCACAGGCTGTGCACGGCAATACTGCACTTTTCTCAATCGAGCCCCCGGTGGTGGAGGCTGATGGCCTCTGTAGGCTGAAATGCCCTGAGACCTCGTGAGGCTAACTGTGTTTCAGGCGTTCCATCTCGTCTTTGAGGTAGAGCTTCCGGCGCTTCAGCTCGGCAATTTTGAAGGCGTCCGCCGTGGGCCTTCCTTGTTCTTCATCGATCTTCCGATCCAAAGCGCGGTGTTTCAAAGCCAATTCATCGAGATGCGCTTCTAACGCCATACCGGACCTCCAGATTGAATTGTCAATGTAACTATTCTGACAAAGAGACCGGGGCTTGTCTAATCACGGCTGATTGGGTGGTCGTTTCGACGCAACCCCCAAGAATTGGACCGCCTGGACCTCCGATCCAGCGGACGGGCTCTTGCGCCACTAGCGGTTCGGCAAGATACTCCCGGCCACACGAACAAGGAGCGCCCGATGGAGAGCGAGGAGATC
The DNA here is from genome assembly GCF_000828475.1 of Methyloceanibacter caenitepidi. Classification (NCBI taxonomy): domain Bacteria; kingdom Pseudomonadati; phylum Pseudomonadota; class Alphaproteobacteria; order Hyphomicrobiales; family Hyphomicrobiaceae; genus Methyloceanibacter; species Methyloceanibacter caenitepidi. Next base: position 3,096,217 of record NZ_AP014648.1, read on the forward strand.
CGCGAGCTTCGGGCTGTACTGGGTAGGCTCAAACAAGAGCACCGCGACCTGGACAGTGCGATCAACGCGCTGGAGGAGTCGGGCCGCGCGGACGCATTGCAGCTCAAGCGCCTTAAGAAGAAGAAGCTTTTTTTGAAAGACGAGATCATCCGGATCGAAGACGAACTGCTTCCCGATATTATCGCTTGAGTTTTCGGTCGGCCGCCGCCAGGACGGCGAGGCCCAGCAGCCCCGCGAAAATCTCGATACCCAGATAGATCAGCAGCAGCGGGCTCGACCGCCCGTCGACCGCGAGGCTGATCAGCCGGCCGGCTGCGATGGACCAGGCGAAGCCGATCACTGTGATCACGGCGACGCGCTGCCACGCGGGGTTGAACGCGGAGACGGCCCAAAACAGCCCGACACCGAGATAAAGGCTCATGACGCCCCGGTAAATATGCGTCTGGTCCGTGCTCAAATCCGGCATGGTCAGAAACATCGGCAGGGTTTTTGCCGGCGCGAAGCCGTAGTTGAGCGCGATCGGCACGATCAGAAAGGCCGACCCCAAAAGGAACAGCCGCATCAGCTTGTCGACTTTGGGCACAACCACGGTTTCGGACATTCAGCTCTCTCGCTCTTCTTTGGGATCGATCAGAATCGTAGGCCCCGATCATGCCGCCTTTTCCGACGCTTGGCTTGTCTGATTCTGCTCCGGCTGGGGCCCTAACTCTGCAAAGCCCCTTAAGCCTGATGCGAGAACCACCCGAAACCCGCCTTGCCAACCCCCCTGGCCTCCCTATAATCGCGCGCTTTCCGCGATCCGCCTTCGGGCGGTTTTTTTGATGGGCGAAAGCATGAGCGAGGCGACCCCCGCCGTCGGCATCATCATGGGAAGCCGGTCGGACTGGCCCACCCTGAAGGCAGCCGCAAAAATCCTGGACGCGCTCAAGGTGCCGTACGAGACGAAAGTCGTTTCGGCCCACCGGACCCCGCAGCGCCTCTATGATTATGCTACGAGCGCGCGCGGCCGGGGCCTGAAGGTCATCATTGCCGGCGCCGGCGGGGCCGCGCATCTGCCCGGCATGGCCGCCTCCATGACCACGCTGCCAGTCCTCGGCGTGCCGGTCGAAAGCAAATCCTTGAAGGGGCTCGACAGCCTCCTGTCCATCGCACAAATGCCGGGCGGGGTCCCGGTCGGCACGCTTGCCATCGGTAAGGCTGGCGCCACCAATGCGGGGCTCCTTGCGGCCAGCATTCTGGCCGTGTCGGACGCCGGCTTGGCGTCGCGTCTGGAGGCGTGGCGCAGCGCCCAGTCCGATGCGGTCGCCGAGACCGTCGAGGATAATGACTGACGTCCCGCTGCCACCCGGCAGCACGATCGGCATTCTGGGCGGCGGTCAGCTCGGCCGCATGCTGTCCGCTGCCGCCAGCCGGCTCGGCCTCAAGACACATATCTACAACGACACCCCGGACGCCCCGGCCTTCCACGTCGCGGCGAAGGGAAGCGTCGGGGACTATGACGATCTGGACGCGGTCGCCAGCTTCGCGCGCCAAGTCGACGCGGTGACGTGCGAATTCGAGAACGTGCCTGCTGCGGCCCTGGAGGCCGCCGGTGCGGAGGCCCCGGTCTTCCCGCCCGTGAAATCCTTCGAGGTCGCCCAGGACCGGCTCACCGAGAAGGACTTCGTGAGCGCTCTCGGCATCGCTGTCGCGCCCTATGCCGCCATCGACACGCTTGCGGACCTGAAGGAATCCATCCTGCGGGTGCCGCCGCCGTGCCTGCTCAAAACCCGCCGCTTCGGCTATGACGGCAAGGGGCAGGCCCGGATCCACACGCTCTGCGAAGCCGAAAGCGCCTGGGAGAGCATCGGCGAGGCCCCGGCGATCCTGGAAGGCATGGTCGCGTTCGAGCGCGAGCTCTCGGTCGTGACGGTGCGTGGGCGGGACGGAACCGTGCGTTTCTACGATGTGGTCGAGAATGTGCACAAAGACGGCATCCTCGACACCAGTGCGGTCCCGGCGAAGATCCCGTCCGCTCTGGAGACGGAGGCGCAGGCAATCGCCGGCAAGATCGCCGAGGCGCTCGGCCATGTGGGCGTCCTCACCGTGGAGATGTTCCAGACCGGCGGCGACAAGCCCGGCCTCACCGTGAACGAGATCGCCCCCCGCGTCCATAATTCGGGGCATTGGACCCAAGACGCCTGCCTTGTCAGTCAGTTCGAAAACCACGTCCGGGCCATCTGCGGCTGGCCGCTCGGCGACGTGGCCCGCCACAGCGACGCCGTAATGACCAACCTCATCGGCAGCGAGGCCGACGACTGGCGCCGATACGCCGCCGAACCCGGCACCGCAGTGCATCTCTACGGCAAGGCGGAGGCCCGCCCCGGTCGCAAAATGGGCCATATCAACCGAATTTCCCCGAAAACATAGGCCCCCGCGACGCGCTCACGGTCTGGACAACCCGCCGCAGGTTTGCTAGAGCACCCTCTGGATGCGTGATTCAGGCGATCCGCAAATGGGTTGCTTTGGCTTCGCTCCAATCCCAAAACCAACGCTAATTCGGAGATTAGAGACGCGTGCAAGTCGTCGTTCGCGATAACAATGTCGATCAGGCCCTCCGGGCGCTGAAGAAGAAAATGCAGCGCGAAGGCATCTTCCGCGAGATGAAGCTCCGTAACTATTACGAGAAGCCCTCCGAGAAGCGTGCCCGCGAAAAGGCCGAGGCCATCCGCCGGGCGCGGAAGCTGGCCCGCAAGAAGGCCCAGCGTGAGTCTGGCGTTGGCGGACGCCCTCGCGGCCGCCGCTAAGACCACTCTTCAAAAGCACAGCGCTGCCAAGAGCCGGGAAGATCCTTCCCGGCTTTGTCGTGTTTGCACGCCTTCAAGGAGTGAAGCGGTACGGCGAACAGATTTCCGGTAGCGCAAAGAAAAGGCCGGCATCGCTGCCGGCCTTCTTGTGTCTGTCGCTACGACGAGCGCTGTTAGCGTTCTGCCGCGGCAGCAGCCGGAACCTCCACCGGCCGCCCGGCGCGGGCCGCGCTCTGGGGTTCGACCGCGGGCACCGCTTCGGTACCGAGACCGGCCAGGAAGTCGCGGACCCGGGCCCAGGCCCCTTGCTCGAAGAGGTCGTTGTGTCCTGCGCGCGGCACGACCGTGAGGGTCTTCGGATCGCTGGCCGCATGAAACACGCGGCGCGCCATATCGAGCGGGATGACCGCATCGCGGCCGCCATGGATGATGAAGAGGGGCACGTCGACAGAGCCGATACGGTCGACGGTACGGTACTGGTCGACCATGATCTGTTTCAGGGGCAGAAGCGGCCAAGCCAGCTTGCCCACGTCGACGACAGATGTGAACGGCGATTCCAGCACCAAGGCCTCGGCCGGACGCTGCTGACAGACCTGGGTCGCAACGCCGGTGCCGAGCGACTCGCCGTAAAGCACGATGTCACGGGGCGGCACACCCAGCCCGCGCAAGGCGTCGTAAGCGCTCACCGCATCCCTCACGATACGTTTCTCGGAGGGGCGGCCGGACGACCCGCCGAAGCCGCGATAGTTGACGATGAAGACGCCGTAGCCGTCTCCGGCGATTGTCTTGATCTTGCCTGCCCGGGCGGCGGCGTTGCCGCTGTTGCCGGGGAAGTACAGGAGGGTGCGCTTGCCGTTCGCAGCCGGCCGGTACCAGGCGATCAGTTTCTTCCCGTCGGGCGCCTTGAAGACGATCTCCTCGACACCCGTCAGGCCTGCTTCGCGCGGGTCGATACGCTTCCGGTCCGGTACATACAGGAAATAGCGATGAAGCAGCCGCGCCACGATGCAAAACAGCGCGAAAATCACGAAAAGAGCTAGAAAAAGGTTCAACATGACCCTGTCTGCGCCTCTCTTATATTTATTTTTGGTCGGCCCGCAAAATACGGACCATGTATGAATGGCGCCTGAACAGGCCATTCATAAGATAGAGCTCTACATGAAGCTCCAATTATCAGAGTTTATGCTTGCCTAATGGCGTATTTTGATCTTGGAAGCTCTAATTAACCTTTGGATAAGAGCCGTCTAGATCTCATGCTAGATGGTCCGGACGGTGGGGGAATCAATGGACGAAAGTCACACGCCGCACCGCACAGCCGCCAAGGCTCAGGGGCGTAAGCGACGATTGAAGCCGCAAAATGGGCGAATCCCGGCCGCACGTTGGCAGTTCTTCGTTGAATTCTAGACGGTTAACTCTATCGCACCGGTCGAGGCTGAGCGGGCGCGGGGCGGTGGACTGCCGCGCTGTGATGGAATGCACAGCGCGTTTTCCCGTCTGCCACTAGCTTGTTGTCACTGACCAAGAGAGACGACCGGCGGCTTTCCGGCCCCCTCCGCCCCCGAGGCGGGCAGCTGCCGCCAAAAAGTACTCGAACGGCCTCGCGCTTCGCCCCCCGTAGCGCAAAAGCCGTTTCACCAGCAAAGGTCCGGAGTTCCCCCCTCCGGACCTTTGTCATGTCTGGCCTCCGGAGTGGACCGGGACGAGGCCGCTGTTATCATCCGAATTCATGGGCGAGATCGGCGACATAGAACTTTTTGCCTCGCTCGGCGAGGAAAGCGCCAGGCGCTTCGCTCCGGCAGTTTCGTGGCGCACCTACCCGGCGAACGAACTGGTCATCGACATGGACGACCCGTCGACCGACGTGCTTTTCGTCGTCAGCGGCTCGGTGCGGGTCATCCACCGCGCCGACGATGGGAAGCAGGTTATCCTCGGTGAGCTGGGGCCCGGCTCCATGTTCGGAGAAATGGCGGCTATCGACGGCATCCCCCGCTCCGCAAGCGTCACGACGATGCAGACGTCCCTCATCGGTTCCATGCGGGCCGCGGCCTTCATGGACGTTCTCGCGCACGAACCGGAGGTGTGCCGCACGGTGCTCAACATGCTGGTGGGGCGCATCCGCTCCCTCAACCTGCAGCTTTACGAGCATGCCTACCTGACGGCCTCCGAGCGGCTTTACGCCGAGCTCTTGCGGCTGTCGCGCCCGCGCCCAGGCCATGACGGACAGCGGAGCATCTCGCCCCCGCCAAACCAGCAGGATCTCGCCGAGCGCATCGGCTCGCGCCGCGAGGTGGTCTCCCGCGCGTTGCGCGCGCTGGAGAAGGACGGGCTCGTAGAGAAGACACGCGGCGCGCTGGTGTTGACCGACCCCGGCGCGCTCAACCGGCGCATTTCCCTCGAAGGCCTCTGGGTCAAATTCGACCAGTAGCTTGCTCAAGGCAGCATCTAAGGCCGCGGTGCCGTAAGCACGCGGCTTAGATCGACTTGCTAGATCGACTTGGCGATCTCTTCGGTCATCTTCTTCGCGTCGCCCAGCACCATCATCGTGTTGTCTTTGTAGAAGACCGGGTTGTCGATGCCGGCATAACCGGATGCGAGCGAGCGCTTGTTGAAGAGCACGGTTCCGGACTTCCACACCTGCAGCACGGGCATGCCGTAGATCGGCGAAGTCGGATCGTCCTCGGCGGCCGGGTTCACCACGTCATTGGCGCCAATAATGTAGACCACGTCGGTCTGCGCAAACTCCGAGTTGATGTCCTCGAGTTCGAACACCTCGTCGTAGGGCACGTTGGCCTCGGCCAGAAGGACGTTCATATGCCCCGGCATGCGGCCGGCGACCGGGTGGATGGCGAACTTGACCTCGACGCCTGCCTCTTTCAGTTCGTCGGTCATTTCCCGCAAGGCATGCTGCGCTTGCGCGACGGCCATGCCGTAACCGGGGACGATGATGACCTTCTCCGCATTCTTCATCAGGAAGGCCGCGTCCTCGGCCGAGCCGAGCTTGACCGGCTTCTGCTCGCCGCCGGCGGCGGGGCCCGCGGTCTCGCCGCCGAAGCCGCCGAGAATGACGCTGATGAACGACCGGTTCATGCCCTTACACATGATGTAGGACAGGATTGCGCCCGAGGAACCGACGAGCGCGCCCGTCACGATCAGCGCCGTGTTGCCCAGGGTGAAGCCGATACCGGCCGCCGCCCAGCCCGAGTACGAGTTCAGCATCGAGATCACGACCGGCATGTCGGCGCCGCCGATGGGGACAATGATGAGCACGCCCAAGAGCAGCGAGAGCGCAACGATCGCCCAGAAGAGGAGCGGCGTCTGCTGCTGGCAGAACAGCACGATGCAGGCGATCAGAGCGACGCCGAGCGCGATGTTGATGAGATGTCGTGCCGGCAGAATGATCGGCGCGCCCGACATGCGGCCCGAGAGCTTGGCGAAGGCGATGACCGAGCCGGTGAAGGTGATCGCGCCGATAGCCGCGCCCAAAGACATCTCCACGAGGCTTGCCACGCGAATGTTGCCAGGCGTCCCGATGCCGAAGGCTTCAGGCGCATAATAGGCCGCGGCGGCCACGAGCACGGCGGCCATACCCACCAGCGAGTGGAAGGCGGCAACGAGTTCCGGCATCGCGGTCATGGGAATGCGGCGCGCGATGACGGCGCCGATCGTCCCGCCGATGGCGATGCCGGCGATGATCATGCCCCAGGACAGAGCCGAGTCGGGGCGCGCCACGGCCAGCGTGGTCGCCACGGCGATGGCCATGCCGGCCATGCCCATGTAGTTGCCCTGGCGCGAGGTCTCCGGCGACGACAATCCCCGCAGCGCGAGAATGAAGAGGACGCCGGAAACGAGATACAGCAGTGCGACGAGTTCGGAGGACATTGTCTGCGATCCCCCTAGCGGTCTTTACGCCGGTACATGGCGAGCATGCGTTGCGTCACCAGGAACCCGCCGAAGATATTGACCGAGGCCAGGATCAGGGCGACGAAACCCAGGATCTTCGCAAGCCAGTGACCGGACGACGCGACCGCGTCTCCCGCCTCGACCGCGACCGCCAGCAGCGCGCCCACGACGATCACGGAGGAGACCGCGTTTGTCACCGACATCAGCGGCGTATGCAGCGCGGGCGTTACGCTCCAGACCACGTAGTAGCCGACGAACACCGCCAGCACGAAGATCGAGAATTGCGACATGAAATCGTGGCCACCGCCTTCCGCTGCCTCGGCGGCGTAGGCCGCGCTCACCAAAAGCGCATCGGAGGCAAGCGCCGCTACGGCAACGATGATCCCCGTTAGAAGGGTCTTATTCGTCATGATGTCTTCCCTCCGGCAACCCGCTCGTTGACGATCGCCCCGTCACGGGCAATTGCCGTACCGATGGCCAATTCGTCGTCCCAATCGATGGCGAGCTCTTTGGTTTCCTTGTCGATGAACGGCTCGATAAAAGCCTGAAGGTTTCGCGCATAGAGGCTGGAGGCGTTGACCGGCACCTGACCGGCCAGGTTCAACTGGCCGAGGATGCGCACGCCCTTGTGCTCGGCGACCTCGCCTGGCTTGGTCAGCTCCGCGTTCCCGCCCCGCTCCGCCGCGAGATCCACGATGATGGAGCCCGGCTTCATGCTTTCGATCATCGCTTTCGAGATCAGCTTCGGCGCCGGACGGCCGGGGATGAGCGCGGTAGTGATGACGATGTCCTGGTTCTTGACGTGCTCGGCGACAAGCTCGGCCTGCTTCTTCTTGTACTCGTCCGACATCTCCTTGGCGTAGCCGCCGGACGTCTCGGCCTGTTTGAATTCCTCGTCTTCGACGGCGATGAACTTCGCGCCGAGCGAAGCCACCTGCTCTTTCACGGCAGGCCGCACGTCGGTCGCGGTCACGATAGCGCCGAGGCGGCGCGCAGTAGCGATTGCCTGGAGCCCGGCCACGCCGACACCCATGACGAACACGCGTGCGGCCGGCACCGTACCTGCCGCGGTCATCATCATCGGCAAGGCCCGCTCGAACTCGGCGGCTGCATTGACCACGGCCTTGTAGCCCGCGAGGTTCGATTGCGAGGACAGAACGTCCATGCTCTGGGCGCGCGTGATGCGCGGCATCAACTCCATGGAGAAGAGCGACACGCCGGTCTTTGCGAGCGCCTCAAGACCGGCCGTGTCCGAGAACGGATCCAGCATGCCGATCAGAGCAGCGCCTTTTTTCATCGCTTTTGCGAGTTCCACAGACGGACGCCGGACGGTGAAAACCACGTCCGCGCCGGAAACCGCGTCCTCATCGGACTTGGCGATTGACGCGCCGGCCTCTTTGTAGTCGTCGTCGCTGAAATGGGATCGAAGCCCCGCGCCAGACCGCACCGTGACCTTGGCGCCGGCTTTCACCAGCTTCTTGACGGTCTCGGGGGTAAGGCCGATCCGAGGCTCCTCGGAGCCTTCTGCGGGTACGCCAATTGCAATCATCTTGGCTCCCTTTGCTGCGGGCGCACCCATCCATCAATGGCGGTGCGCCGAGCGCTGTCGGGTTCTAGAAGAGCGGGAGGATCAGGTGCCTCCCATCCGTGGTGGCCTTAAGCCTAGGTGAGGAAGAAGCCCATGCCCGCGACAATTGCCACACAGGCAAGCGTGCCCCAGAAAAACAGCCCGCAGAAGAGCTTATACGTGCCGAGGTGCTCGGCGTAATCCATATCCGGGTGGCCCTCTTTGGGATCGATGTGCATTCGGCTGTCCCCCTGAATCTTTATCTTTGCTTGGCAACTGTTTCGCGCCACGTCGCGACATCGTCGCATCACGGGGAAATAGCAGACTAGACGGCCTGCCGCAATAATCCTCAGGCGAGCAGAACCCCTTTGGGCCTAGTCCAATAGTACGATCATGTGCCCGTCCGGATCCCGGACAGCGGCTCCCATGGCACCATCCGCGAGCGACACGGCACCGTCGGAGACGAAAGCGGTTCCAGCCGATTTCAGCCGTTCTACGAGTGCTTCCAGGCCCTCCACCCGGTGGACCTGCCGGGCCGAGGCCAAGTCGTTCGCACGCGGCGGCGGGAGGGGCGCGTGCCCCGGCGGTTCCCGATAGTGTAGCAACTCCACATGAGGCGTAGGCTGATCTTGGGGCTGGAGCGCCACTACGTCGACGAGGCAACCGGGAAGACCGTCGAGGAGGTCTTGCCCCGCCCCCTGATTCAAGGAGCGCCCTCCGATCCGCATCCCGAGAAGCTCGGTATAGACCGCCAGACTGCGGTCGAGGTCCGTCACGACGATGGCGGTGTGGTCGAAGCCGCGAATGCCGGCACCGCCCTTTTGCCAGCGGGGATCGCCAATCCCCGCCGGAAACGAGAGCAACTCCAGCGGGTGTCCCTCCGCGTCGCGGAACTTGAACGCGGTCACGCTGCCCGTATTGGGCGGCAGCACCACGGGCGCCCCTGCCGTGACCGTCTCGGGCGTGGTTTTTTCCAGCCGGGACCACACCGCGTGAATATCGCCGGCCACCAGGGCCACGTGCTCGAACCACGGATCGTTCGAGGCGCGCGGGGTGGGATACGGCGACCCCGGCGGATCGAACGCCGCGAGCCTCACAGTTTCCCGGTCGAAGCAAATGTCGGCCGTCCGCATGCAGGTACTGGTCTCGAGCCCCAGAAGGGCATTCCACCGCGCGTCCTGAGAACTTTGAACCGGACCGGTCTCCATGCCGAGCCCGTCACGGAAGAAGCCTACCGCACGGTCGAGATCGGCAACTGTGATGTCGACACGGACAAGCTGCGTGACAGGCATGCGGCAACGTCCTTATCCAAAAACTCCCGGCCGCGCGGCGAGGAAACGGGGATCGTCTAACTGCACGAGTATGAGCGTCGCGGGCTCCTTGCCCACGGTGCCCGACTTGTGGCCGTAGTGCCCTTGCCCATCGGGCTTGGTGTGCTGATCGGCGCCGAAGGAAACCTCGCCCGGCCCCATCTCCACACGCGTGCCGTCCATGGTTTCCACGTACCATGTCCCCGAAAGGGGAATGATCCATTGAGGTTTGGGATTCTCGTGCCAATCGCCGACCCATCCGACCGGCAACACGCAGACCATGACGTTGGCCTTCGACTCGCAGACTTCCGCGTTCCATTGCGGCGCGGCGTTCCCGCCCATGCTCTGCATGGCGAAATTCGTGAGCGCGCATCGAGTCTGACGGCTCGTCCCATCATCGCCCGTCCAAACGTGCCAATAGGAGAGGGTCGGCGCCTTCATGGATTCAAATGCCCTCCGGTGCCCCGGCAACGATCGAAATCTCCGGTGTCAGCATCGTCACCTCCTCGATCTCCTTCTCCGCGCTCTGAAAAAACCCGCTGGCGAGCATCACGAAGATCAGCCCGCCGACGAGACCGAAATTCTTGAAGAAGTCCCAGACATGCGGATAGCCCTCGCTGTCCGACGACCAGAAGCGCGGATAGCTCCAAAAGTTGTGGAACAGGAGCGCGGTGATGGCGCAGTACCCGGCAAGGACGAACGCGGCGATGCCGTCATAGAATCCGAACACGATCATTGGCGGCGTCAGCAATTCGACGGCCATGGCCGGATAGAGCAGCGCCGCACCGCCCGGAAGCCAGCTCGAGGACGCTTGCTTCACCGCGGCCTCGTGATTGATGATCTTGTCGATAAAGCTGAACGGAAAAATCCAGACAATGAAGATGCGCGCCAGTACCGGCAGCGCATCGTTGATCAGCCAATCCATCGCCAGCCCCCCTTCCGATGAAATTCGGTTGCGGTGAATGTCAGGTCGTTGGCGAATCCTCGGGCATGTCGCGTGCAATCACAACCCTTGTCGCGGATTTGTCAGGAAACTGTCTCAGGCGCGTCGGTACCGGGAAGCGGCACGCCCGCTTGCGCGAAGGCCTCGGACTGCCGTTGCGTAACGGTGCCGACATCGACGCCCGCGATGGCTTCGTCGAATAGGTCGTGGAAGTTCAACGCCGCATTTAGATGCAGGAACACGCCGCCGAGCCCGATCGCGGCACGATCCATGAACACGAATTCGCGCGGAATGGTGACGGGCCCCTTGTCGCGCAGGGCTTGATGCACCTGGAAGGCTTCTTTGCGCCCATACATGCCCGGATCCACGTCGTCCGCGATCGTGCGCACGCGGTCGTCCAGCATCGGGCCGTAGATGAACCGGGCCCAGATATTCAGAATGTCGATGAGCTCGTTGGAGAGGCCGGCGAAGCCCCACGTCTCGTAGGCATGTACGACCAAGGACCGGTCGTCGTGCAGGAGCCCGTTGTAGAGATCGATCACGCCCTGGATGAACTTGGGCGCGAAAGTCCGCATACAGCCGTAGTCGAGCAGGTTGATCCCGGCTGCCCTGCCCGCGCCGTCCTCGAACACCGTGTAGTTGCCGAGATGCGGATCGCCGTGGATGACCCCGTAATGGCTGAACGGATACCACCAGGCGCGGAACATGGCCTGCGCGATGGCGTTGCGGTCTTCGAGCGAGTGATCTTTGTACTCGAGAAGCTTTCTCCCCTCGAGCCACGTCATCGTCAGCACACGGTCCGTGGACAGTGCCGGCAACACCTCCGGCACCCGCACGAACGCGTCGGACTTGAATATGTCCCCGTAGAGGCTGGTCATGCGGGCTTCCCGACGGTAGTCGAGCTCCTCGCGCAAACGCTCCGACAGTTCCTTCAGCACTTCGGATGTCTCGACCGCGGGCCGCATGCGCCGGTGCACGGAGAAGAGCATGCCGAGCTGCACCAGGTCCGCTTCAACGGCGGAGCGCATGTCCGGATATTGCAGCTTGACCGCCAGGCTCCGCCCGTCATGAGCCACCGCCCGATGCACCTGGCCGAGCGAAGCCGACGCCGCGGCCTCGTAATCGAAGCTGGCGAACTTGCCTTCCCACTCCGGGCCGAGCTCCGCGGCCATCCGCCGCTTGACGAACCCGCGGCCCATGGGCGGCGCGTGGCTCTGCAGCTTGCCGAGGGCCTCGGCATACTCGGGGGGTAAGGCGTCGGGAATGGTGGCGAGAAGCTGCGCCACTTTCATGATGGGGCCTTTGAGCCCGCCCAGTGCCATTGCGAGCGCCGCAGCCTCCTTCTCGGTCTCCGAATCGAGCCCGAACAAGCGCCGCCCCGCCATGCGCGCGGCCACGCCGCCCACATTCGCGCCGACCCGGCCATAGCGCATGGCCCGCGCGCTGAACCGGTTCTTTTCGCGATCCGTGGACTGGGGACCGTCCTTCGGCGCATCGCCCGATCGGTCTGACAAATCGTTCATGAATTCCGTAACCCTTCCCCTTCCAATGGGATACACCACATATAGGATCGCAAACCCGCCCGCACGATGGCCGATCCTCGGAACGCCATTTCCGGAACAAGATTTTCATGCCGTACTCGAAGATGCTCAACGCCGCCATCATTGCCGGCTGCCTGTTCGGGGCAGTGGCCCTCGTCGCAGGGGGGCTGGCGGAGACCTATCCAGCGCTCGATATCGTGAACAACGGCCTGCTTCTGCTCACCCTTGGCCTCGCCGTTCTCCTTCTCCTGAGCCTTACCTTGCGCAGCCGCATGCTGATCGTCACGACCGGCGCGCTTCTGGCCATCGCGCTCGCCACGTTGGTCTCGAACCTTTCCGGGGCGGCCGCACGCGCGCCGGAAAATGCCGAGCGATTTTTGCGCGTGGCGACATTCAACATGTGGGGCAAGGGCGATCTCCACCTGCAAAAGATCGAAGCGTTTCTCGCCGAGACCGAGCCCGATGTGGTCGTGCTGGAAGAGATTCGCTGGAAGCACGAGGACTTCCTTCGGGATATGCAGGAGACCTTTCCCCAACAGGCGGGCAAGCACGGGCTCGTAATCCTGTCCAAATTTCCCATCGTGGACAAAGGCCGCCTGGATCGTCCGGGCCAACCCTATTGGCAGTCGCTAATTGTGGCGTGGGCCCGGCTCGATGTGCGTGGCCGCGAGGTCAACGTCGTCGGCGCGCACATGTCGCGGCCGTTCTATCCGTCGCAACAGAAGAGCGATTTCGAACACTTGACGAAATTTGTCCGGTCCATGACTGGGCCCGTCATCGTCGCGGGCGACTTCAACGCGGCGCCATGGACCCAAAAGGCGCATAATTTCTCCACCGCGACCGGATTGGGCAGACTGAATACGTTCTCACCCACCTGGCCGGTGCGGTGGAAAGCCGTGCCCCTGGTGCCGGTGCTGCCCATCGACAATGTCTTCGTTTCGCCGCAGCTGACGAAGATCAATCTGACGGTGGGCCGCCGGCTCGAGTCCGATCACCTGCCCGTGGTCGCCGACATCGCTTTCGTGGACTAGAATGCGGGCCGCCCCGCGCCGTCGCACTTCAAGGAGCCCGTGATGCTTTCGATGCGTCCTCTCATCATTGTCGCAAGCCTCGTTCTGACCGGCTTGGCAGCCGGCATACCCGCCCATGCGGCGCCCGAAGCAAGCCCTGCCATCGAGGTCTGGAAGTCGCCCTCCTGCGGTTGCTGCCAGAAATGGGCCGACCATCTCACCGAGAACGGATTCGACGTCTCGGCGAAAAACACGACCCAGGGGATGCTCAATCGCATCAAGAGCCAAGCCGGTATCGGGCCGAAACTCGCCTCGTGCCATACGGCGCGGATCGACGGCTACACGATCGAAGGCCATGTTCCGGCGGACGACATCAAAAGACTGCTCAAGGAGCGGCCCGACGCCATCGGTCTCACCGTGCCCGACATGCCGCTCGGGTCCCCCGGCATGGAGCAGCCCGACGGCAAGACGGAACCCTATGACGTTCTTCTCGTGAAGAAGGACGGCAGCACGGAAGTCTTCGCGCAGCACTGACGGCTTGCGGTGGCGCCCGGGACCAGCGAAGCCCCCTAACTTTTGACGAATCTATCGAGCGCTTCGCGATAGGAGCGCATGGCGTCGCGCGCCACCTCGATCTCGGCCTCGAGTGCCGCGGAGTCCGGCGACCGGGGCCGCTGCTTCGGCCGCCGCGCGGAGGCGATCAACAGCGCCAGCACCGCCATGGGCGTGAGGAAATCCGTCACGAGGATCGGACCCGCGTTGCCGGGCGTCAGATTGTTGTAGGCCATGATGTCGTGCACGTGGCCGATCCCCGCGCCGACCAGGAAGCACGACGCGGCGATCGCCACGGCAACCCGCGCATAGAATGTCGTGAAGGCCGCATAGAGGCTTGCCAGGCCAAGCCCGAGATTGGCGTACCCGACCTCGAACTGGAACGGGCTCGGCGGCCAGCCAATCGCGGCTGCGGACTGAGCGGGGAACAGGACGTGACCGACGAAGGCCCAAATCCCCAGTAGTCCGAGCGGGAAAATGAAGACGTAGCGCAAGGCCCGGTCCAATACGAACCAGCGCAGTAGAGGCCGGGGAGCGCGCCACAGCGCGATACCCCAACAGGCTAACGCGGCGACCCAAGCAAGAAGGGGAACCAGCGCAACCTGACTCATCTCTCTTAAGCCTCCGCGACCACCGCCCGGTCCATCTCTTCGAGCTCGTCGATGAAGCCCTCGATCACCTTGAGACCCATGGACCAGAAATGGGGCTCCGATGCATCAAGACCGAACGGCTTCAAAAGTTCCCTGTGATGCTTGGTGCCGCCTGCGGACAACATCTCGAGATACCGCTCGGCGAAGCCCGCATCCGCCTTCTCGTAGACAGCGTAGAGGGAATTCACCAGGCAATCGCCGAACGCATAGGCGTAGACGTAGAACGGCGCGTGGATGAAATGCGGGATGTAGGACCAGAAGGTCTCGTATTCCGGCTTGAGCTCGATCGCAGGCCCCAGGCTCTCGCGCTGAACGTCCATCCAGATCTCGCCCAGGCGTTCGCTCGTCAACTCGCCCTCGCGCCGCTCGGCATGGACTTGCCGCTCGAAGCTGTAGAACGCGATCTGCCGCACGACTGTGTTGAGCATGTCCTCGACCTTCGCGGCCAGCAGCGCCTTGCGCTCGCGGGCGCTCGGCGCCTGGTCGAGCAGCTTCCGGAAGGTCAGCATTTCGCCGAACACGCTTGCCGTTTCGGCCAGCGTCAGTGGCGTCGGCGCCATCAGCGCGCCCTGCTTGCCGGCCAACACCTGGTGCACGCCATGGCCCAACTCATGGGCGAGCGTCATCACGTCCCGCGGCTTGCCCTGATAGTTGAGCAGAACGTAAGGGTGCGCGCTCGGCACGGTGGGATGCGAGAACGCGCCCTGCTGCTTGCCCTCGCGGACCGGCGCGTCAATCCAGCCGTCGTCGAAGAAGCGCCCGGCGATCTCCGCCATCCGCGGCGAGAAATCGCCATAGGCGGTGAGCACAGTATCCCGCGCATCGTCCCAGCCGATGATCTGTTTGGGCTCCTCCGGCAGCGGCGCGTTGCGGTCCCAGTATTTCAGCTTCTCCATGCCGAGCCACTTGGCCTTCATGGCGTAGTAGCGGTGGGACAGCTTCGGGTAGGCGTCGCGCACGGCCGCCACCAGCGCATCGACCACCTCCCGCTCCACACGGTTGGAGAGGTGGCGGCTGTCGGCCACGTCCTCGAACCCGCGCCAACGATCGGAGATTTCCTTGTCCTTCGCGAGCGTGTTGGTAATCAGCGTGAAGAGCCGGACATTGTCCTTGAACACTTTCGCGAGCGCCTTGGCAGCATGCTTGCGGTTCTTCTCTTTCGGATCGAGAAGAAGGTTGAGTGTCGGTTCGAGGCTCAGTTCCTGGCCATCCACATCGAAGCGCAGATTGGCCATGGTCTCGTTGAACAGCCGGTCCCAGGCGCCCCGCCCGGTAACTGCCTTCTCGTGGAAGAGCTGCTCCAGCTTGTCTTCGAGCTGGTAGGGCTTTTCTTTGCGTAGATCCTCGATCCAAGGCCGGTAATGCCCGAAGGACGGCGTGGCGAGCGCCGTCTCGATCGCCGCGTCGTCGAGACGGTTCAGCTCCAACGGAAAGAACAGAAGCTGCGATGAGATCGCGGTGATCGTCTCCTGGATGTCGCCGTAGAACTTCTGGCGCCGCGGATCGGTCGTGTCGGCGGCGTAGAGCAGGCTGGCATAGGAGGCGACCCGCCCCAGCACGTCGTTCAAGGCCTCGAAGCTGCGAACGGCCTCCGCAAGCGCCTCGCCGCCCGCGCCACCGTCGAGCAGCCCTTCGAGCTTGCCCGCATAGCGCTCATGCATGGCCTCGGCGTCGTGCCGGGCTTTTTCCAGATCGGCCTTGAGCGCGGGCGCCTCCGGGGCGTCGTAGAGATCGCCGAGATTCCATTCCGGCAAATCGCCGAGCGCGGCGCCCTCTCCCGGCTTGGCGCCGGCCTTTTCGAGCGCCTTGGGCGAGAACGTTGCGGAGAAATGGGGAAACAGGCCGGGAGCAAAGCAGGGGGGCAGCATCAGTCTTGAAAATCCTCTCTGACGGGGTGCGAGTTGTGCCGGAGGCGATTCGCTATCACCCGAATGCGTCGATTCCTTACGCCTAGTTTGGGTAGCGTCCGCGCGGCCCGCAAGGCCCTAAGAACGCTTTGTTGTGGGACGCAAAATTACGCATTCGCAACAGTTTCCCCAAAATCGAACTGCGATAAAGAACATGTTTACCCTTCGAGTGCACTGTTTTGGCACAGCAGGGGTCACGTAGCCTCAAGTGTATCGGCCTCATCGGCGCCTGCTCCAGTAGTTGTTTGCGTAACCAGTGAGTTTTGCGTCATGCCCAAGTGCGTCTTGGTCGTCGATGACGACCCTACCCATCGCCGTATTCTTGAAGAGATTACGAGGCGGTTCGGCTACGAGGTTCAATCCGCCGATGGCGGCGAGGCCGCACTCGCTCAACTGCAGGCCGGCAATGCCGGCGATATCTCCCTGGTCCTTCTCGACCTGGTGATGCCCGGAACGGACGGCATGGCCGTCCTGAGCGCCATGCGCTCCCTCCCGAAAAAACCGCCGGTCATCGTGCAGACGGCCAATGGCAGTATCGACGCCGCGATCGCGGCCATGCGCGCCGGCGCGGTCGACTTCGTGGTCAAGCCCGTGAGCCCCGAGCGGCTCGAAGTCTCCATCAAGAACGCCCTCAAGATCGAAGCGCTGGCGGGCGAGATCAGTCGCATGAAGGCGTCCGCCGACGGGAAGCTCGGCTTTTCCGATCTCATCGCCGGCAGCGAGGCCATGGAGCGTGTCATCGAAATCGGACAGCGCGCCGCCTCATCGAATATCCCCGTCCTGATCGAAGGCGAGTCGGGCGTGGGCAAGGAGCTGATTGCCCGCGCGATCCAGGGCGAAGGCGCGCGGAAGACAAAGCCCTTCGTGACCGTGAACTGCGGCGCCATTCCGGAGAACCTGGTCGAAAGCATTCTCTTCGGCCATGAGCGCGGCGCGTTCACCGGCGCAACCGAAAAGCGGGTTGGCAAATTCGTCGAGGCCGACGGCGGCACCCTGTTTCTCGACGAAATCGGCGAACTGCCGCTGGATGCGCAGGTCAAACTGCTCCGCGCACTTCAGGAAGGCGAAATCGATCCCGTCGGCAGCAAGCAATCGGTGAAAGTCGACATCCGGCTCATCTCGGCCACCAATCAGAACCTGATCAAGCTGGTGCAAGAGGGCCGCTTCCGCGAGGACCTCTATTACCGCCTCAACGTCTTCCCCATCTGGGTGCCGCCCTTGCGCGAGCGGCTGGCGGACGTTCCCGAGCTCATTCGTCACTTCACGGCGCGCTTCGCCGCCGAGGAAGGCAAGCGCATCGACGGACCCGATGCGGAGGCCGAAGCCATGCTCCAGCGTTACAGCTGGCCCGGCAATATCCGCCAGCTCGAGAATGCGGTGTTCCGCGCCGTGGTGCTCGCGGACTCGCCCACGCTGACGGTCAGCGAGTTCCCGCAGATCGCCGCACACGTGGAAGGCTATGCGGTGACCGTGCCGCCTGCCCCCGCGCCGAGGGATCTCACTCCCCACATCGATGGGCCGGTCGTGCTCGGCCAGTCCGCCGACACGCCGAAGACCATTCACGTTCCGACTCGTAACGGCAAGGACTCGGTCGGCATCCCGGCCCTCAGCGCGAACGGTGACATCCGATCTCTCGAGGATGTCGAGGCGGACATGATCCGGCTTGCCTTCGGACGCTACCGCGGCCGCATGACGGAGATCGCCAAGAGGCTCGGCATTGGACGGTCCACGCTCTACCGCAAGATGCGGGAGATCGGACTCGAAGCGCGGCCGAACTAGGACGGAAAGGGGGAACAAGAGCCATGAAGGCTACTTACGCAACTGCACTGACGCTTCTTTGCGCGACTCTTCCGGTCCTGCCCGCGGCCGCCGCACAGGACGGGACGACCAGCACCGCGATGCTTGGCGCCGATCCGCGCAGCACCGAGTTCCTCCGCATGCAGATGTTCGATGCGAGCGCGAGCCCCGTCACGCCCGGCGCCGTGATGCAGACGCCAGCCATCGAAATACCGGCGACCCGCGATCCGGTAGCGGTTAGCGCCGGGCCGGCCAAGCCCGCCGATCCTCTGCGCAAGGCAGTGCAGGCGCAGCTATCGCAAGGCGGTGCGGCTACGGATAGCCTTCGAGCCGACGAGAAGACCGCGCTCGTTGACTACTACGCCGATCCGGACCTGCCCCTTCTGTGGGTGGACGGGCGCGGGCTGACGGCCCGCGGTAAGTCCGCGATGGAAGAGATCGCCCGCGCGGATGATTACGGCCTGGATGCGGCAGACTACAAACTGCCGGACCTGAGCAAACTCGACGAGGCCACACCGGAGGCGCTCGCGAAAGCGGAAATTCAGATCAGCCACGCGGTGCTCGAGTACGCCCGCGATGCCCGCGGCGGCCGTATCGATCCCCGGCGCATCTCGCGCAATCTCGATCCGACCCTCGCCCTGCCGAAGCCCGCCGAGGTCATCCAGTCGATCGCCTACCGCCCGGATGCAGGCACGTATTTGCGCAGCTTCCAGCCGCAGCATCCGCAATTTGAAGCCTTGCGCCAGAAGCTCCTCGCCTTGCGCGGCGGCAATACGGACACGGACGCCAAGGAACCCGAGATTCAGATTCCGAGCGGCCCCCTGCTACGGCTCGGCGACACCGACCCGCAAGTGACGCTGCTGCGGACGCGGCTCGGCGTGCCGCAGGGGAGCGACCCCGAACTCTATGACGAAACGGTCAGCGAGGCGGTGAAGCGCTTCCAGAAGACGCACAACACCGCGGCCGACGGCGTCGTCGGCCCCGGCACGCGGCGGCTCCTGAACAATCCGCACCTGCGCAACGCCGGAAGCGCAACGGACATCAAGAAAATCCTCCTGAACATGGAGCGCTGGCGCTGGCTGCCCCAGGATCAGGGCCGGTTCTACGTCACCGTGAACGTGCCGGAGTTCATGCTGCGCGTGGTGAAAGAGGACGAGACGGTCTACACGACCCGCGTCGTGGTCGGAAAAACGAAGACGCCGACGCCGATCTTCTCCGACGACATGAAGTCGGTGGTGTTTGGCCCGTATTGGAATGTGCCGAACTCCATCAAGACCGGCGAGATCCGGCCCTATATCCGCCCCTATGGCGGGGGCTGGTACGGCCGCCGCTGGGACACCCGCGTGCTGCAGCAGCATGAACTGCGCATCAAGTACAACGGTCAGGAGATCGACCCGCAGGCCATCGACTGGGGCCGCGTGGATGTTCGCAAGCTGCACTTCTACCAGCCGCCGAGCCCCAAGAACGTGCTCGGACGCGTCAAGTTCGTGTTCCCCAACAAGCATGACGTCTACATGCACGACACGCAGGACAAGCACTTCTTCAACAAGTCGGTCCGTGCGGAGAGCCATGGCTGCATGCGCGTGCAGAACCCGGACGAGTTCGCCGCCGTCCTTCTGAAGTACGACCGGAACTGGGGCGCGGATAAAACGCAACACGCCTTCAACACCGGCTACGACAAGCGCGTGGCGCTGAACAACGACATCCCCGTCTACATCACCTACTTCACGCTTTGGGTGAACGACGATGGCTCGGTGACGACCTATGGGGACCTGTATGGCCACGATCGCCGCATGAGCGCCGCCCTGCTCAAGAACGGCCGGGACTATGCGGCGGTGAAGCGCCCCGCCGCAACGGCCGAGAATGAGCGGCAGACGGAAATGGCGCCGAGACGCGACGGCACGCGCTTCGCACGGACCGGATACTGACCGATCTCGCCTGACCTTTAAGACTCGCTCCGCCCATTGGGGGGCGGAGCACGCTTGGCCGCCAACACCGGCGGCCACGCACCCTCCCGAAAAACCGCGCAATTTGGCCGATCAGAAATCGTTAACTACGCTCGGAAGTGCGTGTTTACGGTTAAGGGCTTTGCCTTGTTTTTCGCTCATTTTATTTGTTTACTGTTGCTTATAGGTCGCAGTGGGGCACACGCGACTCCGGCACAGGATGGCCGCAAAGGCCTGGTGTCATTGGGGAAAGTCGGCTGATAACGCCGGCGAGGGTATACGGAAAGACGGGGATGCGTTTTCGGGGGAGTCTTGTACGCCGCGCCATGCTGCGCGCTGCAATCGTGACGATGGGCGCCGCGGGCCTCATCGGTCAGATCACGGTTGCTTCCGCTGAAGACCGCACCCTTTCCATGTATGAGATCCACACCAAGGAGACGATCACCGTCACCTACAAGCGCAACGGCGTGTGGGACGAAGAAGCCCTCAAGAAGCTCAACTGGTTCATGCGCGATTGGCGCGCGAACGAGCCGACCAAGATGGACCGGGAACTGATCGATCTCATCTGGACCTTGCACACAAGGCTGGGCTCCAAGGAACCCATCCACCTGATTTCCGCCTACCGCAGTCCTAAGACCAACGAAAAGCTTCGGCGCGCCGGCGGCGGCCAAGCGCGGCGCAGCCAGCACTGTTTGGGCAAGGCCTCCGACATTCACTTCCCGGACGTACCCGTGGCGAAACTCCGGGCTTCCGCCCTCATCCAGGAGGTGGGCGGCGTGGGCTACTACCCGAGGTCCGGCATCCCCTTCGTCCACGTTGATGTTGGCAACGTTCGCATGTGGCCGCGCATGCCGCGACTCGAACTCGCGGCTCTGTTTCCGGACGGCAAGACCGACTACGTGCCGTCCGATGGACGGCGGATCACCAAGGCGGACTATGACCGCGCCGAGTCCAAGGGCATGGTCGACCACGTCCTGATCGCGCAGGCGCAAGGGCTGGGCGGCACGGCCGTCGCTACCTTCACGCCGCCGCCAACGCCGAACCCGGTCCGGGTCATGGCGCAGCTCTCAGAGCCGCCGGCGGCCATGCCGGTGGTCGCGTCCGCGGCGGACACCCAATTCAAGCCCACCGACTTCAAACCCATGGCGCTCGCACCGGCAAACGCGGAGATTCCGGAGCCGGACAAGCCGTCTAACAATTTCGCGCTGGCAAGCCTTGGCGGGACCCTGCCCTGGGCGCGCGAGAGACCCCGTCCGATCGAGGCCAGCCAGGCCATTCCGCCTCAGAGCCAGCAGCCGGGCGCCGGCGCTGTCACGGCCCAGGCCAAGGTGCCGAGCTATCAGGAAGCCAAGCCGGTCGATGCCCCCGCTTTCGACGATGACCATCCGGACGACCTGACCTATGTCGCGGTCGAGACCGCGCGACTGATGGCCGTCCCCTCGATGGCGCACGACCGCGAGGTCGCCCCGATGTCCCATCCCGAACAGGGCAATGTCGACTACATGTTCCGTGATATGGACGGTTCAAGCCACTTCGGCCTGCGCCCCAGCTCGGGCTACCTGGGCCTCGCCAGCATTCAGACACTGACGGGGCCGGCCGTCCCGAGCCTCTATGCCGCCGCCCCGAAAGACGGCCCGACGCGCCTCGCCGCCCGCTAGCCGAGGCCGCATGAAGGGCTGACTCGTCGGCCCCGCAGCACCATCGAACTACGCCGCCTCGGACTCCTCCTCGTCCATGCCGAGCGCATGAAGATAGGTCGCAAGGATCATTTCTTCTTCCCGGCGCTTGTTGTCGTCCTGCTTCCTGATGCTGATGAGCTTGCGCAGCGCCTTGACGTCGAATCCATTGCCCTTGGCTTCCGCGTAGACCTCTTTCAGATCCGCGGAAAGCGCCGCCTTTTCTTCCTCCAGCCGCTCGATACGGGATACGAAGGCACGAAGCTGATCTTTGGCCGATGTCTGAAGCTGCACGGTTTGTTCCTCAAGGCTTTTATGATGGTTCGATGAAGTCGCGAGCTTGGGGCCGAATCGGAACGGGCGGCAAGGCGCAACACCCGGCTTTTCCCGCTTATCCAAAGCCGCGCGCCACCCGGCGCGCTGCCGCCGCCCTAACTACTTATTTTTATTGATAATACCGGCTGGGGTCAGAAGTCGCTTACGTCTGGTACTTAGCCTTCCATTCCTCGTAAGGCATGCCGTAGACGATCTCCCGGGCTTCGTCCTTGTCGAGCGGCACGCCCCGCTCGTCCGCCGCCTCCAAGTACCACCTGGACAGGCAGTTCCGGCAAAAGCCTGCAAGATTCATCAAATCGATATTCTGGACATCGGTCCGCTCTTGCAGGTGCTCCACCAGCCGCCGGAAGGCCGCGGCCTCGATCTCCGTTCTCGTCGTCTCGTCCATCGCGCACCTGCCTCTCAGTCGCCTGTGTGGGATCCGTGGTTCTCGATCCGATGCAGCCCTTCCGCAGACTGGAGCACGTCCGAAACCGCGCGCGCAAGATGCGCGGCCCACTCCGCCTGCCCCTCTTCGCCCAGAATCAGATCCTGGCGCACCTCGATCAGCGCGTGGGCAAGCCCGCGTGCCGTGGCATGCCGGTAGAGCGTATCGCCCTTGAGCTGACCGGAATACGGCACGTTGTCGCCAATCACCGCATCAGGGATCGTCCCCAGCTTCTCGAGCAGCGGCAGCGGCACCCGTGGGTCTTTGTCCCAAAGGACCGAGGCGTGCCAGGGTCTCGGATGCCCCTTCCAGGCCTGGGTAAAGCTGTGGATCGATAGGATCACCGGCGGCTTGCCCGCCTCGATCCCGGCGTCGACGGCCCGGCCGATGGCGGCATCGTAAGGGCGATAAAAGCGGTCGAGCCGCTCTTCACGCGCCTCCGGGCTCAGCCGCACATTGCCGGGCACCACGAGCCCGTCAGCGACCTCCATGATGAGCGTCGGGTCGTCCAGGCCACGGTTCGGATCGATGAGGAGACGGGAGAACTGGCTGATGACCGCCGGCGCGCCCAGCATCTCGGCCAGGAACCGCGTGACGCCCTCTGCGCCGAGGTCGAAGGCGATATGCCGGTGAAGGTCCTCGGGCCGCAGTCCGAGGGTGTGCAAGTCCTCGGGCACGCGATTCTGGGCATGATCACAAAGGAGCAAAAGACCAAGCTTTACATCCCCTTCGATGGTCCGGTATGGCTTCTCGCTCAAATCTTCTTGTATCAAAGTATCCAGACTGAACTCCTGAAAGCGGTAGGGCCCAACGATACGACGATAGGCCCGCGACACATTTACCTCAAAGTGGGGTGGTGTTTTATGGCTATTGCCCCAGCTTTATAATCGAGCCCTGCCAGTCAGTGAAATGCAACCTATTCGAGGCTACTGTTCGGAGTTGGTCCAACGCCACTCCAGACCCTGAGATTTCGATGTTTACTTCTAACGTGATACGAAACGCCACGCCCGTTTGGGCCACCCTACGCCGCTGGTCCGCCGCGGCCACGATGGCGGCCGTCCTCACCGCGCTTGGCATCGTGACGGGGACCGGCGTTTCATCCGCGAAGGCAGACCTGAAGTTGTGCAACACGACCGCGAGCCGTGTCGGCGTCGCGATCGGCTACAAGGACACCGAGGGCTGGGCCAGCGAGGGCTGGTGGAACATTGCTTCGCACACCTGCGAGACTTTGCTCAAGGGTGTGCTGATAGGCCGCTATTACTACATCCACGCAGTGGACTATGACCGGGGCGGTGAATGGGCGGGCGGCCTCTATATGTGCACGGACGACAAGTCCTTCACCATCCGCAACACAACCGACTGCGAAAAGCGCGGGCATAAACGCACCGGCTTCTTCGAGGTCGATACGGGCGAAGAGAGGGATTGGACAGTGCGTCTGACGGACCCAGAAGGCGAAGCAAAGAACCAATGAGGCGAAACCGACGAGTCAAGATCGTCGCCACGCTCGGTCCTGCCTCCACCAACGAAGATACGATGCGGCGCCTGTTCGAAGCGGGCGCCGATGTGTTTCGTGTGAACATGAGCCACGCGACTCATGACGGCTTGCGCGAAGTGCATGGCATCGTCCGCAAGCTGGAGTCGGAGTTCTCGCGCCCTATCGGAATTCTCGTGGATCTTCAGGGTCCGAAGCTTCGCATCGGCAAGATTGAATCCGGGACGATGCGTCTGACCAAAGGCGATGTCGTGAGCTTTGTCCGCCGCGAGGATGTCGGCGGACTGGGCCGCATTCACCTGCCCCATCCGGAAATCTTCGAGTCCGTCGAAGCCGGCCATACGATGCTGCTCGACGACGGCAAGCTCAAGCTGCGCGTGGTGGAAGCGTCCGACGTGCGCATCGACGCCGAGGTTTTGACTTCGGGTCTTCTCGGCAGCCGCAAGGGCATCAGCATGCCCGATACCGTCCTTCCGTTCGGCGCGCTGACCGACAAGGACCGGTCCGACATCGAATGCGCCAATTCGATCGGCGTGTCTTGGCTCGCGCTCTCGTTCGTGCAGCGCCCCGCCGACATCGAAGAGGCGCGCGAACTGAGCCGCGGACGCACCGCCATCATGGCGAAGATCGAGAAGCCGACCGCGGTCCATTACCTCAAGGAAATCGTCGACCTGGCCGACGGGATCATGGTCGCGCGCGGCGATCTTGGCGTCGAAATGCCGGTCGAGAAGGTTCCTGGCCTGCAAAAGCAGATCAGCCGGGCCGCGCGCAATGCGGGCAAGCCGGTGGTTGTCGCAACGCAGATGCTGGAATCGATGATCTACGCCCCCGTTCCGACCAGGGCCGAGGTCTCCGACGTCGCCACGGCCGTGTTCGAAGGCGCCGACGCCGTGATGCTGTCGGCGGAATCGGCGGTCGGCAAATATCCGGTCGATGCCGTGGCCACCATGAACAGGATCGCCATCGAGGTCGAGCACGATCCGTTGCATGCAGCCATCATCCATGCTCAACGCATCGATCCGCAGGCGACAGGCGCGGATGCGATTTCGGCGGCGGCCCGGACCGTCGCGGAGACGCTCAATCTGGCCGCCATCGTTTGCTACACTGCCACGGGCGCTACAGCGTTGCGCGCCGCGCGCGAGCGGCCGCAGCAGCCGATCCTGGCCTTGACGCCGATCCCTCGAACGGCGCGGAAGCTGACCATTGTGTGGGGGCAGCATTGCGTCCTTGCGGACGATCCGATCAGCCTCGACGATATGGTCGCCAAGGCCTGCCGCATTGCATATCAGGAAGGCTTCGCCAAAGCCGGCGAGCAAGTGATCGTGACCGCCGGCGTCCCGCTCGGAAAGTCGGGGGCGACCAATCTCTTGCGCATCGCCGAGGTCGATCCCACTGAAGACATCGATATCCCGTAGCGCGGGCGGAAGGACCTATCGCGGCGAACCGCGCGGCTCGGCAACGCAGCTGGGATAGAGAGATGTTCCGGCAGAAGTCGTGGGCAGGCGCGGCTGTTGGGCGGCTCGGCTAGATATCCTGACCTTCGACTTCGCGCGAGAGCGCATCGACCCCAGCCTGGGCATCATCCAAGTAGGGATTGACCGCCAGCGCCTGGCGGTAGGCCTTCAGCGCTTCTTTCTTCGCACCGAGCTGTTCCAAGACCAGCCCGAGATCCGTAATCGCCCTGTAGTGCTTCTCGTCCAGATTCAGCGCCCGTCGGAGATCGGACAGCGCGCGCTCGGGCTTGCCTGCGAGCACATTGACCTTGGCGCGCAGGTACCATGCTTCCGCCTCGTCTGGCGCGATGTCCACGACGGCATCCAGAACCGCGAGCGACAGGTCCACATCCGAGTCGTTGGCGAATTGTGTTGCGCGGCTCATCAGAAGATCGACCGTGTCGCTGCCGCTCATGGCCCACAGCTCTTCGATCGCCTCGGTGATCGGCTCGGCTTCGGTCGAACTCTTGGCCTGTGCAAGGCGCTCGTAAAGCCCCTCCAGCAAGACCGGCCGTTCGGCGGGGTCGAACGCAGGCGGGACAGCGCCCGCGATGGCCTCTTCCCCTTCGCCTGGGGCTTCGCCCGACGCCCAGCCCGGTACGCGTTCCGGCCCGGCGCCGAGATCGCTCTCTTCCATGTCCTCGAAGTCGAGACCCCCGAGCCCCGGATCCTCCGAAGGCGGAGGCCCAGCCTCGTCATCGAACTGTTCGAAGAACTGCGCGAGCACGGTGGGCGGCCCGGCGAAAACCGGCGCAGGCACGAGCAGCGCCACGCCCAGCAAACACAGACCTAGTTTCTGACCCGGAAGTCTCATGGGCAAAAAATTACGGGGCCCGATAGGGCCCCGTCAAAGCTTTTCCGCATCGGCGCCCCCGAACCGCGAGGAAAGGGGGCAAATCCATGAAGGTCGCAGCCTCAGGTTCGCCTCGAAGGCTAGCCTTGGCGCGCCTTGAAGCGGCGGTTGGTCTTGTTGATCACATAGAGCCGGCCACGGCGGCGGACCACCCGGTTGTCCCGGTGGCGCTTGACCAGGGCCTTCAAAGAATTCTTGATTTTCATCTCACGCCATCCATTTCGGCTGAAAAACAGTCCGGGCGGCCCTTGGTTAAGAGCCGCCCGAAAATTGAGCCGGACCATAAGAACACGCCGCCCTGCTGTCAACTTGCCGGCAGCGCCTGGGCAACGGCAAAAGAACCCCGGCCCTGTTGGGGCCGGGGTCTTCCACTCAAATGGTCTGGAAGACTAGTCTTCCTTGACCTTGTTCGTGACCTTGAAGTCCTTGTCGAGATAGACGTCGTACTGCACGTCGTCCTCGCAGACGACATCCTCGGCCTCGTAGCCGCTCTTCTCCATCTCGATATCGGTATCCTCGACGGTGCAGCCCATGGCCTTGATCGCCGTCTGAACGCCCTCGACCTGCTCCTCGGTGAGCGCCTCGTCGGTGGCGAAGGACGCCGTCGTCATGGCAAACATCAAAGCAAACGCCGTAATTAAAATCCGCATAGTTCGTTCCTCCTGTTGGCCAGTCCCGGATATAGGGATCGCGCCCTCTTAGTAGAAGACTTTCCTAAAACAACGCTGAATATTTCCAGGACAACATGTATGCATTAACGTCAGCGGCATCGCAGTGTTCCAGCATAGTCGACATACTTTTTTGTACGGCATTGGAGAATATCGAAGTCATGACTGAGACGACGACTGGCGAACAAGCCGCCAACGACACCTGCGCGATGCCCACGCCGCAGAAGGAGCACGATTGGCTACATCGGCTGATCGGCGACTGGAACTTCGAAGGCGAATGCATCATGGGCCCCGGCGAGCCTCCGATGAAGAGCATCGGCGAAACGTCGGTCCAGTCGCTCGGCGGGCTGTGGATCTTGTGCGATGGATCCGGCGACGCCCCGGACGGGACGCCCGTCAACAGTCTCATCACGCTCGGCTACGATCCGCAGAAGCAACGCTTCGTCGGCAGCTTCGTCGCGTCCTGCATGACCCATTTATGGATTTATGACGGCTCTCTGGACGCCGCCGGCAAGGTTCTCACGCTCGACACGGAAGGCCCGAGCTTCTCAGGCGACGGCTCCTTGGTCCCCTATCAGGACATCATCGAGATCGAGAGCGACGATCATTGGACCCTGAAGTCGCGCATGCCCGGCGAAGGCGGGGCGTGGTTCGAATTCATGACGGCTCACTACCGCCGCAAAAAATAGCCTAGCGCCGCTCGCGCCCGAACAGCCCCTCGCGGGGAGCCTCGCGTCCGCGGCCCTGCTCGCGCGCACGGCTGGCTGGCCCCTCGCCTCCCAGGATCCCGAGACCGAGCGGGCCGCGGCCGCCCTGGCGGCGCTCTCTACCGCCCTCTTCGGGCATCGCCGTGTGAATCACCTGGCAAGGCTTGTGACGAACCTCCCCAAGCCGCGGCTGAATGATGTGGTCGAGCGCGTTGAACGGAAAGGCGATCGATCCGGCTAGCGCGTTCAACACCGGTACGCCTTTGAGATGGACCGTCGGATGGTAGAGGTTCCCCTGGATCGCGAAGGGCTGGGTGACCTGGATGAGTTCCCGCCGCAAGGGCTGCGGCTTGAACCGCAGATCGATAGTTTCCCGCCGCAGGTTCACATAGCCCACGCCCGCGATCTGAACCTCGCGCGTTTCGAGCACCAGACCGCGCGTGGTGCCCCGGCCCTCGTTGAAGGCAAACGGCGCTACGACGCAAACAAGCTCGGTACCACCGCCGCGTTCGCGCGACAGAAGCCAGGCCGGCAGGCTCATGCCGGTCAGATTGATCAAGTCTGATCCCATCCAGCCGTCGCGCAAAGACGAACGCGCCGATCCGCCGAGTGAGCCGGGAATCTCGGCGATGGTATTGCCCGCGCCTGTCAGGTCGTAGTCGACAAAGAGCGTACCGCGCACCGGGAAATTCACCTTCATCTCTTTCAGGATCGTGCCGATCGCCAAACTGTCCACGTTGCCTTTCAGGGCGAAACTGGTCGGCTTCTTGACCGTGTCGATCTTGCCCGATGTCGTCGCCCGACCGCCGAGATAGGTGAGAGCCAGCGGGTCGAGCCCCACGATCCCCGAAAGATACGTCACCTGTCCCTTGATATTGCTCGCATCGGTTCCGCCGCCCGCGATCTCGGCGACGTCGATCTCCAGGTCGACCGGGAGGTCATTCCACATGTCGCTGTAGTCGACGACATCGAGATCCTTGTCATCGACGTTCTGCAGATAGGTCGTACCGACCGCGTGAAGTCTCTTCACGTCCGACAGATGCAGCAGCGGCGAGGACAGACTGCCCGAAAGCGACGGCTTGCCGTCTTTGACGACCCCGCTGAGCACGCCCTTGATCGTTGTCTCGCCCGCGAGCGCCGTCCCGGCCAGGTTGAGCCTGTTCTTGCCGCCCGACACGGTGCCGTCGAACTTGACCTGCCCCACATCGGCCGCGTCCGATCCGAGAGCGGCGGCCAAGGCTTCGAAGCTCGGAATGTCGAGTTGCGTGGCAAGGTCGAAGTCGTCTCCCGCCTTCACGTCGTCGTAGGAGAGATCGAGCGACAGCGACAGCAGTTTGCTGTCCGTCACTCTTGCCGAAAGCGCCTCAAGTCCCAACGATCCATCCGCATCGGAGACCTCGAAGTCACCGGAAAAGTGGCCGAGCCCGGCAACGTCCTTGTTCACAGCGAGATCCAAGAACTCCGTGGTCGGAATATCGAAAACGCCTTTGAGGTCCACGCCTTTGAAGTCGATGATGTCCTTCACGTCGCCGGTGATGCGGAGACCCGGATGTTCCGTATCGCCGGCGAGAATGACAACATCGTAGATTCCGAGACGACCATCTTTATCCTTGTACAGACGCTCCGCGGTGATCGGTCCCAGCGTGCTGAGCGTCGTGTCAATGGCCGTGGTGTCGATGGTAAGATCCCGCACCATAACGCCGTCCAGAGAGCCCTTCAGCTTGCCCGAGAAACCAGAGATGCCGACTTTCAGGAACGGCCAGACCTGGCTGTCGGGTGGATCATGCTTCTTGATCTTACCGTCCAAGGTCAGGTCGAGACCGCTCATGGCGGTCAGATCGTCAATGCCGCCGGAGAGCGTGTAGGCGTCGCCGGACTCGAAGCTGGTCGTGAATTCCACGTCCGATAGCTTCAGGGCCTCAAGCGGTCCGGATATCCGGCCGGAGAAGTCGCTGGAGCCGTCCAGCTCGCCCTTGATGCCGTAGAGCTCGAGGGATTGCTGCAGCGAGGGCACCTCTGCCGTCACCTTCACATCGACCACATCACCAGCAGAACCGAAGACGTAGTCGCCAGACAGAGCTCCCACGAGGCCTGGATGGTCGACGGAGAAGTCGAATGTCCGCTTCTGTCCATCCATCCGCGGCTTCACATCACCGCTGAACTTCCAGGGCTCTCCATTCATGCGTCCCTTCGCGTCGACGACGATCGACCCGTCGTCTCTTGCCTTACTGACGACCGCATCGAACGCATAGGTGATCTTGAACCCGGTCTCCTGATCGGTGATGTCGATCAAGGTGTCGCGCATCTCGAAATCGCTGGAGGAGCCCGAATGCACGACGTTGCCGACAAATCCGGCAATCGCTTGGATGCCCTGCACTCCGGTGCCGCGTCCTTGCGGGATGTCGATCGCAACCTTGAGGCCATCGACAGTCAACCCGCTCAAATCCAGGTGACCCGTCAACAACGGCAGTAGCGGGATCTCTACAACGACGGCCTTGACCGACAAATCCTTCATGTCCGCCGGCAAGCGGTTCTCAACGGCCACGATATCGCGAAGAGAAACTTTCGGCTCGAGGCTGATGCCGATTTCGACAGGTCCTTTGACCTCGACCGGCACATCGATCGCCTCGCTGATGAAGTGCTGGGCCGCCTTGCGCCGCACCTCTTCGAAGGGGCCGGCCGAAATCAACATAAGTCCCGCCACTGGAATGGCGAGGATCAGAAGCAAAACAAATCCGACTTGGAGGATCGTCCGGAGAAAAGATGAAAGGCTCATGGGAAGAAGGCGCCACGGTTCAAGAGCGGCGAGCCTATCCCAATACCATGGGCGCGCAAGGCCATTGGCCTTGCGCCATCAGAACCGGGGGCCGGCCCGCCGCCGTCACGGCGAAGGCTGTGGACGGATCGCCTCGGCGTTAACACCTCGTTAACAATTGAGGGGCTAGCGTTTTAGGGCTCAAAACCGAACGGGAAGTTAACAATAAAGGCGTTTCGGCCCGGACAGGAATGGGCTCCTGGCCGGGCCACTTCCCGCCATCTCGCTAAAGGAACCGCGCGGCCAGCGTCACGGCGGCCGCGATGATCGCCGTTCCGAACAAATTCAGCAGCGCGCCGGCGCGCATCATCTGAGGCAGGGTGACGTAGCCCGTACCGAAAACAAGCGTGTTCGGCGGGGTCGCGACCGGCAGCATGAAGGCCGATGACGCCGCGAGGGCAATCGGCATCACGAACAGAAGCGGCGCCACGTCCGTCCCGAGCGCAAGACTGCCGGCGATCGGCAGAAAGGCCGCGACAGTCGCCGTGTTGCTCATCAACTCCGTCAATAAGACCACGAGCAGCGTCACGCCGAAGATCAGTACAAACAGCGGCATGGCATCCAAGAAGGACAGGCCGTTCCCGATCCACGCCGCAAGACCAGTCGTGTCGATAGCCTTGGCAAGGCTCAGCCCGCCACCGAACAGGATCAGAACCTCCCAGGGAATTCGGCGTACCGCCGTTGCATCCAAAAGGAAGGTCCGGTCGGGCCAATGCGCCGGGATGGCGAAGAGTGCGATCGCGCCGATGATCGCGATGCCCGTGTCGGAGATATCGAATCCGAGCCGGTCTTCGACCAACGGTGAAACGATCCAGCACAGCGCGACCGTGGAGAATACGGCACAGACGCGCTTTTCAGGACCCGTCATCGGCCCCATTGCGTGCAACATCCCTTGGACAAGCCCCGGATCGACCCTACCGAGGCGGTTGGACACGGGAAACGCGAGCCGCGTCAGGATGAGATAGGCGCACACGAGAAGCATGGCGGAGATCGGCAGCGCGAACAGCATCCAGTCGAGGAACGTCATCTCGATGCCGAAGACCTCCTCCAGATAGCTGGCGGCCAGCAAGTTTGTCGGTGAGCCCACGAGCGAGGCCATGCCACCGATGGAGGCCGCATAGGCGATGCCGAGCATCATGGCGGTGCCGAAATTAGCCGCCTCGCCATGCGCACGTTTCCCGTCCGGTGCGACGACGGCGATGAGCGACATCGCAATGGGTAGCACCATGATGGTCGTCGCCGTATTCGTGATCCACATGCTCAGGAAGGCTGTCGCAAGCATCTTGCCCGCGATGAGGTTGAGCGGACGGCTACCGACCGCGAGAATAATGTGGAAGGCGATACGCCGATGCAGATTCCATTTCTCGAGCGCGAGGCCGATCAGAAAGCCGCCCAGCAGCAAGAACACGACGGGATGTGCGAACGGCGCCGCGGCCCCGTCGATGCCCTCGACACCGAGAAGCGGCAAGACGGCCAGCGGCAGAAGCGCCGTCACGAAGAGCGGGACCGCCTCCGTGGCCCACCATATGGCCATCCATAAGGCCAGAGCCGCAACGGACCAGCCCGCGGCCGACAATCCCTCCGGCGCGGAGCTGATGACACAGGCCGTAAAGACGACCGGGCCAAGTACCAGCCCCACCAGTTGATGCAGTTTGCGGCCGGCACCGCCGTCATCGGGCTCAAGCATGTTTCGCGACCGCCTTTCGCTCAGGTGCCGCGAAACGTTTTCGGGCCACAGCTGAAATCGTCCGTACCCGCTTTGGGCACGGATCGTGGCCGGATGTCAATTTAGGGCGTGAGGGCCAGACCTAGGACGTCCCGTCCATCACCTTTTGCTTGTACTCGTCCTCGGTGATTGTGCCGCCGTTCTCGGCGACCCGGCCGGCGTCGGCTTCAGGAAGAGCCTCCTGAATCAGATCGATCCGCTTCCAGGCGGGCAGCGGCGCCTCTCCCGTCGCATCCGGCACGTAGCGGTTCGTGGCCTCCACGCGCTCATGCTTGTGGATGTAGCGGGCGCAATTGATGAAGGCCTTGTCGACCCTGACCTCGACCACGAACTCGGCGCCGGGAAAGAGCTTCATGTGGTCTTCGTTCTGGGACAGCGCCGCGGTGCCCTGCACCCTCACGCGATGGGGCGTGCACATGTCGATGAACAGCATACCGACCTTCCCCGTGGCGGAGATATTGCCCGCCGAAAAGTACATGCCGTTACCATTGTAACTCGGGAACACAATCGTCTTGTTGTCCACCACATGGGCGACGCCCACATTGCCGCCCTTGTATGAGACCGTCGGCTCTCCGTCCTCGTTTACCGTGGAAAGGAAGAAGTAGTCGCGGCTGGAGATGAAGCCGGCCATCTCCGGGTCAAGCTCGTCGCGAACCACGGCAAAGACCACGGCGTTGGCGAGCGGCCGGCTCTGCATCTCGTCTTGGAGCGCGCGCTGCTGAGGCGAGTAGAACGCGTCCGGATTGGGGATAGATACGTCTTCTTCCGTCGCCATGATGTCCCTCCCGTGTGCCGTTGTTCGTGCTGTTGTCCGCGAAGACCTTCGCGGGCTCGCCTCTAATTGGACGAGCGTCCCCTTCTAGCAGAGCAGGCAATCCTCGGCTTTGCAAAACCCGCTGCCTATCCGCCCGGACGTTCCGTATCTCCACACAGCAAAAAAACGGCGGTGCGACTGAACGCACCGCCGTCTTGAACCGTCGTTTTGCCAGTTCCGACTAGGCCGGATTGTAGAGCCGGTCTCCGACCAGGACGCTGCCCCGCAAGGCATTGATCGCCTTGGCACCGGCGAGCACGGCGAGATCCGCCAGCGGCTCCACAATGATCACCAACATGTAGGCGCCGCCGAAGGTCGCGATCGACTGGACGTTCTCAACGCCGAAGCCATGGCCGTACAGCGCCCAGAACGTCACCCAGGCGACGATCCCCGCCTGATAGGCCGTCGAAAGCGCCAGAGCTTGACGGTACTTCAAATCCACATAGGGCGTGCCGGGCTCGATGACCTTGCCGGCGAGGTAGCGCAGACCGAACAGCGGCACTAGCAGCGTCGTGACGTTCATGCCGTATTGCGGCAGGTCGAAAGGCGCGAAGAAGAGGCCCTGCAGGAAAAGGCCCAAGGCCAAACCGATAGCTGCGGGCGCACCGCCGAAGATCAGGAACAGCGTCGAGCCGAAAATAAGGTGAACCTCGGAGACCCCGACCGGGTAGTGCGGGAACACTTCGAAAAAGCAGAAGACGAGCGATGTGGCGCCCGCGGCCCGAGCGAGCAGCGACACCGGCCCCCGCTCCTTCACGTCTTCCCAAGCGAGCTTCAGGCCGTAGGCGCCTGCGCCGGCGGCGGTGGCGTAACTCAGCCAAATCTTACTGTCGGCAACAAGGCCAGGTTCAATATGCATGTTGTGGTTCCTTTGCCGTCTCACCCGACGGCGCATGGGTTGGTCCGTTTGCCGAATGGCCGGTCTCCTGGCTCGCGGGTCGCGGCCGGCTTCCGTCTTCCCAGCCCTTGCCTTGGGTGACAGTTGGGCCAGTGACATCGGTGGAAGGCGGCTCACCGCATACAGTCGCGGGGGCGGCTAGGCTTCGGGCCGCGGACGGCCCCACCTATTCCCGTTTCATCCGGCCGCGTTTCCGCGCCCGGACACCATAGGCGGGCGAACTTTTGGCCGACTCGGGGCGCCGGTCAAGCAGTGCGGTCTGATTTTTCCTATTTCTTGTCTTTCTCGTAGACGTCGCCGGCCTCGACGCGCTTGGAAAACTCGGTCGTGCGGCCTTCCGCCAGCAGCTTGGCCTGCGCGACCCAGTCGTCGCGCGTGACCCGTCCTTTGAAGCCTTCGAGGTTGGCGTCGACCCAGGCCACTTCAGCGTCGGTCCAATTGGCGATCTGGTCGAAATGCCAAAAGCCCAAACGGTTGCAGAGCTTTTCGAGCTTCGGGCCTACACCTTTGATTTTCTTCAGGTTATCCGCCTTGCCCTCCAGCGGCGCATCGAGCGTCTTGGGTTTGACGCCCTCGCTGGCGCGCTCGGCAACCGGTGCATTCATGACTGCAAGATTGGCAGGGGCCGCAGCCATCGCCGGCGTGGCTGGACGAGCCTCCTTCGAGGTTCCGCGGCCTTCGAGCCGCCCCTCGAGGCGACCGATCAGATCGTCCTTCTCCCGGCAGCTCGCGCGGCAATCTTCAAGTTGGGCGCGCAATGTCCCTGCCTCGTCGCCGGAGCTCTTGTAGGAGGTCTTGCGACGGCCGCCCCACAGGAGCCATCCCACGAACAGTCCCAGAAGGGCTGCGAGCACGATGAGGAACCAGATTTCTGCGAGCAGGAAGCCCCAATTCTTGAACATCGAACAATCCCCCTTGTAGGCCTTCCGGGCCGCTTATTGAGTGAACGCCAAGGTGACGCGTCGGTTCGCCGCCCGGCCCTCTTCCGTGTCGTTTTCGGCCAGCGGCTTCGTGTCGCCATAGCCCGCCGCCGTGATCGCATCCCCCGGGATGCCGCGCTTCTTGAGGGCTTCGACGACCGCGTCGGCACGCTTCTGGCTCAGGTCCATGTTGAAGTCGCTATCGCCCTGGCTGTCCGTATGGCCACCGACCTCCACGCGCAGATTGCCGGACTGGACGCACTTCATAACGAGCGCCGTCATCGCGTTGATGACCTGCAAGGAGCGCGCGTCGAGCCGCGCGGAGCCGGTCACGAAATTGACGTCGCGCTTGGACAGAAGGGCGTTGGCCTTGTCGCGGCACTGACCGTAGCCGGCCACGAAGTCCATTTGCGGCAGCCAATAGCCGGCCGTCATCACCTCGGTCTCGCCTGTCGCCGCGTTCTTGCGGCTTGTGCCGTCTGGCGGCAGATCGGTCGCCGCCTCCACACGCACGGCGACTGCATCCCCGAGATCCTTTGACAGACCCGTCTCGAGAAGTTCGATATCCGCGCCCGGGCTTGCGTTTCCGGCGAACGGAAAACCGTTGTCACCCCCCGACAGCGCCGCATTGCCGGAGTCACCGAGCGTCAATTTCAGCGAGTCGAACTCGGGCAGCCAAGAGCCGAGCTTCTTAAGAATGGCGAGCGCAGGCTCGGGGTCGCCTGAAATCGCGATGCTTGGCTCCCCGGAAACTTGATCGAGACCAAGCGCCGCGGCGATGGCCTCGGTGGTGAGGCCGGCCGGAAGCTTACCGCTGACGGATGCCCCATCGGCGGCGGAATAGACCAGCTCGAACTCTATCGGCTTGCCGTCGTCGAGATAGCTGAGCGACGTGTCCACCATATAGCCCGGCGGCACGTCCTTGAGTTCGGCCAGCGCCGCCTCCCCGGCGGTAGGCGTCGTCGCCTCGCCCTCTAGGGTCAACGACTTGTCCTTCATGGTGAGCGTGCCCTTGTTGAGCTTGATGAGCGCGCTGAGTCCGTCCTGCGCGACCATCGTCCAGCCGCCCGGCGCACCGGAGGCCAGTTTCAGCGACGATGCATCGTGATCGAGAACGACGGCGATACCTGCCCGCGCAGCCTCGGTCGGCACATGCCCGGAAACCGTGATGCCTTTGTCCGACTTCACCGCCGAGAACGTATAGGGAGCGACCGACTCAAGAACCTTGATCTTGTCACGAACGACGCGCCGCCCCTGGACGATATCGAGAGTCTCGAGGATCCGTTTCTGTTCCGCGGCGCTGTCGGCGAGGCCGTTGACCTCGATGTCGCGGCCCGTGACAGTGGTCGTCAGGCCGTGCACCGATGCGGCGACGGCCCCGTTGGCGCCATCGGCAACGGTCTGCTCGATTCGCTTGGCATGATGCTTGGTGCCATACCAGCACAGCGCCGCGACGCCCAAGACGAGCACCAAGATTCCCAAGACCTTCCGCACCGGCATCCTCCCTCGATGGCCCCAAATCGCTGCGAGGGGAACAATGCGCCAAACGCCTTGGCCGGACCTCACACAACGACCGACAACATGCCGCCTAGACGCCGTGCGACGCAACCTCGGAATGGTGTGACTTTGGGCTCGTCATTTTCCGCCGCAGTTCGAAGCCCTTCACCAGGCTGTAGATGGCCGGAATCACCGCCAAGGTAAGAAGCGTCGACGAGGCCATGCCGCCGATCATCGGTACTGCAATCCGCTGCATGACTTCGCTGCCGGCACCATGCGCCCAGAGTATGGGGAGCAAGCCCGCCATGATCGCGGCCACGGTCATGATCTTGGGGCGCACGCGGCCCACCGCGCCGGAAACGATTGCGGCGTGGAGATCGCCCGGTCCAAACGGTCTGCCCTCATCTTCGCAAGCGGCCATCCGCTCCTTCAGCGCGTTCTCGAGATAGATCAGCATCACGACTCCCGTCTCGGCGGCGACGCCGGCCAGAGCGATAAAGCCGGTAACGGCGGCCACCGAGAAATTGAAATCGAGCCACCACATGAACCAAACGCCGCCGACCAGGGCAAACGGTACGGACAACATGACGATCACTGTCTCGGTCAGCCGGCCGAAATTGAGATAGAGCAGCACGAAGATCACGAGCGCAGTAAGCGGCACGACGATCTGCAAGCGTTTTTCGGCGCGCTGCAGATACTCGAACTGACCGCTCCAGGCCACGTAATAGCCCGGCGGGAAGTTGACGGTCTCGGCCACCGCTTTCTGCGCGTCCGCAACGTAGCTGCCGATGTCCCGGTCACGAAAATCGACGAAGATGTAGAGCGCGAGTTGCGCATTCTCCGTGCGGATCATCGTGGGGCCTTGAGCTACCGTGACCGTCGCGACCTCGCTCAAGGGCACGGTGCCACCCGCCGGCGTCGGGATCAGCACTTCGTTCGCAATGGCCTGCGGGTCGTTGCGATAGTCGCGCGGATAGCGGACCGCGACCTTGTACCGCTCGCGCCCCTCGACCGTCGTCGTGACCGCATTCGCGCCCAGCGCCGTCGCGATCACGTCCTGCACATCGCCGACCATGAGCCCATAGCGGGCAAGCCGCGCGCGGTCGGGGTCGATGTTGATGTAATAGCCGCCGGTCGCCCTTTCCGCATAGGCACTCGTCGTGCCCGGCACGTCCCGCACCGCCGCCTCGATCTTACGGGCGAGATCTTCCATCTCACCGAGATCGCGCCCGATCACCTTGATACCGACCGGCGTCCGGATGCCGGTCGACAGCATGTCGGTGCGCGCCTTGATCGGCATGGTCCAGGAATTCGAAACACCCGGAAACTGCAGCGCCTTATCCATCTCGGCCGTCAGTGCATCGATGGTCATGCCGTCGCGCCATTCGCTTTCCGGCTTCAGGTTGATGACCGTCTCGAACATTTCCATAGGGGCCGGGTCAGTGGCCGTCGCTGCGCGCCCTGCCTTGCCCCACACGGACTCCACTTCCGGAAAGCTCTTGATGATCTTGTTCTGGGTCTGCAGCAACTTGCCCGCCTCTGTGACCGAGACGCCGGGCAACGTCGTCGGCATATAGAACAGCGTGCCCTCGTTGAGGGCCGGCATGAACTCGCTGCCGATCTTCGATGCGGGCCAGACAGTCACCCCGAGCGCGGCGATAGCGACCACGACGGCAAGGACCCTGAAGCGCAGGACGAATTCGATAACGGGCCGGTAGATCCAGATCAGCGCCCGATTCAGCGGATTCTTGTGCTCGGGAATAATCCGCCCCCTCACGAACAAGATCATCAGCGCTGGCACCACGAAGATCGACAGAAGCGCGGCTGCCGCCATGGAGAACGTTTTTGTGTAGGCCAGCGGCTTGAACAAACGCCCTTCTTGCGCCTCTAGCGCGAAGATCGGCAAGAACGAAACCGTTATGATCAGCAGGCTGAAGAAGAGCGCGGGCCCGACTTCGACCGCGGCCTCGATGATGGTCTCGCTGCGGGACTCGCCAGGTGGCGCGTGCTCGAGCCGCTTGTGCGCGTTCTCGATCATAACGATCGAGGCGTCCACCATGGCGCCGATGGCAATGGCGATACCGCCGAGACTCATGATGTTCGAGGACAGGCCCAAGGCCCACATGCAGATATATGCCATCAGGACGCCCAACGGCAGCGTGATGATCGCCACGAGCGCACTGCGCGCGTGCATGAGAAAGATCACGCAGACCAAAGCCACGATGAGGCTTTCCTCGATGAGCGTGCGCTTCAGCGTATCGATGGCCCGATAGATCAGGGCCGACCGGTCATAGACGGTCTCGACGCTCACGCCCTCCGGAAGGCTGGGCGCGATCTGAGCAAGACGCTTCTTCACACTGTCGATGACGGACAAAGCGTTCTCGCCGTAGCGCTGCAGAACGATCCCCGAGACGGCTTCGCCATTGCCGTTCACTTCGGACAGACCCCGGCGTTCGTCCGGAACCAGTTCGACGCGCGCGACATCTTTGAGGAGGACCGGAACGCCCGTGTCGTTCTTCAGCACGATGGACTCGATGTCCTCAAGGCTCGTGATGTAGCCGCGGCCGCGCACCATGTATTCTCGCTCGGACAGTTCGAGCGTGCGCCCGCCGACATCCATGTTGCTGTCGCGGATGGCGCTTGTGACCTTGGACAACGGGATGCCGAGTGCCTGCAGCCGGCGCGGATCGACGACGACGCTGTATTGTTTGACGAAGCCGCCAACGCTCGCGACCTCGGCGACGCCGGACGCCTGGGATAAGCCGTAGCGGACATACCAGTCTTGGAGGGTCCGCAGGTCGGCCAGACTTTGATCGCCGCCTTTCAGGACATATTGGTAGACCCAGCCAACGCCCGTCGCGTCCGGGCCGAGCTCCGGCGTTACGTCGGCGGGCAGATCCCCGGCGGCCGCGCTCAGCGATTCCATGACCCGCGAGCGCGCCCAGTAGACGTCGGTGCCGTCGTCGAAGATCACATAGACGAACGACACGCCGAAGAACGAGAACCCGCGCACGGTGCGCGCCTTGGGCACGGTCAACATGGCGGTGGTCAGCGGATAGGTGACCTGATCCTCCACGACCTGCGGCGCCTGCCCCGGATACTCGGTGTAGACGATCACCTGCACGTCGGACAGATCGGGGATCGCATCCAGCGGCACCTTCTGAACCGCATAGAGACCGAGCAGCGTCACAAACGCAGTGGCGATGCTCACCAGGACGACGTTGCGCGCCGACCAGCGGATGATGCCAGCGATCATTGTCCCGCCTCCTCAGTCTCGAGGTTGCGAAGTGCCGCTTTGAGATTGCTTTCGGAGTCGATCAGAAAGGTTGCGGAAGTGACGACTTCGTCCCCATCGGCGAGTCCATCGAGAACTTCGACATAGCCGTCGCCGCGCCGCCCGATCTTTACCGCGCGCGGCTCGAATTTCCCGTCGCCCTTGGCGATCAGGACCGTCTTTCTGGTCCCGCTATCGATCACGGCGCTTGCAGGAACGGCGGTGACCGGGCTCGTCTTCTCGCCGGGGTGAAACACGACGTCAGCGTACATGCCGGGTCTGATATGCCCGTCCTCGTTGGGCAACACGATCCGAACCGGGATCGTCCGCGTCTCGAGCTTCCGCATCTCCGGGTAGATGAACCCGACTTTCGCCTCGATGGGATCGTTGGGAAAGGCGCGCAAGGTGACGGTCACCGGCGTCCCGGTTGCGATGTCGCCGATATCCGCTTCGGCGACCTCCGCAATCACCCACATGCGCGTGTGATCGGCGATGCGGAACAGTTCCTCGCCCGCCTCGACGAATTGACCGTTAATGGCGCTCTTGGAGGTCACGTCTCCCGTCGCGGGCGACGGCCAATCGAGGGTGCGCGGGTTGTCCTTGGACTGCAGCACCTCGTCGATACGGCTCTGGGGCACGCCGAGATTGCGCATCTTCTGGATGGCACCATCGAGATCGCGGCGGCCGCGTCCTTGCGCGCGCAAGGCGACGAGAAGGTCCGCCTGGGCGAGCTGAATTTGCGGACTGTAGAAGCGGAAGAGAGGTTCCCCCTTCTTCACTTCTTGGCCGGTCTTGTCGACGAACAAATCCTCGATATAGCCGTCCGACCGGACGGTCACGATGGTTAGCAGAGACTCGTCATGCTCCACGGTCCCGGCGGCGCGAACGTCGCGCGAGACAACACGCTTTTCCGCCTTTGCCGTGCGCACGCCGCTGCGCTGCACCTTGCCCGGACTGATCGAGACCGTGCCGTCGTCGGACTCTTCATCCGCGTAGACCGGAATGTAGTCCATGCCCATCGAGTCCTTCTTCGGCACCGGCGAGGTGTCGGGAAGGCCCATCGGGTTGCGGTAGTAGAGCACTTTGCGCTCGGCGCTGTCGCCTGCGCCGGCGGACATCGCCATCTCGCCCGGCGCGGCGTGCTCTCCGGCCGTTGTGTGAAAGTACCAATAGGCACTCCCGGCTCCTGCCAGGAGTCCCGCCGCAAGCATCGCGGCGTTCGTCAGACGCGTCATGATGCGCCTCTCCAATAATTCGTTGCGTCGTCCCCGCGGTTCAATTGCAGAGGACCTCGTTGCACGGGCTCACGCGCAGGCGGATTCCGGGCGCGGAGCGGGCGTGCGGTTGGTGCTGTGGAGAGTTAGACGCGTGGAGGCGGCGACGGCAGGCGAATGGCGGGCGCCTGCAGGCTCGGCGTTGCCCAGCCGGTGGGGATGGCTGCAAAGGCAAAGGACGGCGTGGCGGGTCCGATCGACAGCACACCGGTCACGGCAAGACCGAGACAAAGGCACTTGGAGCAGCCACTATCGGGGCATCGACCGCGATCGTCCGCTGTCGGCGCGGACGCAGCGTCCGTTTCGACCGATGCCATCGCCGCATGGTTCTCGCAGTCGCCATGCATCGATGCCGGCTCGCCCCCGTCATGTTCGACGGATGCAGGCGATCCCATCGTGGCGGCCATGCGCATGGCCGCGCTGGCGCTTGTCGCAGGCAAGACCGCGAGCGCGCATACGATGAGAGCCGTAACGATGGTTCTGAACTCGGCCATATGCACCTGAATTTCGTCCTGGCCGCTCCTTACGTCAAGTGACGAGGCCGTGAGGTTGGTTAAGGGCGCCTTTCTGGGTGTCGGTGCTTGGCGCCACCAGACAACACCGTTCAGCCAGAAGTCTCCGGCACGGCGCGCCTGACCGGCCATTCGGCCA
Organism: Methyloceanibacter caenitepidi; assembly: GCF_000828475.1. NCBI lineage: Bacteria > Pseudomonadati > Pseudomonadota > Alphaproteobacteria > Hyphomicrobiales > Hyphomicrobiaceae > Methyloceanibacter > Methyloceanibacter caenitepidi. Next base: position 3,137,647 of record NZ_AP014648.1, read on the forward strand.
TCAGATATTTGCGGAACCAGGCGGTGTATCGCTCGGGCGCGACCAATGCATCGGCCTGGACGTCGTCCACGGCCGCCCAGCGATAGGCCTGAGCCTCGTCCGGGTTCGGCACGATTGCTCCGTCATGGACGCCGTGAAAGACGTGGACAATTTCGTGTTCGATCATGTCGTGGTCGAGTTCCGCCCGGTAGCGGATCGTACCGAGCCCCTCCAACGGGCAGACAAATCCCATTTCCTGTTGCAAACGCCGCCGTGCGGCTGCATCGGACGCCTCGCCGGGGCGCGGGTGCCCGCAGCAGGCGTTGGTCCAAAGACCGCCGGAATGGTACTTCTCGGAACTTCGCTGCTGCAGCAGCATCCGGTCTGCATCGTCCCAGATGATCACCGAGAATGCGCGGTGCAGAGAGCCCTGTCTGTGCACCTCGTGCTTCTCGCCGGTGCCGATCTGGCGATCGGAATCGTCAACGAGAATGACTTTCTCCAAAGTCTGCATGGCGCAAAACTCTTGAATCGGCAGGACACTGTCAAGGGCCCGAGAAATCGAGGGCGCGGTCGCCTCCGCTCCGTCAGGACTGGCGAATGGCATTCGCCTCGCACAGGCTGGCCATGCCGGACATGGTCCAGCGCGTCAGCGAATCGCTTCGGCAAATAACCGGCGCCGCAAGCATCACGCTCTTGACCGTCGAACGTGAGATTTTCGGCCGATAGTCCGACGAGAACTGCAACACCTGCACGATACGATTGAGGGTGGCATAGGCCATACCGATGGCAAGCAAGCAGAATTGCCGAATGCCGGTGTGCCGGCGCGGTATCGTCAGCGTGTAGTCGACGGCATTGGCCAAATGGTCCAGCGCAATCCTTGCAAGCCGGTGGATCGTCGGCCGGAAAGCGGGCTTTCGTGCGGCGCCGTCGAGATCGCGCAGATCCAGGCTCGCTGAACAGAAGAGGCTTTGCGGCAGGTAGCAGCGCCCTTGCCGGCGGTCATCCCAGATGTCTTTCAGAATGTTCGTCATCTGCAGACCTTGGCCAAAGCTCGCGGCGAGCTTCTCGAGCTTCTCCCGGTGCGCGTCGATGTCCGCAGCATGGTCGCAGAAAAGCTCGGTGAGCATCTCGCCGACGACGCCTGCCACCACATAGCAATAGTCGTCCAGCTCGGCCATGTCGGCCAGCCCTGTCGGACGGTTGACGAAGGACTTCATGCCCGACGCCATCTTCTTGAGACAGGTGCGAACGGCTTCCTGCTGTCTTACAGGACGGGTCTTCAGGATATCGATCAGGCCGGGCAGACTCTCGATGAGCTCGAGCTCCTCCGGGCCCACTTCTCCCGACAAATCAGCGGCAAGGCGCCTGGAAACCTCATCCCAGGACTCCGTGCGTTCGACCCCAGCAAGGAACAGGTCGAGTTGAGCGATCTTCCGGTCGCAATCCGGAAGCTGAGAATCCTCGATCGTGTCCGCGGCGCGGCATAGCAGGTAAGCGGTCCCCACCGTAGACCGCAGATCCGATGGCAGTTTTGGAATCGTCAGCGCGAAGGTGCGCGACAGCTGGGGCACCAGCAGTAGCGGAAGCTCTTCATTGCCGACTGTCCGATCCAACACGTTTGCTCTAAGCCCCCACAATTTTGACACGCCGCTTCGAAAACCGGTTAGCCGATCCAACCGACCCAGGATAGCCGCCCTAAGCCACAGGCGTCAGGCGAGGAATCACGCGGCGCCCTCGACAGCATATCCGCCAATCTCTGGACGATTGTGGCTGCTGCCCGATTTCATGCACAGAAAGCCCGCGCAAAACGCCTGGAATTGCCGTCGGCGGCGATTGAAATCCCTCAGGTCACGCCCACAAAGCCACGAGCGGCTGGATACCGCCTCATCCTAACACACAGGCCACCCCGCCGGTTCACGACTTTGTCAGGGTGACGCTTCCATTGGCGCGGGAACTCTTGAACGACATGGTCTGGACATCTTCGTCGATAACGACCCGCACGCGTCCGGAGATATCGTAGGAGGCGACATGGAATTCCCCGACATACACCCCCGGATTGACCTTCAATAGCTGACCGGTCTGGTTGATCGCCGTAGAGATGGTCACGCATTTCGCTGCGAGTTTGTAGACCTTCTCGGTCTCGCGCTTGTACTTGATGCGGCACGTCAGCTTCTGGGGCGGATTGTCCATGGCCTGCATCGTGCCGCTGCCGCTCCACGTCCCTTCTAGCGGCAGTGGTTCCGCCTGGAGGGGCGAGACCGTCGCCGCCAACAGTACGGCGCATAGCGATATCAGGCTTCTCATTAAGATCCTCCCTGGCAGCATCTTGCCTAGCTGCTTTTGACCGTCGGCCTCGGCGCGCCCGTCCGCCAGGCCCGCCCTTCAACAAACGCGATCAACGCCGGCAGTACCAAAAGGTTCGCCAGCAGCGCCGTTGCCAAAAGCATTATCACGACTTCTCCAAACAGGCGCAGGCTGGGAAGCTCGCTGAGAACCGTGCCTCCAAACCCGACGATCAACACCAGGCACCCGACGGCAAGCGCCGGACCGATAGTGGCGATGGTCTCCTCGAGGGCCGGCGTCACGGCTTCGCCGTTGGTCCGCATCAAACGATAGTAGTTCAGGATGTGAATGGCATTGTCCACCGCGATGCCGAAACCGATGGTGAAAGCGACCACACAGGTGAATTGCAGGCCTGCGCCCGTGAGATGGAGGATTGCACCGGCAACGGCGATGGGCAGGACGTTGGTCACCATGCTGTAGAGCCCTGCTCGCAACGACCAGAAGACGAGGCCGATCAGGAGAATATTGAGCCCGATTGCGATCAACAGACTGCGGTTGAGCTCGACGATCATGTCGTAGCTGGCCCGCGCGGAATGAGGGGCGATCCCGGTGGCGATGAAACGCACGCCCGGATGCGCCGCCCGCAACGCTTCGAGATCGGTCTCGAGCGCGTCTAGAACGGGCACGAGTTCGGAGGCGTCCACCGCTGGAAAATAGCCGGACACCAGCGCCGAATGCTCGTCCACCGACATCATGCGCTCCACGAACGGCGACTGCGACTCCTCCAGGAAGTCCAGGACTTGCTCCTGCTTGAGGCCGCCCTCCAGCATCCAGGATTCGATGCTGTGCAGGGACACCGCGCGCGTCACGAGTGGCAGCGTCTCCAGGGTCTCATGCGCGTCCCCGACCACGGCAAGAACCTGCGCAGGATCGAGAGGCTTGTCTTTCGGCCATTGGATATGGAGGAGGATGGCCTCGGTACCGCCAAACTCTTTGTCGACCACGTCCATGACCCGCGAAGACTGGCTGTTGGCCGGCAAATAGTCCCTGTACTGATAGCTTGGGCTGATTGTGGCGTAGAGAATGCCTGCACCGATCGCAACGATGAGCCCGGCGACAAGAAAGGCGGTGGGGTTGCCGAGTATGGTGCGGCCCAACCGCCTGCAGATCGCGCTCGTGGCTGTGAAGATGCGGTCGAGTGTACGATCCGAATTTTCCTTTCTCCCGCGCCGGCCCAGGAGCAGCGTCCCCAGCGCCGGAAGGACCGTGATCGTCGTCAGGAAGGCGACGGCCGTGCCGATGGCGGCGGTGAGACCGAAGCCGGACACAAGCGTATGCGGCACAAGCGTAAGGGACAGCAGTGCGATTGCGGTCGTCATCGCTGCGAGGACGCAAGCCGGGCCGATGTCCCGCACGGACGATACGATCGCCTCGCGCGCGCCCTCCCCCGCAACAACTTTGCGTTTGATGCCGAACAGCAGATGCAGCGAGCTTGCAAAGACCAGCACTGTGACCAGCCCCGGCACCACGCCTGTCAGCACGGTGATCTCCTGCCCGCGCAACTCCGTGATCCCCAGGGTCCACAGAACCGCGATGCCTGCCGGCACGCCGGCGAGCAAGGCGTAGATGGGGCTGCGGAAGAACAGTAGGCAGATAATAAGCGACACCGCGAAGCCCGCCCCGATCAGGAGACGCTGATCGCGGATCAAGGCGCCGACGATCTCGAGACGGAAGAACGCTACGCCGCTGAGCTCGGGCTTCATGTCCGTGCCCGCCAGCGCTTCGTCGGTCACCTGCCGCATATCGTCCGCGACGACGCGAAGATCGTCGATTTTCGGCCGGGGCTCGATCGCGACCACGAACAGCGCCGTCGTCGCATCCGCCGATAGAAGCTTGCCGGAAACAAAGGGGTGGGCCAGCAGCGTGTCGCGCAAGTTCAGAATATCCACGCCGTCGAGTTCCATCGGGAAGACCGCCTCGGCATTACCTGAGGCATCCGGCGCGTCGTGCGCCGAAAACATCGACGTGACGTGTTTCACGCCTTCGGCGAAGTGAAGGTTCAGGTGGAGGTCGCGCAGATGCTCGAGATTTTTGCGGCTGAAGAGATCCGGCGCCTGCACCAGCAGCAGCACATCCTCCCCGGTCTGCGGATACTGCTTCTCCACCATTTGGAGATTGCGGAACTCCTCCGTCCCGGAACGGAAGATCTCGCGAATGTCGCTGGAGAACTCGACCTTTGCAGCGGCAAAGGCCAGCGGAATGGTCAGCACGGCGACAATCAGCAGAGTGATTCGCGGGAAGCGCTGCGCCAGCAGTCCCAGCTTTTCGATGCCGAAGCCCGCCGTCATCGCGGCAATCCCTGGACGGTCATGTCCGCGTTGACGCGCACATCCGCGGCGCCCAACGCCCACAGTCCGAAAATCTTGCGGTAATTGTCGTAGGTGATCGCGCAGGTGCGATTGAACACACCGGCGATGGCCTCATCTGGCCAACTGCCGTCGGCGCGCTGCCGGTCCTGTAGGAAGCGCAGTCCGGCGCGTACCGGCTCGCTGTCGGCCATCTCGGTCTGAAGCAGGCTGAGCACGGCCCACGACGTCATCACGACCTGGCCCTCCGGGGTGCTCGCATACGTCCCGCGCCGGCAGCTTTCAATGGTCTCGCCCCAGCCGCCATCGGGCAACTGATGCGAGACGAGAAACGCCGCGGCCCGGCGAAGGGCGGCGCTATCGGCGGGCAGCCCGGCCGCCCGCAGGGCCGAGACCGCGAACCAGGTCCCGTAGGTGAAGCAGATGCCCCAGGCGCCCATCCAAGCGCCGTCGTCACGCTGCCGCGCCAGCAGAAAATCGCGGCCACGCGCGATCGCCTTATCAATGCACTGGGCACGCGCCGGATCGACGCCTTGGTCGCGATACCGGATGAGCGCCTGCACGCAGGCCGACGTGCACTCTACATAGGAGTGATCCACCATGATGTCGGCGAAGACCAGCGACGGGTTCAGCGCTTCCATCCACGATGGCGTCCGCGCCTTTTCGTAGGTTGGCCAGCCTCCATCGGCATTCTGCCAGCCGAGGATCAACTCAGCCGCATCGTCGAGGCGCTCATCGTGGATGGGCTCGTCGACAATGGCGCGCAACGCGATCGCGGCTTTCAAACCCTCCGCGGTGCAGTCCGAAATCGGCCAGCCGTGCGTCCGGTTCGAGAACGGCCAGCCGCCCTGGGATGGATCGCGGAAATAGCGCTCCCGGTCCGGCGTGTCTTCGAGCACCTGGTTTGCTTCGATATAGGCATGGGCCAACTCCAGCATGGGCTTCGCAGTTCCGGCGCGGCCGGACGCGCAGATGGCTTGCACAGCGAAGGCAGTGTCCCAAAGCCGCGAGGAATTGTAGCCCTGCATATGCGTGCCGTGCTCCCCCTTCCACAGATACTCCGGCAGCTGCCGCCGATGTGCGGCGACGCGTTTCCCGTCAGGCTCGGCAAAGTGCCAACACAGCATGTTGAGCACCTTGTTGATGGGCCCGATGCAAATATTGTTCGTGTTCTCGTCCTCCTGGCGGACTTGATCCAATACGAAGTCGGTCGCCCGGGCCCGCAAGCGCTCGCCGGCGATGGCCTCGTAGCCGTTCAGCAGACCGTTCAGAAGGCGGTAGCCCCGCGACAGCGGGGCGTAGATGTCACCGGCCGCGCACTGCATCTGGCTGCCGCGGAAGTCCAATGCCTCGTAGGGCTCGCAAAAGATCTCGTCGCGCAGCGCGCGCACGACCGGCGTCAACGGCGCCTGAGCCCTGATCCCGTAGAGATAGCTCATGGGCAAAAAGATCATGCGGCTATGGCACCAGAAGCGGGACGGATGGGCGGGCAGCCACGTCGGGAGAAGCCATAGCTCCGGCGGAACGGGCATGACGCCGTCGTAGTCGTACAGATTGAGGAGCGCGAGCAGGAACTTGCCCCATGGTGGCAGGTTGGCCGCGCCGCCGCGCTCAAGCAGCCAGACGCGCGCGCGCTCCAAACCGGGATCGTCCGCCGGGACGCCCAGCAGCCGCTGCGCCACGTAGCACAGAGCCGTGGCATAGGCGTAGCTCTCGCCTTGGATGTGGAGCGGCCAGCCGCCATCGGCATTCTGGTGATGCTTGAAGAAGCGGATGAAGTCCTGCTCGGTCTCGGGATCGAACGGCTCGCCGACGATATGCGTCGCGACGATCAGGGTCGGCAGCAGGAACACAGGTCCGCCGTAGTCGCCGTGCCAGCTCCCGTCGGGCGCTTGCGTGTCCTGCAGGTGCCGCCGCGCCAGATCGACGGCCTGCGACAGGTCCTTCTGCGCCGCCCAGTGGTTCAATGTCCCGCGGCCTTGAGATGGGCCGGTATCTTCCGGTAGCCCGGAAGTAGACCGGCGATCGGCCACGTGCTCCACGACGCGAACCGCGCCAGTGTTTGCCGCGTGCGGCTCCAGTGCCCCTCGCGCATCTCCGTACCGACCGTCTTGCGTGCGGCGCGGAAACCGATCCTGAAGAACGACGTCGCGAACGTACTCCCGCGCACATCCGTCGCGGCGAGCAGGGCCATCGTGCGGCGGCGCTCTGCGGCGCTCGTGCGCCACGTATCGAACATCGATTGCCGGATGGCGCGGGCATCGTACCGGGGATCGGAAAAGACCTGATAGAGCGCGTTCGAAAGCATCTCCGGCACCCGCGCTCGCGCTTTCTGCCGACGCGCGTAGTCCGCCGTATCGGCGCTTTCGACCAAGGCCTCCACGTCCTTCAACCCCAGCGAAATGCCGACCGCCGTGAGCGGATGGGTACAGCCGACCGCGTCGCCGACCAACGCCACGTTGCCGCGCCCGTAGGCGGTCCGGGTCTGAAACCGCGTTTCCATCCAGGCGGGCTTACGGGTCTTCAAGGACACGGCAAGCGCCGTTGCCATCGGCGCCGGCAGCGCCGGCGCGACCGCCGCATAGAGCGCGTTCGTATCGTGCCGGAGCTCCGTCGCCGATGCGGGCACGTCGAGACACAAACGCACCTGATTAGCGCCGATCCGGTACGACAGGATGGGGCCGGCCAGACCGCTCAGGACGTGGCCATAGCCTTCAACGGGCAGTTCCACGTCGTCGAGAACGATACCGGCCATGAAGGAGATGCCGACCGAACCGTCGGGCAGACCGAGAAGACGGCGCGTTCCCGAGCGGCGGCCGTCGGCCGCCACGATCCGCTTCGCTTTGATCGCAATCTCTGCGCCCGTATCTCCGTCCACATAGGCCGGCGCCGGCTCGAGCTTGCTCAGCTTCGCCGGCGCGACATAGTCGATCTCGGGCATCGAGACGGCCCTTCGGCGCAGTTCGTCAACGAGCTTGTGATGCTCGAAGCTGACGCCCGTCATGCCGTCCGGATAGGACAAGACAATCGGTTCCGAGCCGTCGCCGGGATGGGCGACGAAACCCCGCCGCGGTCCGTTCTCCGTCAGCGCCGCAAGATCACTTAGTCCAAGCTTCTCGAGGATCCTGACGCCGGACGGGTGGATCCACTCGCCCGCGAATCTCTCAGAAGCGCGCGGGTTGGCCTCGAGGAGCAGGACGGTCTCCCCGCGCTGGGCAAACGCGATGGCCGCGGCGCATCCGATCGGACCCGCACCAATCACCGCAACGTCATGATCCGTTCGCACCTGGGTTCCACCGGCTGTCGTAAGCACGCAAAGACAGGCGGGAATCCGCCCTGTCCTGTCCAGCGCCGACACGATCGCCGAGCCGGACTCTCATATGAATCGTAACGGGTTGGGGCCGACTTGGCCATCCCGCCAACCCGCGAAAACGGAACGGCCTCAGCAGGCTAGGTGATCCGCAATCGCATAACGCTCGTACTTCCGAACTGTGGCAAGCAGATGCCACCTTCCCACATCCTGAATGACCGGTACGAGGCGACGGCGACTGGTCACCACGGTAGGTTTCGGCGGACGATAGGTCATGAAAAGTTTCTTGGCGGCCCTCCTCATCGGATGCGCCCTCCTTCCAGCGCCCGTTTTCGCGGATTCCGAAAACGAGCACCTGTCGTGTGTGAAGGAGTTGCCGGACCCTTATAGCCTTGCCACCCGGCGAAACTACGTTCTGACCTGCCGGACGAAAGTTCCCGGCCTCACCGTGTCGAAGATCACGGCCAACGAGGACAAGTGCGAATGCCGGCCCGTATTGCCCACCGAAAACATGAAACAGGGCGCACGGATCATGTCGATCTGCCGCGATGCCGGACATCCCTGCGACTTCACCGAAGTCACATTCGAGACGAGCGCGGGCGACTTCACCTTTACATGGTCTGAGGACGACGACGCCCTGGACATTCCGTAAGAGCGCCCCAACCCGGCGACACAGCGTTTGCCCAGCTCGACGCAGGCATGTCGGCCATCTCGGGATTTTGGAGAGGAATGGTGGGCGGCACTGGGATCGAACCAGTGACCCCTACGATGTCAACGTAGTGCTCTACCGCTGAGCTAGCCGCCCGGTCTGTGTGGCAAGGCGCCTTCTATATGGGTGGCGGCGCCAGAAGGCAAGCGGCGGATTTCGGTGCTTTTCCCTAAGCCGCCAGCATGCGCTCCACCTGGTCGACCAAATCGCGCAGGTGGAAGGGCTTGGACAGGATCTTGGCGTCTTTCGGCGCGTTGTTGTCCGGATTGAGCGCCACAGCCGCGAAACCGGTGATGAACATGATCTTCAGGTCCGGATCGAGTTCGGCGGCTTTGCGGGCCAGCTCGATTCCGTCCATCTCGGGCATCACGATATCGGTCAGAAGTAGCATGAAGGGCTCTTCCTGGAGCCGCTCGTAAGCCTCCATGCCATTGCCGAACGAGACCACGTCGTAACCGGCCTTCTCCAGCGCCTTCACCAGGAACCGGCGCATATCGTCATCGTCTTCGGCAAGAAGAATACGCTGAACGCTGCGCACGCGCGGGTCGTTCGCCTCCATAATCCTCGTCCCCCTCAACACACACCCTGTATCGCCTACACGAATATGGTAAACGACCGCTTGCCTTATTCTTGAATGATTGGCGCGGTCCCAACCCGTGGGCCCCCAGATCATTGCCGCTATTGAGCCCCGGCACAAGCCGGAACACGCCTGGACAGTCCCCCCTGTCATTGGCAGAGTTAACGCCGGTGCGCTGTCACACGGCCGGCGCCGCTCCCGGAACCGAAGAACCCAGGTTTGGCGTATGAAGCAACTAGAGGCTGAGGCGATCGAGCGGGAACTGTCACCGCCCTTCACCGTGGTGCGACCCGCGAAACTGTCGCTTCCCCTCGTCTTCAACTCGCCCCACTCGGGCCGGGTCTATCCCAGCACCTTCCTGGCCGCCTCCAAACTCGACGCGCTGACCTTGCGGCGATCGGAAGACGCGTATGTGGATGAACTCTTTTCTTTCGCCGCCGCGCTCGGGGCCCCGCTCCTTCATGCTCATTTTCCGCGCGCCTATCTCGACGTGAACCGGGAGCCTTATGAGCTCGATCCGATCCTGTTCCGCGACGGGCTCCCGCACTATGCCAACACCCAATCGGTCAGGGTCGTCGGAGGGCTCGGGACGATCGCGCGGATCGTTTCGGAGTCCGAGGAGATCTACCGGGAGCCCCTTTCGGTCGAGACGGCCCTTGAACGGATCAACCGTCTCTACGTTCCCTATCACGAGACTCTCGCGGCACTCCTGATGGAAGCGAAGCGGGAGTTCGGCTTCGCCGTGCTGATCGACTGCCATTCCATGCCCTCGAGCCCGAACGCCGACAAACGATCGACCCGCGCCGACTTCGTACTGGGCGACCGCTTCGGGACCTCGTGCAGCAGCGAGCTGACGCGCATGGCCGCGCGCTCCCTCGAGGCACAGGGTTTCGGCGTAGCGCTCAACAAGCCCTACGCAGGCGGGTACATCACCGAGCACTACGGACGCCCGCACAAGGCCCAGCACGTGCTGCAGATCGAGATCAACCGGGCCCTTTACATGGATGAGACGACGTTCGAACGAACCGAGCGTTTCGACGTCTTGAGGAAGAAGCTGGAAACGGTGATCCGCGGCCTGATGCCCGGCATTTCCGACCTCATCGTCCCCCGCGCCGCAGCCGAATAGGCCCAGCCAATCCAAAAAAAAGGGCCGTCCGATTGAACGAACGGCCCAAGTCTAGGGAGGAAACGCCCAAGGAGGGCAGCGATATGGCCTGGAGAGCCATATCGCATTGCAACAATATGTCATTGCAATGCACAAAAATCAAGGTGTAGACGGCAATTGGCGACAGAACTGAAACAGTGATGCCGCAAAGTCACGTTACCTGGGCTTTGTCCGCCATACCCGCATACGCCGGACAATCCCGCGACCAGACATCGAGCCTGACCTTCAAGGCTCGGAGGCCTTGACTCTCAACGGCAAACACCGCCAAGCCTTGTATCGTGACCGAAACCGTTCAACTTGATTTCCAGAGCTATATAGCGACAGCGCACGCTCTCGCCGAGAGGGCTGGCGAGGTCATATTGCCGCATTTTCGGACGAACCTGGCCGTCGACGACAAGGGCGCCGCCGGGTTCGACCCGGTCACCGCGGCGGACCGGGACGCCGAAGCCGCCATCCGCGAGATCCTGTCGGAGACCCATCCCGGGCACGGCGTCGTGGGCGAGGAGTTCGCCGATACCCAGGCCGACGCCGAGTTCTGCTGGATCATCGATCCGATCGACGGGACGCGCGCCTTCATCATGGGCCAGCCGCTCTGGGGCACGTTGATCGGCCTGACCGCACACGGCGCACCGGTGCTTGGGATGATGAACCAGCCGTACACGGGCGAACGCTTCTGGTGCGGTGAAACGGAAAGCTATTTCACGCGCGCCGGCGAGACGCGGCCCATTCGCGTCCGTCCGTGCCCCGTGCTCGACAATGCCATACTTGCAAGCACGGCGCCGGAACTGTTCGACGCCGCCGAGGGCATGCGGTTCGAGGCGCTGTCCCGTGCGGTACGACTGCGACGCTTCGGCGGCGACTGCTATAATTACTGTCTGCTCGCGATGGGCCAGATCGACCTCGTGGTCGAGTCGGGGCTCAAGCCGTTCGACATCCTGCCGCTCGTGCCGATCATCGAACGCGCCGGCGGCATCGTCACGACCTGGGACGGCGGCGACCCGGGCAACGGTGGACGCATCGTGGCCGCCGGCGATCGCGCCCTGCACGCGGCCGCTTTGGAGATCCTCTCTGCTTAAGGTCGATTGCTCCTAAGCCGTCTGGCCGCTATGCGGACTTGCGCACCGTGACGCCGGGCGCGAAGGCGTCGAACGCCGCCCAGAACTGCTCGCGGATGGAATCCCGCTCTTGCAGGATTTCGTGCCGGGAGCCGCGCAGCACGATTTGCGTGCCGGCCCGCAGCCGAGACGACAACGCCTCGATCGCCTTGTTGGAGACGATCTTGTCGTCGCCGGCGACGACCAACAGCGACGGCACGCGGATCTTCGGCGCATATTTCTCGCCTTCCAAGCGCGACATGGCATCGAACGCCGCGTGCAGCCAGCCGATGGTCGGCGGACCGGCCGCGAGCCCCGGCGCCGCGTTGAGCACTTCGACGTTCCGATAGAACCTCTCCCGGTCCGAGGTGAGCGGATTGCCTTCGAAGACGTCGCTCGTCCACACGGACTGATCGCCCGGCACGGCTTGCTTGCCGAGCCCCATCCAGGAAAGCCCGGTCGCGAGCCCGGCGCAAACGTTCTGGGGCAGCGGCAGCCCCGCGAGTTCGACCATCGGCGACGTCGTAATCAGACGATGGAACCAGCACCCGCGCTTGGTGGCGGCGTTGAAGAGGATCGGCGCCGACATGGAATGGGCCAGCGCGTAATAAGGCATCGGACAGTCGGGAAGCACGACACCCTTCATGAAGTGATGGATGTCCTGCTCGTAGTCGACGAAGTTACGGATGTGTCCGCGCGAGGATCCGCGCACCAACCGGGTCGACCCGCCCTGCCCGCGCCAATCGATAATGGCGACGGCGAAACCGCGGCGGCGCAACTCGCCGACCACCTCGAAGTATTTCTCGATGTACTCGTTCCGGCCCGGAAAGATGCAAACCGTGCCGCCACGCTGCTGCAGGGCCGACTGCCAGCTCGCATAGCGGACTTTCACTCCTTTGCGCACCTCGAGATAGCCCGCGTTCGCGCCGAGAGGGACAGGGTTCTTGGGTGTCGAAACGAGAGTCATCGAGATTCAGAATGTTCTGCGACCCCGCAAGGGGGGAGGATTGGTCCGCCGGTCTTTCTTACAGCCGCTATGCCGCCGCCGACAACAGAACATGCAGCTTGGCCGCCGCCGCAGGCAGGGCACTGGGCTGATAGATTCTTGAATTTATTGTTATAATTCAGCGCCCTACACCTCTTGAAGCCCCCAGAAAGCAATCCTATATGCGATTTTGCGCAAAGGCCTTCTGGCTTTGCGTCTCAAAGCCCGGCTCCGCATGAGGAGCGGGCTAACTACCATATCGCTTCATAAGGAGGATGTGACATGAGGCATTTCGATTTGACCCCGCTGTATCGCTCCACTGTCGGTTTCGACCGGCTCGGCTCGTTGCTCGACACGTTGAACACGTATGAGGGCGACGCCCCGGCTTACCCGCCCTACAACATCGAGCGGGTGAGCGAGAACGACTATCGCATCAGCATGGCCGTGGCCGGCTTCAGCGATGCCGATCTTGAGATCGAGGTCAAGGAGCACACGCTGTCCGTTCGCGGCGAGAAGCGCGTCGAGCAGGAAAACTCGACCTACCTGCATCGCGGCATCGCCGCCCGCAGCTTCGAGCGTCGTTTCCAGCTCGCGGACCATGTTGTCGTGAAGGGCGCGAGCCTTGAGAACGGGCTGCTGCACGTTGATCTCGAGCGCGTGCTGCCCGAGGCTATGAAGCCGCGCACCATCGAGATCACGACCAAGTCGGACGCCCCCAAGTCGATCGGCGACAAGACGGCCGACGACAAGACGATCGACAGCGAGGCGGCGTAACCCGCACGCGGGCCAATACCGCCCCTGCAAGGACTAAGAAGGGCGCTCCTCACACGAGGGGCGCCCTTCCCCGTTTCGCACTCGGTCACGCCGGATGGGAGAGTCGAGGCGCGGGAGTCTTGCGAAGTAAGCAGTCTACCCCGCAAACAACTTAAAGTAGCTTTACCGAGCTGCTGCTAATGCGCTGCTGCGCATGAGGCCGCCGAGATTGGCGGCAAGGTCGAAGGCGGGGTCCAGTTCCAACGCAATGCGAGCCGCGGCCGGTAGCTTCTCCCCCGCCATGAGCGCTTCCGCGAAGGCAGCGCCGCCAGGTGGCAACCGGCGCACCGTCACTTGAAGCACGGGACGCAGCACGAGCGCGTCTTCCCCGCCGGCAGGCAAGCGTCCCGGTTCATCTTCGCCGTCCCGCATCGTGAGCTCCCAGATGGTGATCACCGGATACGCGGATCGGACAAGACGGGACGAGGGATGAAACACGAAGCCGATATCCTCTGCGCGTGGACCGAGCGCCGTCAGCGCGTCTTGCGACAACGGCTCGGCGTCGGCGGCGTGATAGGCCTCGTGCCAGGCCCATTCGAGCCGCGCCACGTCGGCGAGATAGGGGACCGCCGAAGCCGGGGGAAAGGCGTCGATGAAATCGGGGACGTCGCCGCCATACCGCAGCAAGACGGCCGACCGCGGTGGTGTCTTCTCCACGTACTCCCGCGCCATCGCTCGGAAGAACTCTTCTCCCACGAGCTTCGCCGTCGCCGGAAAGCGGCCGGCAAGCATGTCAATGAGGCTCGCGTAGACATTGTTCCGATACACCGCGAAACGCCGCGTAGGACGCCTGCCGTCGCGCCCTTTCAAAGTATCCGGGATGCCCACGTCGGAATCGAGAAGCGCCTGCGCAAAGACGCTCTCCCGCTGGCCCGCGCCGCTCGTCATGGCGCCGCCGCGAGCTCGGGAACGGCAGACGCCGAGCAAGCCACCAGAAAATCATCGGCCCGCTTGGCCTCGGCAAACAGCACGGACCAGGCTGGAACTTCGTTGTCCCATTCGATCAGGGTCGGCACCGGTCCCGTTCGCGCGAGGGCCCGCGCGTACAAAGTCCAGACAGGATCGGCTACCGCGCGCCCGTGATCGTCGATAAGCAGGAGCGATCCGTCCTCGTCCGCATCCTCGGCATGGCCGCCGAGGTGAATCTCACCCACGTGCTCGACCGGAAACGCGTCGAGATAGTCGCAGGCCGCAAAGCCGTGATTGGCGGCCTGAACGAAGACGTTGTTCACGTCGAGCAAGAGCCCGCAGCCTGTGCGCCGCACCACCTCGCGCAGGAAATCGACCTCTTCCATCGTCGTCTCGGCATAGGCGATATAGGTGGACGGGTTCTCAAGCAGCATTGGCCGCTTCATGGCGTTCTGCACTTCATCGATGTGCTCGCAGACGCAGGTAAGCGTTTCTTGCGTATAGGGCAGCGGCAGGAGGTCGTTGAGATAGACCGTGTCGTGGCTGGACCAGGCCAGATGTTCGGAAAAAAGAGCGGGTTGGTAGCGATCGGCAAGCGCGCGCAAGCGCTGAAGGTGATCCGTGTCGAGCGGCCCGGCGCCGCCAATGGAAAGGCCCACACCGTGGAGCGACAGGGGATAGCGCTCGCGGATCGCCGTCAAATAGGCATGAGGCGGCCCGCCCGCGCCCATATAGTTCTCGGCATGGATCTCGAACCAGCCGATATCAGGAGCGCCGTCAAGAATGTCGCGATAATGCTCAGGCTTGAGCCCGACCCCGCCCTTGCGCGGGATCGAGCTCTCGCCAAAGTTCGCCGGACGTCCCATCGGCTTTATGCAGGCGGGTTGTCGCGCTCGAGAGCCTCGAGGCTGCCGGTGCGGCCCCCGGGCAGTTCCATCGTGGTGCACGTGCCCTTGGGCACGAGCTTCCAGGAATTGCCCTGGTAGTCGATTGTGGACGTCCCCGCGCAGGTCGTACCGGGACCTGCGGCGCAGTCGTTCTCGCCGGCCTTGGCCACGCCGAAGCACTTCTCCTGCTCGTCTTCGGCTGCAGCGGGTGCGGTGGTTGCGGCAATACCAAGGGCGGCGGCAAAGGCGCTGGCCACGGCAACGCCGGAGAGAGACTTGGAATGATGGGTCATATTGGGTCCTTCTAAGGGCTCACGTCAGTGTTGGAAGCGACGGCTGGCGGCGGGTTTTTCCCCGCGCCAGCCAACGAATTTGCGGGGCCAAGTGGGCCGCGAATTCCCGCTCCGGTCAAATCACGCCTCCGCCAGCCCTTTGTGATCCGGGGACCTCTAGCCAGACGGCCGTGATTGGTGCGAAATACTCCTGACGCGCGCGTCCTAGCGCCAGCCTCATCGTGAATCTTGCGCTTGTGCACGCCTCGGAAATCTGGCACTTTGGGGCGAAATAGGACAGGCTTGCTGACCTTTGTACTAGAGTCTGCGGCGCGGAGCTCTTCACCCCGCCTTTGGTAAGGTGGGCTGCTGCCAAGAATCGCCGCGCACGCTAGCGCAGAGGCGCGCTAGCCTACCATGGCCCGATCCTCACTACTGCCTGACGGTCACACTGGTGAGGTAGACGGCTTTTGGCCCAACCCCAACATGCTCGCCCGAGAGGTGAGGTCGAGAGTTCATGCAGAAGATGGCACCCCGTGCGCTCATACCTGGACCTTTCAACGTGGCTGCGAATGGCATGCCGCGCGCGGAAGGACTCTACGATCCGGCCAACGAACACGATGCCTGTGGTGTCGGCTTTATCGCAGACCTGAAAGGGACCAAGAGCCACAAGATCATCGAGCATGGCCTCGAGATTTTGGTGAACCTGACGCATCGCGGTGCGGCGGGCGCCGACCCGCGCGACGGCGATGGCGCCGGCATGCTTATTCAGATCCCTCACGACTTCTTCGTGGAGGTCTGTGCCCCACTCGGGTTCACGCTGCCGGAGCCGGGCGAATACGCCGTCGGCCAAATCTTCATGCCCTCCAATCAAGCGCAGCGCATCTATTGCGAGTCCGCGATCGAACGCGTGATCGAATCCGAAGGCCTGACCCTCCTGGGCTGGCGCACGGTACCCACGGACAACGCCACGCTCTCGCCTGAGGTTATCGAAACGGAGCCGGTCCATCGGCAGGTCTTCATCGGACGCGGCCCCAGCATCAAGGACGAGACGGACTTTGAGCGTCACCTCTACCTGCTGCGCAAGGTGATCTCCAACACGATCAATGGCGAGACGGGCGGTCGCGATATCGGCTTCTACATCGTGTCCCTGTCGTGCCGTACGGTGGTCTACAAGGGCATGTTCCTGGCCTACCAGCTAGGCGCCTACTACCAGGACCTCCATCATCCGAAATTCAGTTCGGCGCTGGCGCTGGTCCATCAGAGATTTTCGACGAACACATTCCCGTCCTGGAAGCTGTCGCATCCCTTCCGCATGGTCGCGCATAACGGCGAGATCAACACGCTGCGGGGCAATGTGAACTGGATGGCCGCGCGGCAGGCAAGCGTGTCCTCGCCGCTCTTCGGCGACGACATCTCGAAGCTGTGGCCGATCTCCTATGAAGGACAGTCGGACACGGCCTGCTTCGACAATGCGCTCGAGTTCCTGGTGCAAGGCGGGTACAGCCTCGCCCATGCCGCGATGATGCTCATCCCCGAAGCGTGGGCGGGCAACCCGCTGATGGATGCGAAGCGCCGCGCCTTCTACGAATATCACGCATGCCTGATGGAACCGTGGGACGGTCCGGCCGCCATGGCCTTCACCGACGGGCGTCAGATCGGCGCGACGCTGGACCGGAACGGACTGCGCCCCGCGCGGTACTTCGTGACGGACGACGGCCTCGTCGTGATGGCGTCGGAGACCGGCGTCCTGCCGATCCCGGAAGACAAGATCGTCGAGAAGTGGCGGCTGCAGCCCGGCAAGATGCTGCTCATCGACCTCGAAAAGGGCTGCATCATCTCCGACGAAGAGGTCAAAGCGGAGCTGACCAACTCGCATCCCTATCAAACCTGGCTCGACCGGACGCAAATCCAGGTCCACGAGTTGCCCGGCGCGACCGTGGCGCCCGCGCGTCCCAATGTCAGCCTGTTGGATCGCCAGCAAGCGTTCGGCTATTCGCAAGAGAGCTTGAAGTTCCTCATGCTCCCCATGGCTCAAACGGGCCAGGAGGCTATCGGGTCCATGGGCACGGACACGCCGATCTCGGCGCTGTCGAACAGGCCCAAGCTGTTGCACACCTATTTCAAGCAGAACTTCGCGCAAGTGACGAACCCGCCGATCGATCCGATCCGCGAGGAACTCGTCATGTCGCTGGTGACGTTCATCGGGCCGCGCCCCAACCTGCTCGACCTCGAAGGCACGTCGAAAGACAAGCGCCTGGAGGCCGCCCAGCCCATCCTCACGAACGAGAACCTGGAACGCATCCGCGGCATCGGCGAGGTCGCCGACAATCAGTTTCTGACCATCACGCTCGACATGACCTATCCCGCCGAGGACGGCGAAAAGGGCATGGCAGGCGCGCTCGAACAGCTTTGCAAGAAGGCGGAAGCCGCCGTTCTGGAAGGCGACAACATCATCATTCTGTCGGACCGGGCAACGGACAGCGACCGCATTCCGCTCCCGTCGCTGCTGGCGACGAGCGCTGTGCACCATCACCTGATCCGTTGCGGGCTGCGCACATCCGTGGGTCTCGTGGTCGAGACCGGCGAAGCCTGCGAAGTGAACCAGTTCTGCACGCTGGCGGGCTATGGCGCCGAAGCCATCAACCCGTATCTCGCATTCGAGACGCTCGAGACGCTGCTGCCGGAACTCGATGAGGACATCACCCTCGACGAGGCCATCACGCGCTACATCAAGGCTGTGAACAAGGGCATCCTGAAGGTCATGTCCAAGATGGGCATCTCGACCTATCAGTCCTATTGCGGCGCGCAGATTTTCGACGCGGTCGGCCTCAAGTCGGACTTCGTGGCCAAGTATTTCACTGGCACCAATACGCAGGTCGAAGGCGTGGGCCTCGCAGAGATCGCCAAGGAGACCGTCGAACGGCACAAGGCGGCTTTTGGTGACTCGCCTGTCCTGCGCAACGCGCTCGACGTCGGCGGCGAGTATGCCTTCCGCGTTCGCGGCGAGGCCCATTCGTGGCGGCCGCAAGTCGTGGCGGACCTCCAGCACGCGGTCCGCGGCAATCTACCTGAGAAGTACCGCACGTATGCCGAGGCCATAAACCAGCAGGACAAGGAACTCCTGACTCTGCGTGGCATGTTCCGCATCAAGAATGCCGACGAACTCGGCCAGAAGCCGGTCCCGCTTGACGAGGTGGAGCCGGCCACCGAGATCGTGAAGCGCTTCGCGACCGGTGCCATGTCCTTCGGCTCGATCAGCCGCGAGGCCCATACGACGCTGGCGATTGCCATGAACCGGATCGGCGGCAAGTCCAATACGGGCGAAGGCGGCGAGGAAGTGGACCGCTTCACGCCGTTGCCCAACGGCGATTCCATGCGTTCGGCGATCAAGCAGGTCGCCTCGGGCCGTTTTGGTGTGACCACGGAGTACCTGTCCAACGCGGACATGATCCAGATTAAGGTCGCGCAGGGTGCGAAGCCCGGCGAAGGCGGCCAGCTGCCGGGTCACAAGGTCGATGGGACGATCGCCAAGGTGCGGCACTCGACGCCGGGCGTCGGACTCATCTCGCCGCCCCCGCACCACGACATCTACTCGATCGAGGATCTCAAGCAGCTGATCTACGATCTCAAGAACGTCAATCCGAAGGCCGACATTTCGGTGAAGCTCGTGTCGGAAGTGGGCGTCGGCACCGTCGCCGCAGGCGTGGCCAAGGCCATGTCCGACCACGTGACGATCTCGGGCTTTGAGGGCGGCACGGGCGCTTCGCCCCTGACCTCGCTCAAGCATGCCGGATCGCCGTGGGAAATCGGACTTGCGGAAACGCAGCAGACGCTCGTGCTGAACCGTCTGCGCGGCCGTATCGCCGTGCAGGTCGATGGCGGGTTGCGCACCGGACGCGACGTGATCGTCGGCGCGCTGCTCGGCGCGGACGAGTTTGGTTTTTCGACGGCTCCGTTGATCGCGGCCGGCTGCATCATGATGCGCAAATGCCATCTGAACACGTGCCCCGTGGGCATCGCCACCCAGGATCCCGTCTTGAGAGCGCGGTTCACCGGCACGCCCGAACACGTCATCAACTTCTTCTTCTATGTCGCCGAGGAAGTGCGCGAGTACATGGCTGCGCTTGGCTTCCGGAAGTTCGAGGAGATGATCGGCCGCACTGAGGTGTTGGATAAGGAAGTCGCCATCGATCACTGGAAGGCGCGCGGCCTCGACTTCACCAAGCTGTTCCACAAGCCCGACAACGCCGACTCGCACCCGATCCGGCATACGGAGCTGCAGGACCATGGCCTCGAGAGCGTTCTCGACACCAAGTTGATCGAGCTTTCACGGGCGGCCCTCGACGAGAAGGCACCGGTCAAGATCGAGCTGCCGATCAAGAATGTAGACCGCTCGACCGGCGCGATGCTGTCCGGCGAGATCGCCAAGCGCTATGGCCATGCCGGTCTTCTGGACGACACGATTTGGGTCCGCTTCAACGGATCCGCCGGCCAGAGCTTCGGCGCCTGGCTCGCCCACGGCGTGACATTCGACCTCGTCGGTGAAGGCAACGACTATGTGGGCAAGGGCCTATCCGGCGGCCGCATCATCGTCCGTCCGCCCGAGGAATCGAAGATCGTTCCCGAGAAGTCGATCATCGTCGGCAACACGGTCCTGTACGGCGCTATTTCCGGCGAATGCTACTTCCACGGCATCGGCGGCGAACGCTTCGGCGTGCGTAACTCCGGCGCAACGGCGGTGATTGAAGGCACCGGCGATCACGGCTGCGAGTATATGACCGGTGGCGTGGTCGTCGTGATCGGCCCCACGGGGCGCAACTTCGCGGCGGGCATGTCGGGCGGCATTGCCTACGTGCTCGACGAGTCCGGCGATTTCGAGCAGCGCTGCAACATGGCCATGGTTGAGCTCGAACCTATTCCGAGCGAAGACCAAGCCATGGAGAAATATCTCCACGAAGGCGGCGACCTGGAGACCCACGGGCTCGTGGATCTCACGGACATGACGCGCCACGATGCGTTGCGCTTGCGCAAGCTGATCGAGAACCATCTGCACTACACCGGCTCGGCACGCGCCCGGGAGATCTTGGACAATTGGGCCACCTACCTGCCGAAATTCGTCAAGGTCATGCCGGTGGAGTATCGCCGCGCGCTGCAGGAAATGGCGCGTCAACAGGCTGCCGACCCGGATGGGCTCGACACGATTGAAATCGGCCTGCGCGAGACCAGCAAATAAGTCACAATGCGGGCATGAGGGCCGGGCTTCGGTACTGCCGAGGCGCCGGCAAGGATGAGATGAGTTAGGGCGGAGATCCTAATCGAATGGGCAAAGTTACAGGATTTCTGGAAATCGAGCGGGAAGACCGGTCCTATCAGCCGGCCGCCGACCGTGTGCGCCACTTCAAGGAGTTCGTGATCGATCCAAGCGACGCGGACCTAAAGAAACAGGCTGCGCGCTGCATGGATTGCGGCATCCCCTATTGTCATACGGGCTGCCCGATCAACAACCAGATCCCGGACTGGAACGACCTCGTCTACCATTCCGATTGGCAGGAAGCGGCGCAGAATCTCCACTCGACGAACAACTTCCCGGAAGTGACGGGACGCATCTGCCCGGCGCCCTGCGAGGCGGCGTGCACGTTGAACATCATCGACGAGCCGGTGACGATCAAATCCATCGAGCGCGCCATCGCGGACCGCGCCTTCGACGAAGGCTGGGTCGTGCCGCAGCCGCCGGAGAGGAAGACCGGCAAGCGCGTCGCGATTGTCGGATCGGGGCCCGCGGGGATCTCGGCCGCGCAACAACTCGCGCGCGCCGGCCACGACGTGCACGTGTTCGAAAAGCACGCCCATCCCGGCGGACTGCTCCGCTACGGCATTCCCGACTTCAAGATGGAGAAGTTCATCATCGAGCGTCGCGTGACGCAGATGGAGGCCGAGGGCGTCACGTTCCACTGCAATGTCGAAGTGGGCAAGGACGTCGACATCCGTGACCTCGAGCGCAAGTACGATGCCGTGCTGCTAGCCGGCGGATCGGAGCATCCGCGCGACCTCCCCGTTCCGGGGCGCGAGCTCGACGGCGTCCACTTCGCGATGACTTTCTTGCCGCAGCAGAACCGCCGCGTGTCCGGGGAACCGCTGGGCGATGTCGAGTCCATCACCGCCGAAGGCAAGCGCGTAGTCGTGATCGGCGGCGGCGACACGGGCTCGGACTGCATCGGCACGTCGTTCCGCCAAGGCGCAACGGCCGTGACGCAGCTCGAGATCATGCCGGAGCCGCCGGCGCAGGAGAACAAGGCGCTGACCTGGCCGCACTGGCCTCTCAAGTTCCGCACGTCGTCGAGCCAGGCCGAGGGCGCCGTCCGCGACTTCAGCGTGGCGACGAACCGGATTCTCGGCGACGGCAAGGTCGAGCAACTGGAATGCGTGCGCCTCGACGAGCAGATGAAGCCGATCGAGGGTAGCGAATTCACGATCCCGGCCGATCTGGTCTTTCTCGCCATGGGCTTCCTGCACCCGGTGCACGAAGGCATGATCGAGGACCTCAAAGTCGAGCTCGACCAGCGCGGCAACGTCAAAGCCAACGACGTCGACTATCAGACCTCGCGGAGCAAGATCTTCGCCGCCGGCGACATGCGCCGTGGCCAGTCGCTCGTGGTCTGGGCCATTCGCGAAGGACGGCAAGCCGCCCATTCGATCGACAAATTCCTGATGGGATCGACGACGCTACCGCGCTAGACGGCAACGTCTCTAGCTGGGCGGCCAGGCGAAGTCGTCGGCACGCCCGGACTTCGGCTCGAGCTGCTCGCCGCGCACAAGCACGCGGTAATAAGGCCTTTGCGCGAGCGGGAGCTGCGGCCGCGACGAGGACAGCGTGACGTCCGATACGGCCGAAATCGAAGAGATCGCAGTGTAGCCGCCGGGCAGACTGGATGTGATGACCTGCGGATCCAGAGCGCCGCCGGACCCCGTGTCGCCATCTGGATCGTCAACAGGCGCTGCCGCGCCCCTATTTGGGCGCACGACGCTGACATCGCCGACCTGGTCCTGCCGCAAGGCGTCGCCTTCCTCGCCGTCAGCCGGATCGCCTGAGACAGCCGTCTGGGTGGCAGGCTCCGGCGACGTCAGTCCCTTCGCCACCTTCTCCTGCTCCTCAGGATCGCCGGCGAGCGGAATGTCGCGTTCCTTCTTCGCAAGCTCGATGTCCTGGCTCAGTTCCTTGCTCACGAGCTGGGCCAGTTTCAGATTGCCGCGCGAGGTGAAACCGTCGCTATCGCGCATACGTTGGCTCCGCCCTTCCTCGTCGGTACCGACCAGCGTGTATTGGCCGTTCTCGTCTGCGAACTCGCTCCAGGTATCGATGAACTTGGCCCCGTTCACAAAGGCCTTCTCGCGAAACACGTCGTTGAGACGTTCCGCGGCGGTCCGCTGGCCGGCCGACCGCATCACCGGCAGTCCAACCCAGTAAACGCCGAGCCCCGCAGCCCGCAATTTCCGGATGAATGTCTCGACGCGGGCGCCATAGGCCTCGCGCCATTCTTCGGTCCCCACATTGAGGACCTTGTCGCCCTCCCGGATCGCCTTGTGCTCGCCAAGGCCGAATTGAACCACGGCGACGTGATAGCTCCCGTCGTTCAAAATCTTGTCGATTTCGCCGTTCCAATCGTAGCGCTTCGGGTCGGTGAACCCGGTCCATTTCTTGGACTGGTTCAGCACATCCACGGTGAGATCTTCTTCGTATGTACGGTAGAGCCCGCTCCAAAGCCCGTCCGCCTCCCCGTCGCCGAGCACCACGACACGGTAGCGGTCGCCATTGGGGAACGGCGTGATGTAGCTGCGGTGCGACAGGGCATCTTGCGCGACCACGGGCGCCGACGCCGTGGACACGAGAAGCGCTGCCAAAAGCAGCGCGATCAAGCCGACCAAACGAGGCATGCGGGTGCAAATAATCCTTAGGCGGGACATCAGTCACCCATCATAGCACTAATTCGCCTGTGCAGGTGGCACGTCGGACGCGCTACGCGAGTAGGACGACGCACCTGCCTGCCCGGGCAAGACCTGGGCCGGCTGCGCCTGTTGCGCAGGCTGCGGATGGATCGGAATAATCGCGTAAGCATTCCGGTGGCCCGGCGGCGAGTATTCGGCCGCAACCTGCTGCTGAGGAGCTTGCGGCCGCGCGGGCTGAGGTTGCACGGCCTTCGGCTGAGTCGCTTGCGGCTGGGCCATTGGGGGCTGCGCCGGAGCCAGAAGCTGTTGCGTGTTAGGCTGCGGGACAGCCCCTTGAGGATGGATGTATTGCGGCTGCCCCGCGTTCGCCGGCCCGGGTTGAGCCGGTGCCACCGCTTGCTGCGGCACATACTGTGGCTGCGCTGCACTCGCAGGCGCGGCCTGTCCCGGAACAGTTTGAGCTGCCGGGATAGACGCCGTCGATCCGGGCGCCCCGGCCGGAGGCAATGCCGGCGCCTCGGCGCGTAGTGCCTTCAAAATCGTCTGCGTCGGGTAGCCGTCGACGGCCAGGCCCTTGGAGCGCTGATAGGACCGCACGCCCTCGAGCGTGCCGCTGCCGATGATGCCGTCCACTTCGCCTTCCAGGTGCCCGAGCGCGATCAGGTGGCGCTGCAACTCCATGCGCTGCTCCATGGAGAGCCGATTTTCGCTTGTGGGCCAGGACTGGACGAAGGGTCCGTAGCCGGCGAGCCGGTCCGCCAGATGGCCCACGGCGAGCGCATAGGAATCGGCGTTGTTGTAACGCAGGATCGACCGGAAATTATTCAGGACAAGGAAGGACGGCCCGTTGCGCCCGTCGGGAGACAAGAGTTGCGCCTTGTCGCCGGGACGCGGAAACGGCTGGCCGTTGGCGCGCGTGATCCCCGCGGCCTGCCAGCTCGCGATCGTGCGCATGGTCCCGCGCTTGTAGCTCTTGGCGGTGTAGCTCTTGGGCAGCTTGACCTCGTACCCCCAGGTCTGCCCCGGAATCCAGTTCGACTTCCTCAAATAGGCGGCGGTCGAGCCCAAAGCGTCGGGAATGGTGTCCCAAATATCGCGGCGTCCGTCACCGTCGAAATCGACCGCGTAGGCCGAATAAGTGGTGGGGATAAACTGAGTGTGCCCCATGGCGCCGGCCCAGGACCCCATGAAATGCACCGGGTCCGTATCGCCGTGCTGCAGAATCTTCAGTGCCGAGACGATCTGGCCCCGGGCGAACTTCGACTTGACCCCCGAACAGGCCAAGGTCATCAGCGACTGGATGACCTGTTTGTCGCCCTTGTTGGTCCCGTAGTTCGACTCCACGCCCCAGATGGCGAGCACGATATGCTTGTCGACGCCGTACTTCGCCTCGACCTGCTCCAGCAGCGGCCCATACTCGATGAGCTTCTGCTGCCCCATTGAAAGCCGTTTTGGCGAGATCGCGCGCTCCACATACTCACCCATCGGCTTCTTGTATTCGGGCTGATACTTGGCGGATTCGATCACTTCTTGATCGTGCGCGATGCCGGCGGTCGCCCTTTCGAACGTGTCCCAGCTGACGCCGGCGCGCTTCGCGGCGGGCCAGAAGCTCTTCACGCAGGTCTGAAACTTGTCCGCATACGCCAAGCTCGGGAAGGCCGCGACTGAGACGCAGGCCAAACCAGCCGAAAAGGCGGACGATATCAATATCTTAGGACAGTTCATGGATCGCATCCTGGGAATGTAACAAATGGGGCGGGCAAAACCGTGGCAAAGCCGCCGTTACGCATTTGCCTAGAATGACAGATCCTACTTTAGCACCTGGTTAATCAAAGCGTGGCTCGGGTAGCAGGTCAGGGGCAGCCCCCGCGCCTTCTCCTCCTTGCCGATCGTCTGCCGCGTCTTGAAGCCCACCAGACCGTCGACCTTACCGACGTCATGGCCTTGGGAAACAAGCACCTCCTGGAACTGCAGGATGCGATCGCGCGTAAAGCGCTCCACCGGCTGCCAAGTGCCGGCAAACTGGACGGGCGCGTTGTAGGCGATCATGTCGGCCACGTGTCCGACGAAAATCGCGTAGACATCAGAGTTGTTGTACAGCTTCAGGACCGAGAAATTGGTCGTGGCCAAAAAGGCGGGCCCCTTCATCCCGGCGGGAAGCACGAGGAAGGTCCAATCGCCGAGCCGGTCTTCCGGGAACGCGCGCCCGTTGACACGCCGCACCCCGAGCTCGATCCATTCCTTGATGGGTAGCGATTGGTCCGGCCCCTGCAGCGTGCAGTCGAAATTTTTGGGCAGCGTCACCTCGTACGCCCAAGGCTGCGTCCCGTCCCACCCTTGGCTTCGCAGGGAGTTGCCCGCGCTTGCCAGAGCGTCCGGAACCGACCGCCAAATATCCCGCCGTCCGTCGCCGTCGAAGTCCACGGCGTAGTCCTCGAAATCGCCCGGCAGAAACTGAACATGCCCCATCGCGCCGGCCCAGGAGCTCTTCATCATCTGACGGGTCGCGTGACCGAGCTCGATGATCTGGAGCGCACCGATCAGTTGCGGACGGAACTCGTCGGCCCGCCGTCCCATGAAGGCCTGTGTTGCGATCGCGGTGATCGCATCATGCGGCAGAGCGGCGGCGCCATATCCGGTTTCGCGGCCCCAGATGGCGAGCACGATACTGGCCGGGACGCCGTACTTCTCTTCGATGGCCTTCAGCGTGGGCGCGAGCTGCCGGTACTTGGCCCGGCCGCCATTGGCGAGCGCATTCAGGCTGCTTGCTTTGAAATAGTTCTGAGGTACGCCGAACTCGGCCTGCGGCTGGGGCTTCGGCTTCATGGAGTCGGGCAAGGCCGGGCCGCCGGGATAGGCGGGATCGGGCGGCGTCAACTGCGGCAACGACCAATCGAGCTTGAGCCCTTTCAGCTGCTTGTCGAACGTCGCGCGGGAAATGCCGGCGGCCTCCGCCTCGGGCCACAAGCCCTCGATCCACTGGGCGAAACTGGCATCGACCGCGCGCTTGTAGTCGGACGCGGCGTCGGCAACGCCGGTCCCCGGCAACGTAGTGAGCGCGAGTGCAAATAATAGTGCGAACGCCGAACGTGTAGGTGTGAGCCATGCGGCCGCCATAGACGATCCTTCAAGCTTCCAAACGAATCTCCGCGGAGAGTGTGGCGGGCCTCTATGACCTTGAAAAGGCGCGTTCGACGCCGAAGGTCCGCGCCGAACGCTAGGAAGCACCGCCTTTGGCCTTGAGATGCCGCTCCCAGGCAAGGGCATGGCCGACGATGGTATCGAGATCGTTCAGCTTCGGTTCCCAGCCGAGCACCTCGTGTATGCGGCCGGCGCCGGCGACGAGCGCGGGCGGATCGCCCGGGCGCCGGTCCACCTTTTTGACAGGAAAGTCGACGCCCGAAACCTGCTTCACCGCGTCCACGACTTCCAGCACCGAAAAACCCTTGCCGTAGCCGCAATTCAGGACCGTGCTCTGACCGCCGTCCCGCAGGTAGCGTAGCGCGTCGAGATGCGCCCGAACCAAATCGGTGACATGGATGTAGTCGCGTACGCAGGTTCCATCCGGTGTCGGATAATCCGTTCCGTACACGTCGAGCCCATGCCGGAGTCCCACCGCCGCCTCGGAGGCGACTTTGATCAGGTGTGTGGCCCGGGGCGTAGACTGTCCGGTCCTCCCTTGAGGATCCGCCCCGGCCACGTTGAAGTACCGCAAAGCCACGTAGCGCAAAGGGTGCGCCCGCGCCGTGTCGGCGAGCATTGTCTCTGTCATCAGCTTCGAACTGCCATAGGGCGAAATGGGCTGCAGCTGCGAATCTTCGCCGATGGGCGTCTTATCCGGTTCGCCGTAGACGGCCGCCGTGGAGGAGAAGATAAAATGCGGCACGCCGGCCTCGACCGCGCATGCCAGGAGATTTCGCGAGTTGCAGGTGTTGTTCCCGTAGTAGCCCAGCGGGTCGATGACCGAATCCGGCACGACGATCGATCCCGCAAAATGCAGGATCGCGTCGATGGAATGGTCGTGCAGAAGCTGACCGACCAGTTCCATGTCGCCGACATTGCCCTCCACGAACCGGGCCGCATCGGGAACTGCGGAGCGGAAGCCAGTCGACAGATTGTCGAGAACGACGACGTCCTCGCCGGCGCCCAACAGTTCCAAAACCATATGGCTGCCGATATATCCTGCGCCGCCTGTGACAAGTACACTCATTGGTTCGTTTCCCGAAAAACCGCGCTTCTCAGCCGCTATCTGTGCTATCGCAGGGTGGTTGAGAGACTGCTAAGCGCCATGGTTTGGTATGTCTCGCCTTCGCATTCCTGTACCCGATTCGCCCCCGGGTCCAGCCCACAGCTTCGAGAGAGGACTTGATGCCTGCCCGCATTCGCAAAGCCGTGTTCCCCGTCGCCGGGCTCGGCACACGATTTCTACCCGCTACCAAGGCAATGCCGAAAGAAATGCTGACCGTGGTGGACCGGCCGTTGATCCAACATGTCGTGGACGAGGCGCGCGAAGCCGGCATCGAGCATTTGATCTTCGTCACCGGACGCAACAAAGGCGCGATCGAAGATCATTTCGACAGACAGCCCGAACTCGAGGAAACACTGGCCGCACGCGGAAAGACCGACGCACTGGAGATCCTCGCCGATTGCTTGCCCGACGCGGGCGAGGCAAGCTTTGTCCGGCAGCAAGCGCCGCTTGGATTGGGCCATGCGGTTTGGTGCGCCCGCGAAATCGTCGGAAACGAACCCTTCGCCGTGATCCTCCCGGATGTGCTGGTGCAGGCGCCGGGCAAGGGGTGCCTCGCGCAGATGCTCGACGTCTACAACAAGCATGGCGGAAACATTCTCGCCGTCGAACCTGTCCCCGAAGACCAGACCAAGAATTACGGCGTGGTCGCAACGGCTGAAGCGGAAGGCAATGTGTTCCCCGTCACCGGGATGGTGGAAAAGCCTGAACCTGGCACGGCGCCGTCAAATCTTACGATCCTTGGGCGCTACATCCTGCAGCCCGAGATCTTCGGCCTATTGTCGGAACAGGGAACAGGCTCGGGAGGCGAAATTCAGCTCACGGACTCGATGCTGACGCTACTTAAGACGCAGCCGTTTTATGCGGTCGAGTATGAGGGCCGCGCCTTCGATTGCGGCTCGAAGTCAGGATTCCTTGCGGCCAACATCGCCTACGCGCTTGAGCGGCCCGACCTGCGCGACGCCGTCGTCGCCGAGATCAAGACGCTGCTCTGACCGTCCGGCGTATCCCCGGCGCGCCTCTGGCCCGAGTTCAGTTTCGTATACTCAGACCGACGCGAATCTCATTTTCCGTGTATTCGCCAAACGGGTCCGTCGAAAAGAAATCCGTGTGCTCGTATCGGGTGTACACGGACATATTCGGGTTGAAGAAGTACTCCATGGTGAGGCCTTCGCGCAGCCGCTCGTCGACCAGCGGATTATCCGTGTAGTCCGCTGTTTCGTAGCTCAGATAGCCGCCGACAACGAGATAGCGCCAAAACGCATGCTGCAGGGAGAGACGGTAGCTCCGGGACACGGCACCAAGCGAGTCCACCGTATTGGCCGTTGCGATCTGCGAGTTGGCGAGGAACTCGACAAGAGTCATCGGCGTCGGCATCCAAACGATATCCGCATTGAACAGAAACCCTTCGATCGGCGCCGTGTCTGCGGCAATCGAGTTTTGTTCCCCCCATCCAAGGCTGATGTCGCCATAGAAGGCATCGCTGACTGCGAATGTCATGCCGACCAGTGTCGCGTAGCCGGTGGAATCTCGCGTTAAGCCGCTGACAGTGACGGGTTGCTTATAGACATCCTCGGAAATCTCCCCTCTTCCAAATAAAGCGAGAGGCCCGGGTTGAATTCATAGCTGCCGCGCATCGTGATCTCGTTTTCGCGATAGTCCCGTACATCGACTATCGGGATGAACTGCCCATCTACGATCTCCGCGATCGCCTGCTGACCGCCGGTCAAGTCCTCGTAGTCGAAGGTCGAGATGCTGCCTTCGGCCCGGACGGTCAGCCGATTGAAATTGTGCTCGGCCGCGAGGGAAATCTGCTCTTCCTGCACGTTCGTCTGGAAGCCGGCGATATTGGTGATGTCGACCGCGTTCCGGCCGTCTTGGGTCTGCGCCTTACCCAATTCGAGCTGCACATTGGTTCGCGCGCCGACATCGAGCCGGCCTCGGAGCAGCGCCGCGTAGATCTTGTCGTCCTCCACGGAGAACCTGTTGAACCAGCTTCGGTCGGCGGTGAACTCGGCTTCGAAGGCATGCCGCTCCCAATCCGATTCGAGGCGGACTTCCGGTGCGAGCTCGAAGGCGTAGGCCGAGTTGCCATTCGGCGTGCCCAGCACATTGTCCGTGAGGATCATGCCGACGTCGGCCTCGGCGAAGAGCAGAAAACTGCCGAGGCGCGTGCCGAGCGGCTCGTAGGGATCGAGCTCTCGCGCGCGCAGTCCAAGCGGGTCGTCGGCCGGGTCGATAGCCACGATGTCGTTCCGGAGCGGCGTTAAGACGGGATCGCCGAAGGGATCCGGTTCGCCCGGCGTTTCCGCCCTGCCCTCATCGATGCCGAAGCCCGGAACCGCCTCGTCCGCCACGACCGTGCCCCGAAGGCCAGGATCCACCGTCGAGGGTCTGAGCTGACGGCTGATGGTGACATCGGTACCTTGGGTTGTCCCTGCCGATGTGGCGTCGTCGCCAAGTCCGCCGAGGGGGTCCGTGTCACCGGCCTCGCTGCCGAGATCGGTCGAGGAGCCGTCTTCGCCCAAGTCGTCTCCGGCCGAATCCTCGACAAGGCCGCCCCTCAGCGGAAGCGCGCGCGAGCGGGCTGGCGGCGCGGCGGTCTCGGTATCGGTGGAAATGCCCGACGAAGGCGTGCCGATGCTGCCGCGCAAGCCCGGCGTGTCCTGCGCCACGGCCGGCACAAGAGAGGCGGCAAGCATAGTGGCAGCGAGCACGCCCGCTGCGCTGGACGTTTGGCGACGCGGCAAGGACGCACCTCGATCGGACTTGGGCTTGTGCAAAAGGCTCTCGGCAGCGAGAGTTCCGCACCTGGACCCGTTGACCTATCGAGCCTAGGGGAAACAGGGTTAACGAGGCGTTTATCGGCGTCCCAAATCGGGCCAGGACAAAGGGTTTGGGAAAGAGGCTTGGCTTGACGTTTCAATGCCTTATTCCATGCTAGAATTGCGTGCCGCAGAGGGGGAATACGAGCCGATGTCCGTTGGTTTGAAACAGGATCTAGCCACAGCCGAAGACCACAGCGAGGCCGTCGCCTCGGCCACGCGAACGCTGCAGCTAGAAGCGCAGGGTCTGAGTGCCTTGCAGCAGGCGCTCTCTGGCGAACTTTCGGCGAACTTCGCCGCCGCGCTCGGCATTTTGCGCGGCTGCCGCGGGCGCGTGATCGTGACCGGCATGGGCAAGAGCGGCCATGTCGGCTTGAAGGTTTCCGCGACGCTGGCCTCCACGGGAACCCCCGCCTACTTCGTGCACCCGAGCGAGGCAAGCCACGGCGACCTCGGCATGATCACCCCGGACGATGCGGTTCTGGCGTTTTCCTGGTCGGGAGAGACGGTCGAGCTCGAGAATATCGTGTCCTACTCGCGCCGCTTCGCCGTGCCGCTGGTGGCCGTGACGTCCAACCCGGAATCGACGCTCGCAAAAGCCGCGGAGGTGGTCCTCACGCTCCCGCGCTCCAAGGAGGCCTGTCCGCATGGGCTCGCTCCGACCACCTCGACCATGATGCAGTTGGCCCTCGGGGATTGCATCGCCATTGCGCTCCTGGAGAGCAAGGGCTTTACCGCGCTCGATTTCGGCGTGCTGCATCCCGGCGGTCAACTCGGCGCCCGTCTGAAGTTCGTCGACGATCTGATGCACCGGGACACCGATCTGCCTCTGACGGACGCGGACACGGTGATGTCCGAGGCCATCGTTGTCATGACTGAAAAGGCCCTTGGCTGCCTCGGGGTCGTGGATCGGAACGGCCAGTTGCAGGGCATCATCACCGACGGTGACCTGCGCCGGCATATGGGCAACGGGCTGCTGGACCGCCGCGCGGCCGAGATCATGACTCCTGCGCCGAAGACCGTGACGCGCGACATCATGGCGAGTGCTGCGCTGGAGATCATCAACGCCTCGGCCATCACGGCACTGTTCGTCGTAGAGGACGGAAGGCCCGTCGGCCTCGTCCATATCCACGATCTGCTGCGCGCGGGCGTAGCTTAAGCAGCTGTCGCCTAGGCGGCGATCGCTTCCTTGTCTTTCTTCGGCGTCGCCGACTCGTCCTTGCGGACGCGCGAGAACGACCGGCCGGCGTTCGACATTGCCCCTGTCTCCGGATCCACATCGGCAATGGATTGCACGAGCTTCGCATAGTGATAATGCGTCGCCACCTTCACCCCGTAGATGAAAAGAATATGCGGTTCGCGCCAGCGCTTCTTCACCACTTTCGCCAATTGCTGACGGTAGCGGGCACGCAGTTCCGGATCTTCCACGGCGCTTAACAGCCGCGACGCAAGTACGCTGAAGCGCACATAGTTGTAGGACGCGCGCTTGGCCCAAGCCCAGCGCCAATTTGCCCAATACGGCAGCTCGTGCACCGTGAACTTGAAGTCCTGATCGAAGAACTGCGAATCGAGACGGCCGAAATAGGAGTCCGCCGAATAGGACTCCTGCATCACCCGCACGAAGCCGTCCCGCAGTTCCTCGGACGACATGCCGAGCGGGATGACATTGGTGCCATACAGGTCCGCGTCATCTTCGCTGTTCAGGCGGCCGGCTTCTTTCAATCGCTTGAAGAGCGGCGTGGTCGGGATGGCGTGCAGCATGCCGACAAGCGCCGTCGAAATTCTGGCGCGGGATAGAAACTCCGGCACGGCGGGGAAAATTGTCGTGTCGTCGTGATCGAAGCCGACGATCATCCCGCACCACACATCGATGCCGTGATCCTGGATGCGGTGCACACGCTCGATCAGCGAGCCCGCATTTGGCCGCACGTTTTGCAGCTTCTTCGTCTCCCGCAGCGATTCCTCGTTCGGCGTTTCGATGCCGATAAAGACGTTCTGGAAGCCCGCGAGCCCCATGAGCTCCATCAGCTCATCGTCCTCGGCGAGATCGAGCGAGGCTTCCGTAAAGAGCGTCAGCGGATAGGCGCGCGCTTGCTGCCATTCCGCGATGTCGCGCAGAATAGGCTTGATGGCCTTCTTGTTGCCAATGAGGTTGTCGTCCACCACGAAAACGATCTTCAGGCCCACATTGAGGAACGATTCGAGCTCGGCAATGACCTGCTCGCTTTTCTTGAGACGCGGACGGCGTCCGAAGGTCACGATGATGTCGCAGAATTCGCAGGTGAACGGACAGCCGCGCGAGATCTGCATACTGCCGAACATGTAGCGTTCCGCCTTGAGCAGATCGGTGCGCGGCAGCGGCAGCGTTTCCAGGTTCGTCTTTTCGGGCTGTTCGTAGCGGGACTTGTGCTCGCCCTTCTCCCACTCTTCGAGGAACTGCGGCCAGGTCTCGTCCGCCTCACCCACAAAGATCACGTCCGTTAGCCCCTCCAGGACTTCGGGCTCGACCGTGGCCATGGGGCCGCCCACGACTGTCATCACACCGCGTGCGCGAACGGTTTCGAGAATCTCGAGGAGCCGGCTTCCTTGGATGCTCATGCCGGTCAGACAGACGAGGTCGGCGCGCGCCAGACGATCGAAATCGATGTCCTCGACATTTTCGTCCACCAGCGTCACGTCATGGTGGTCGGGCACCAGAGCGGCCAGGAGCGCCAGGCAGGCAACCGGCAAATTCGCTCTTTTGCCAAAGAGCGGCATGCAGTGCTCCATCCCCCAAAAAGAGATGTCGAAACGCGGATTGACGATGACGATATCGGCCATGATGTCCTTCTTAAGCGAGCGATTCTCGTTCCAATTCCTACTAGACTAGTGATACGGGTGAACAACCGTCACCCCCCGCCAGCCAGTTCCCGAGACCTTAACCGATTTTCGACCAAGGCGCTGACCCAAATCAAGGCTAAGGGATAATGCCTTCAACTTCCGTCGATATTGTGATCGTTGGTGGCGGAATTCATGGCGCCGCGATCGCGCGCGACGCCGCGGGCCGCGGCCTCAAGGTTATGTTGGCCGAACGCGAGGACTACGCCAGCTTCACCTCGTCGGCCTCGTCGAAGCTGGCCCATGGTGGCTTGCGCTACCTCGAACACATGGAATTCGGACTCGTGCGCGAGTCCTTGAGCGAACGAGCCGGTCTCTTGAAGACGGCGCCGCATTTGGTCTCGCCGCTGAAGTTCCTTCTGCCGGTTTTCGACTGGCAAAAACGTAGCGCCTGGTTCGTCCATACGGGACTGGCGCTCTACGACCTGCTCTCGCTCGGCGGCGAAATGCCGGGAAGTGGACGCCTCTCGCAGGACGAGGTCGATGCTTTGCCGCATTTGCGGCGAGACCACCTCAAGGCCGTGCTGCACTATCACGATGCCCATGCGGACGACGCGAGGCTGACCCTGAGCGCAGCTTTGGACGCGCGAGCCCGAGGCGCCGACGTCGCCAATCGCCGCGCAGTGACGGCGATAGTGCCACGCGAGAACGGGTATACGGTGACCATCAGCGAAGGCGGCAAGACGAAAGAGATCGGCGCGCGCTTCATCGTCAACACGGCGGGCCCCTTCGTGGACGCGGTGGACGCCATGATCCCCAATGGCCCCTCACCAAAGAACATCCGCTTCGTCCGGGGCAGCCATATCGTACTGCCGATGCCGGATCCGCCCGAGACCTGCGCTTACACGCTGCAGGACGAAGGGGAACGCATCATTTTCACCATTCCCTGGCTTGCCGGGAACTTCCTCATGATCGGCACCACCGACATTCCCCAGGCTGGTGCTCCCGGCCACGCCGTCTGCTCCGCCGAGGAGAAGAAATATCTGCTCGACGCCTACAACCGCTATTTCGCACGGGCGGGCGGAGCCGCAACGGAGAGCGACATCGTGTGCGACTGGGCGGGCTTGCGCACGCTGCATGGGAGCCCGGACGAAGCCCCGAGCCGCATTACCCGCGAGGTGACGCTGGAGACGGCGACCCAAGGCACCGGGGGCTTCCTTTCGCTGGTGGGCGGCAAACTGACGACCCACCGCGCCACGGCCGAGCAGGTGCTCACCAAACTTCAAGCGATGGGACTCGACATGGGGCCGGCCTGGACCAAGGGCGTGCCCCAATACGGCGGCACGCTGGATCGCGACGCGTTGCGCACCCGCGCCGAGGAGGGACCGACAGAGGTGTCGCCGCAAACCCGGCGGCGCTGGGCATTCACCTATGGCGACAAGATCGAGTATCTATTTGCGCGGATGGAAAGCGACCCGGGCCTCGCCGAAGGGATAGTCCCCGGGGTCCCCCGCGTGGAATTGGAACACGCGGTGAGCGTCGAGGACGCAAGCACGGGCGAGGACTTTCTCTGGCGGCGGACCAAGCTTCAGCTGACTTTGGATGACGCTGCCCGCGAAACGATTGAAGACTGGTTCGTCAAGAACTAGGAGTTCAGCCAGGACTTGGCTTACGCGTCAGACGGCTTTGGGGAACGAATGTCAGAGTTTACGGTCGAAAAAGGCAAGCGCTACCGCGCCACGATTACGCTCGGAATGCTGCAAAGCTTTGCCTCCAACGAGATGCTCGCCAGCCATTTGATTGAGGCAGGCTTCAGCGATGTGCACGTCACCGGTTCGGGCAGCACCCGGATCGCCACCGCGCTCTGGGACAAAGATACCGTCACAGGCCCGATCCCCGACGAAATATCAGAGATCTCTGCGTTGGCCTAGGAGTTCGCGGCCTCGGCCTTCGCCGGCTCCACTTTCAGTATGGACCCGTCGGCGCCGACCACCGTGACCTGCGCACCCTTGGGCAATGCGGGGCCCTCCACGCGCCAGATCGTATCGCCCACGCGCACGCTGCCGCGGCCGTTCGCAATCGGGTCCACCAATTCGTGGGTCTCGCCGATGAGTTGCGCCGCACGCTGATTGAGCAGGGGCGCATCGCTCTCCAGCGGGTTCCTGCGCAAATAGCGGTTGACCAAAATCACCGTGACGAGTGACAGGCTGCAAAACCAGATGAGCTGCCATTGCCAGGCAATCTCGTAGCGGAGCGCAATGACGCCCGTCAAAATTGCGGCGAGCCCGAACCACATGAGGAAGATCCCTGGCGCGAGCATTTCGAGCACGAGCAGAACGGCCGCCAGGATTAGCCAAACCCAAGGACCGAGACTGACAATCGTTTCCATCATCGTGGCGTGTCCTCAGCCTTGTTCTTAGACCGTGGGCACCGAACCACCGCGCCGCGGGCGCGGGCTGCCCGGCTCCGGCGTGGCGTCGGACGAGTCTCTTCCGAACGCTTCCCGCGCGATCTCGCCGATACCGGCGACCGAGCCAATCACGGAAGAAGCCTCGAGCGGCATGAGCATGACCTTCTGGTTCGGCGCCGCGGCCAACGCCTTCAGCGCGTCGACATAGTTGTTGGCGACGAAATAATTGATGGCCTGGACGTTTCCCGAGGCGATGGCCTCGCTCACCATGGCTGTCGCCCGCGCTTCGGCCTCGGCTTCGCGTTCGCGTGCCTCCGCGTCGCGATAGGCCGCTTCGCGACGGCCCTCGGCTGCGAGAATCTGTGCTTGCTTCGTGCCCTCGGCCTCCAGGATGGCCGCCTGACGCTCGCCCTCCGCTGTCAGGATCGCCGCACGCTTATCGCGCTCCGCCTTCATCTGACGCGCCATGGCATCGACCAGATCGCGCGGTGGCTCGATGTCCTTTATTTCGATGCGGGTGACCTTGACGCCCCAGGAATGGGTGGCGTCGTCGACCACCGTCAGCAGGCGGTGGTTGATCTCGTCGCGCTCGGACAGGAGCTTGTCCAGATCCATCGACCCCATCACCGTGCGGATATTCGTCATGGTGAGATTGAGAATGGCGCTTTCGAGGTTGGTCACCTCGTAGCTGGCCCGCGCGGCATCCAGCACCTGGAAGAAGGC
Source organism: Methyloceanibacter caenitepidi (assembly GCF_000828475.1). NCBI lineage: Bacteria > Pseudomonadati > Pseudomonadota > Alphaproteobacteria > Hyphomicrobiales > Hyphomicrobiaceae > Methyloceanibacter > Methyloceanibacter caenitepidi. Next base: position 3,173,967 of record NZ_AP014648.1, read on the forward strand.
CACGCCGTCGACGCGCACCATGGCGTTGTCGCGGGTAATCACCTCCTGGCTCGGCACATTGACCACCTGCTCCATCATGTTGAGCTTGCGGCCGACCCGGTCGATGAAGGGAATGATAAGGCCCAAGCCCGGCGTCAGGGTGCGCGTGTACCGCCCGAAGCGCTCGACGGTGTAATTGTAGCCTTGCGGCACGATCTTGACCGCCGACATCACGGTCACGACGAACAGGACGAGCAGCGCAATTGTGAAAATATCGAAACCGAACATTCGGCATCCTCCCCCAGGGGTCCGGGCGTCGCTAGATCAGCGTGGCCACGATCTTTCCATAAATGGGGTGGCCATGGCGGTATTTAAGGGCTTTCGGGGGAAGATAACCACCGGTGTTTGCGTACACCAGGCGGCGCGCCTATTGGGCGATATACTGCATGATATCTTGCGCCGCCGCTGATGCCGCCGCCTCGGCGGCCTGGCCCCAGCGCCGGTCGAGCGATCCTTTCGGAATCACGTTGGTCTGAGTCACATTGCCGAGCCGGGTGCCTTCTGGGCCGAACACTGTCCAGTCGATGCGGATCGTCTGTTCGCCGCGACCTGCCGGGAACAGGCGCACCATGCCTTGAATCTCATAGGCATGCGCGGCGGGCGTTCCAGTGACCGTGAAGCCGCGATTGAGGAGCTGGTTCGACAGTGCGTTCTCGAGGGCCTCTTTCCCGTCACCCGGCGCACCGGCCACATCGATAAAAGCCCAGCGTTCCTCCGCCGCGCCGGCGAATTGGGCCATCGCGCCGGTGCTCACAAGCAGCGCGTATGCGATCCCCAAGAACGCAATACGAAACATCAACTTACGACCCCCTCTCTAGTCGACCCAACCCTTCAACTCACGCTCGACGAGATGAAGCAAGACGCGGATACCGCCCTCAGAGTCGTTCAAGCAAGGGATAAAGCTGAATCTCTCACCGCCGTGCTCGAGAAAGATCTCACGCGCCTCCCCATTGATCTCTTCCAACGTCTCGACGCAATCGGCGGCGAAGCCAGGCGTGAGGACGGCCATGCGCTTGACGCCCTGCCGCGCAAGCGCCTCGACTGTCTTGTCCGTATAAGGCTGCAGCCATTCCGCCCGGCCGAAGCGGGACTGGAACGTCGTCATCAGCTTGTTGCCGAGGGGCCCGAGCGCCGCTTGCAGCGCGTCGCTCGTATCCATGCACTGGCACTGATAAGGGTCGCCCTTCGTTACGTAATCCTTGGGGAGGCCGTGATAAGACGCGAGGATGACCTCGGGCTCGAAATCGAGGGTCGCAAGATGATCCCGAATCGACGCGGCAAGCGCCTCGATATACACGGGATCGGACGGATAGGGCGGCACCGTGCGCAGCGCCGGTTGCCAACGCATCGATTTGAGCTTGTCGAAGACCGTATCGTTCACCGTCGCCGTGGTGGCGGCGGCATACTGCGGATAGAGCGGAAACACGAGCAGCTTGGCGCACCCCTGTTCGACGAGCGCCTGCACCCGGTCGGCGATCGTAGGAGTGCCGTAGCGCATGGCCCAATCCACGATCACCTCTTCACGATGACCGAGTCCGTCGGCGATCTTCTCGGCCTGGGATCGGGTGATGGTCCGTAGGGGCGACTCGTCGAGTTCCTCATTCCAGATCGAGCGGTAGGCTTCCCCGCTTTTGGACGGGCGCGTGGTCAGCACGATACCGTTGAGGATCGGCCACCAGATGAGCCGATTGACCTCGATCACCCGGCGATCGGACAGAAACTCCTTGAGATAGCGCCGCATCGACCAGTAGTCGGTGTCGTCAGGCGTGCCGAGATTGACCAGCAGCACACCGATCTTGCCGAAGGGTTGTGATCGGCAATCGAAGGGTTCGGCAAAGGTGTTCGCTGGCGGGCTCTCATTCATCGGCGCACTCCTCGTGCTGGCCTCTCAAGGCATGCCCGTAGATAGAATATCGTACAGGCTAAGCCTAGTCTCGTGAGACGGCGGCACGAAATTTCACCGCATCTTCCAGGATTTTTGCATGGTCGAAGGCGAGACGCTCGGCCCGCCAGTCATCGACCCACGCAGCGGCCGCGGCATCGTCGCCCGCGACCGGATCGGCCGGTGTTGCGAGTTGCGCGAGAAACACGGTGCTGACTGTGTGACCGCGCGGGTCGCGAGCCGGGTCCGAATACACGCCGACGAGCAAAAGATCGCCGACCGTGACACCGGTCTCTTCGCGTAGTTCCCGCCGGCACCCGTCCTCGACAGTCTCGCCGACATCGACGAAACCGCCCGGCAGCGCATAGCAGCCCTTGAACGGCTCGTGCCCGCGGCGAATGAGGAGCACGCGCCCGCGCGGATCGAAAACCACGCAATCGACGGTGAGCGCTGGTGTTTTCGGAAAGCCCATCAGATCTACGTCCGTATCAGCCGTGAGTGGCGCCACCATTGGAACTCGGGCTGCGACCAACCGCTAGAACGGCCGCGCCGGTCCGAGAGACGCGAGGAATAGCAGAAGCCCGATCGTCATCACAAACAACGCGCCGCCGATTGCGCAGACCGTCCAAACGGCCTCTGCCCACCGCGTATTCTCACCGCCGATTGCAAGCGCAACGTTGCGCGAACCGATCGCCAAAGACGCAAGAACCGAGACCGTAATCGCGGTGCCGAGCGCCATGGCAAAGGTCGAGGCGACCCCCGCCCAGAACAGCCCTTGCGCAAGCGCGAAGACGAGAACGAGGACCGCGCCGGAACATGGCCGAATGCCGACGGATAGAACCACCGCCCAAATTTTTCGCCAAGTCATCGGTTGCGCGATCTCGCGAACGTCCACGATATGACCGCAGGCCTCGCATGACTCGTGATTGTGATGATGGTGACCGTGCCGGTGATCGTGGCCGTGGGCGTGACCATGATCGCCATCGTCGTCGTGATGGCTGTGGTCGTGGTGGTGATGCCCCTCGCCCGCTTCCGTCGCTCCCCTGCGGCGCCAGACTCTCCACAGCGTCGATACGAGGAGCGAAAGCCCAACCAGAAAAACCAATGCGTAGCTGGCGCTCTCCAATTGCTTGACCCAGCGATTGACCTCGATCCCGGTGCCGTTAAGCGCAATAATCAGAACACCGACCAGGGCCACGGCCATCAAGCCTTGGACCGCCGCTGCGAGGAACGAGACGAGAATGCCACGGCGCACCGTTTCTCTGTTGGCAAGCACATAAGATGAGATGATCGCCTTCCCATGGCCCGGCCCTGCCGCATGGACGACGCCGTATATGAAGCTGAGTCCCGCGAGCCATAGCCCGGCCCGCCAGGCATTGCCCTCCTTGAGCTTCTTGATCGTCGCCGCAAGCGGCCGCAGCAGTTTCTGCTGCGTCTGAATGATCCAAGTCTGCAAGCGGCTGAATGGACCTTGCGCCTTTAGGGGCGCGGCTTGAACAGCGGCGGCCTGCGGCCGGGGCGTGCCCTGCGGCGCGCTGAATGCTGACGGCGGCGCCTGACGCTGGGCCGGCGCACCGAACGCCGAGGGCGGCGATTGCGGCGCCTCCGCCTGTGCGTGTGTCTGCCCAAGTGGCATCAGCGCCAAAACGGACAGTCCCAAGCATCCAAGAATGATTCTTGCTATTCGGCGCCGCATGTCACCGTCACGGTCTGCGCGAATTGCGATCCATAGTTGGAGTCCGGCCCGAGCTGACTGAAGAAGGATTCGGTCAGGGCCTTGGCGTCTTCGGCCGCCTCCGGATCAGCCGCGACGACTTTGGCGGCGCAGCCTGGCGCCGATCCGGCGATCTTCACCGGGTCCGTCTCGGCAAAGCCGAACGCCACGAAGAACGAGGGATCGTAGACATCCACCGTAACGCTCTTGGAGCTCGGCGAGAGCGGCGCCTCGAGCGGCAAGGTGAAATGGAGTGTCAGCGCCGTGCCGTCGTACTCGACCCAGTAGTCCTCGGGCCCTTTCAACGGTAGAAACGTATCGTCGCCCTCCCGCCTCACATAGGTGAAGTAGTCAAAGTCCTTCAAGGATTCGACGTTAACCTTGGCAAGAGGCTCGAGTTCATCCTTCGCATAGGTGCCGTCGCCATTGGTGTCGAGCCCCTGCACCGCCATGGCGCTGTAGAACTCGTCGAACGTCCAGGCGTGTCGGATGCCGGTGATTTCTGTTCGAGGGCCGAAGACCACTTCGGAACGCACAGTCGCCCAAACGTGGGGATGCGCCTCCACGGAGGCCGCAAAGCCGGTAGTGGCCGCTCCCAAAAGCGCCACGTGTAGGGCCGCGCGCGTCGCGCGCCCGCTCCAATATGGCAAGGCTCCGCTCCTTTGATTCGAAGCGCGTGGATTAGCCCTGAATTATGGAGGATTGGGGGCTGTAACGAAATCACATCCTCTGAGGCTCTAGGGAAGCGCTCCGGAAGAGGATGTGTTCGAGATCGTAGAACAAAGAAGAAAAGAAAACGGCGAGCCCGGAGACCGGGCCCGCCAAAGCTTGCGTTCGCTATCTTACGATGCGCCGCCCGGAAGCTTCTGAAGCTCCGTGTTCACGTTCGTGAAGATACCCGTCAGGGTACCACCGACCGTGCTGACGATCGTGATGATCGCAACGGCGATACCAGCAGCAATCAGGCCATACTCGATAGCGGTTGCGCCGGACTCGTCATTGATAAAACGCTTGATAGAAGTCATCTGGACTCTCCCATTACACTTGGAACTCTCAACATCGGCCCCGTACGCACTCCGTTTGGCCCGTGGAACCTGACGAGGAAGCTAACAGTCAGCCGTTAGACATAGGTTAAATCGATCCTCTAAAGTCGGGATCCTTAGGGTAAAAAATCCCTTAACGAGAAATTCCAAAAATCCAGCAAATCTGCGGTTTTGTTCTGACCGTTAACCTCAGACTTACTTCCTATTAACTTGCGGTTTACCATGTGACGCTGACGGGCGTCCCTATGGATACTCGTTGATAGAGATCGGCCACGTCTTGATTGAACATGCGGATGCAGCCGTGGGACACCGACTGGCCAATGGACCAGGGCGCATCGGTGCCGTGAATGCGGTAGAGGCTCTTGCCGAGATACATCGCCCGCACCCCCAGCGGATTGCGGGGATGCCCTCCCGGGACATAGGCCGGCAGGTCGGGGTTTTCCCGGCGCATTTCAGCCGTCGGCGTCCATCCGGGGTTCACGCGCTTTTCGCTGACATAGGTTTCGCCAGACCATCGCGCGTCGCCCTTGGGGGCCGCGATCGGATAGCTGATGGCTCTCCCGCCCGGCAGGATATAGTAGAGCCGGGCCTGGCCGAACTGGACGAAGATGGTTCCGGGCTTGTAGCCGGGGGGCACGGACACCAGATGGCGCCCCACCACTTGGGGCTGCGGCGGCGCGGGCGACAGGATCGAATCGAACAGCCCCGCCGAGACTTGGGTGGCCGGCAAGGCGGCGAGCGCCGCCGCAAGCCCAACGGCGGCCGGAAATTCGAGGATACGCATCACAAAACCTCGTTACGCTTCTTTGCAGGAAGCGTGGGGTGATTCTGGTTAGCGAAATCCAAACGGACGTGCCCGTGCGGGAAAGTGCCCGGCCGGTCAGTCTGGGCGCGTGCCGGTGACGATGTGGACATGGGCGTCCATATGCACGGCCCCATCAGTTTCGTGCTGCGCATAGCGCTGGGTCAGGCGTCGGCGTACGTCGGCACTGACGGCTGCGTCGGCCTCGGCGAGCAGGTCGCCGAGTGAGAAGGCGCTGAATGCGAAGTCCACGGCAGCCTCCGGCGGGACTCCGCCCCCAAGAGGGATCGTGCCGCGCCAATCGCGGACTTCGAGGTCGCGCAAGCCGGCGGCCTTTAGAAGACCCAATAGCTTTTCCCCGCCTGCATAGCGAAACGGCCCAGGCGCGTCGGGGTCCGGTTCCGGCACCTCCATGACTTGGACTACGGCCTCGCGCAGGCTCGTCATCCAGGGGTTTTGCGGCGGCGGGCCCCAGACGGCGAAGGCAATCCGACCGCCGGGTGCGAGCCAGGACGAAAGGTTTGAGAAAGCAGCCTCAGGGTCGTCGAAAAACATGATGCCGAAGCGCGAGACCAGCCGGTCATACGGGCCGGCGGGCGCAGGCGCGCGCTCCCCGTTGGCGATGTGAAAGGCGATGTCGCCCGTTTCGGTCGCGGCGCGGGTTCGTGCCTTCTCGACAAGGGCGGGTGAGATATCGATCCCGTGCACGCTGCTTCCTGCGGGCGCGTTGCGCAGGATTTTCAGCGTGGTGCCCCCGCCGCCGCAGCCGATCTCCGCGATCCGGAGGGGCCGATCCAGCTGAAGCGCATCGATCAGCGGCGCATCGACAGGATCCAGCGTGGCCTCCATGGCGCTGAGCTGATCGCACCATTTCTGCCCGCGTTCGTTGGCCCAATCTTCCGCCGAAACGGTCTGTGCCGGGGGCTGGGGCTGGATCTGGCTCATGGGCAACGTCTTCCTTCTCTTAGCGATGCGCCCTCTAGATGACCGCACGGACGCGAGGACGCAAGCGCGGCATTTGCGCCGGCTGGACCTCAATTAGGAGCCGCCACCCAACCTCCTTCCTTGACTCATCCCCGACTCGGGAGTAAGAACAAAACAGGAACGAGAGTGGAGTGTCAGTAATGCGTAACAACGTTCCAGACGGCGATCTTAGTGCCCTCGTTCCGCCGGCTGACGTTGAAGAAAGAGCAGGCGGTCACACGGGAAGGGTCCTGATTGAGCGGCTACGGGCATCCATCCGAGCACTCGAACAGGTTCCCGTCTCCTTAAGCATCCCCCCCGCGCCGGGTGCGGCCCCTTCCCGTCCCGCCTGCTCTTTGACGCCTTCTTCTTCTGCCTCCAACACAGCGAATGCCGCTTCGCACAGCCCTTTGAGCACGCTGCACCAAGCAGGGCTGCACGAGATCAAGCCCCATGCCTATCGCGACACGCCGGCGGGGCTGGGGCTTGCCCTGTCCGTGATTGCCGACATCCAAAAGCAAGGTCCGGGAGCGGTGCTGTGGTGCATGACGCAACGGCACGCCCAGGAATGGGGACGCCCTTACGGACCTGGCCTCCTCAAGGCTGGCCTCGACCCGGCGCGCGTCCTTATCGTCGAGACACACACCGCGGACGAAGCCGCCTGGGCTCTGGAAGAAGGGCTGAAAAGCGCCTCCCTGATCGCAGGCCTGGCCCAAACCGAGATCAAGACGCAGCTCACCGCCCGGCGTCTGGGGCTCGCCGCCCGCGCCGCCGGCACGCCATGCTTCCTCCTCACCGGTCATGGCGAGGCGAAGATCCCCGGCACGCTCACGCGCTGGCGGATCGCCACGGAGGCCAGCGCCCATATCCCTTTCGATACCGGCGCCGGCTTCGGCGGAGGCGCCCATTTCGGCGAAGGTACTCCTGGCCCCGCCTGCTGGCGCCTCTCCCTCGAACGCAGCCGGGCCAGTGCTCAACGAGAGGGAGTCGGCTTTCATGTGGAGGCCGAACATGACGGCCCGCATGAGCCGGATGGTCTGCGTGTGGTTCCCGCATCTTCCGATCGAGCGGCTGACCCGGGAACGCTTGCGCGCGGGTCACGCACCGCCACCGGCTAAGGCGCCCTTCGCGCTTGTCGGCAGCGACACGCATGGGCTCACGCTCACGGCCCTCAACATCCCCTGCCGGCAGGAGGGATTGACCCCCGGCATGCGGCTGGCCGATGCCCGCGCCATCTGCCCCGCGCTCCTCACTGAGCCCAATGCGCCGGATAAGGATGCGGCCTTTCTGGAATCCCTCGCCCGCTGGGCCTCCCGCTACAGCCCGTCCCTCAACGTGGACGGCACTGACTGCCTTTGGCTCGACGTGACCGGCGTCGCGCATCTTTTCGGCGGCGAGTCCGAACTGCTTGCCGATCTCAAAGACCGTCTTGCCAGGCTGGGCTTCCGCGCGCGGTTTGGCTGCGCCGGAACGCTCGGGGGCGCCTCGGCGCTGGCGCATTTCGCACGGCGCAGCCCCGCCCTCGCCGTACCCGACACCCTGCCGGACACGCTCGCGCCTTTCCCCGTCGAGGCCTTGCGCCTCGAGCCTAATACAGTCCTCCTCTTGCGGCGGCTGGGACTGAAACGCATCGGCCAGCTTTACGGCCTGCCACGCGCCAGCCTCGAACGGCGCTTTCATTCGAAGGACGCCGCCGAAAGCGTCCTGCGCCGCCTCGACGAGGCGCTGGGACGGAGGAACGAAACGCACGCACCGCTTCTGCCCGCACCCGATTACGTGGCGCGCCTCTCCTTTGCCGAGCCGCTCATCTCCCATGACGGGGTCCTGGCCGGTCTTGAACGTCTGGCGGCCGAGCTCTGCGGCATGCTCGCGCGCGCACGAGCCGGCGCCCGGCGCGTGGTGTTGTGGGCCGCACGCACGGACGGCTCCTCCGTCGCGCTTGAAGCCGGCTTGAGCGCGCCATCGGCGACGGCGGCGCACCTGGTGCGCCTTCTCAAGGAGAAGCTCGACACGATCGACATGGGATTCGGCGTCGACCTCATGACCTTCGCGGCGCTCGCCGTCGACGATCTGTCCCCGGAGCAAACTGCTCTCAGCGCGACCGACCGCAAGCCCGGCCCCGAAAAACTCATCGACGCGCTTGCCAGTCGTTTGGGCGCCCGCACCGTGCGCCGCCTGTTCCCGCAACAAAGCCACATCCCCGAGCTTGCGCAAACGGCGCGCAGCGCCTTCGCAAAGCTGCCGGCCTGGACCGGCGACGCCCGCAACACTTCTTTGGAGAAGCCGCCGCGCCCGCCCCTTCTGCTCGCGACACCGGAAAGTGTGACCGTGATGGCGGAAGTCCCCGAAGGACCGCCGCTCCGCTTCACTTGGCGGCGCGTCAGCCGCCGCGTCGTCAAGGCGGAAGGGCCTGAGCGCATCGCGCCCGAATGGTGGCGCGTCCTCGACGGCAGCCCGGCGCAGCGCACACGCGATTACTACCGCATCGAGGACGAAGATGGCTGCCGTTACTGGGTCTTCCGCGAGGGGCTTTACCAGGAACGGGATGAGGCGCGCGATGGCGATCCCCCGCGCTGGTTCCTGCATGGGGTGTTCCCATGACTGGTCATCCCATGACGGCTCTTGCCGAACCCCGTTACGCCGAACTCGACGTCACCACGAACTTCACCTTTCTACGCGGCGGTTCCCATGGCGAAGAGCTTGTGGCGCAAGCGGCGGCGCTCGGCCATACGGCCATAGCGGTGGCGGACGCCAATACGCTTGCCGGCGTGGTACGGGCGCATATCGCGGCGAAAGAGGCCGGCATCCAGTTCATCGTCGGTGCGCGGTTGATTTTGCAGGATGCGCCGTCCCTTCTCGCTTATCCCACGGACCGCGCGGCCTATGGCCGGCTCTGCCGCCTGCTGACACGCGGGCAGCGCCGCGCCGAGAAAGGGGAATGTCTTCTCGTGCTCGACGACGTGGCGGAACACGCGGATGGGCTGATCTTCATCGCGCTGCCTTCTTCATCGTCATCGCCCGGCTTGACCGGGCGATCCAGTAACCACCGTCCTATCGATTGCGAAGATCAGGGGTTAGTGGATGCCCGCTTTCGCGGGCATGACAGCACTTTCGAAGCGCAACTCATGCGTATCAAAGAAGCACTGCCCTTCCGCACGCCGCTCTATCTCGCCGCTCATCACGGCTATCGCGGCGATGACCGCATACGGATCGAAAGGACCGCGCGCCTCGCCGAGAGCACGCGCATCCCGCTCATCGCCACTGGCGGCGTGCTGTATCACACGCCGGAGCGCCGACCGCTCCAGGACGTGCTCACCTGCATCCGCGAAAAATGTTCGCTTGGAGAGGCAGGCTTTCGTCTCGAGGCCAATGCGGAGCGGCATTTGAAGGCGCCCGCCGAGATGGCGCGGCTCTTCAAAGGCTACGAAGAGGCGCTGGAGCGCACGGTCGAGATCGCGAACGCATGCCGCTTCTCCCTCGATGAGTTGAAATACGAATACCCGGACGAACCGGTTCCCGAAGGCAAGACCCCGCAAGGACATCTGGAGGAGCTGGCGTGGGAGGGCGCCGCCTGGCGCTTTCCGGATGGCATCCCGGACAAAGTCCGCGACACGATCGAAAAAGAACTCGTGCTCATCGAGGAGCTCAACTACGCGCCTTACTTTTTGACCGTCTACGACATCGTCCATTACGCGCGCAGCCTCGGCATTCTCTGCCAAGGGCGCGGCTCAGCCGCCAATTCCGCTGTGTGCTATTGCCTGGCCATCACCAATGTCGATCCCACCGAGATCGATCTTCTGTTCGAGCGCTTCGTCTCGCCTGAACGCCGCGAACCGCCCGATATCGACGTGGACTTCGAGCACGAGCGCCGCGAGGAGGTGATTCAATATATCTATGCGCGCTATGGCCGCGACCGCGCGGGGCTCGCCGCGACCGTCATCTCATATAGAGGCCGCTCCGCCGTGCGCGAGGTGGGCAAGGTGTTGGGGCTTTCCGAAGATACGGTCGCCGCGCTCGCCGGCACGATATGGGGCCTCAGCAATAAGGGACTGCCCGAGAAATATGTACGCGAGGCGGGGCTCGACCCGTCCGATGCGCGCCTCGCGCGCTGCCTGGCGCTGGCCCATGAACTCATCGGCTTTCCCCGGCATCTGTCACAACATGTGGGCGGCTTCGTGCTGACGCGCGGACCTCTGTCCGAGCTTGTGCCCATCGGCAACGCGGCCATGGAAGACCGCACCGTCATCGAATGGGATAAGGACGACCTCGATGCGCTAGGCCTTCTGAAGGTCGATGTGCTCGGCCTCGGCATGCTCACCTGCATCCGCAAGGCCTTCGCGCTTCTCAAGGAGCACTACGGCGTAGACCTCACGCTCGGCACCGTGCCGCGCGAAGACCCAAAAGTATACGATATGCTCTGCCGCGCCGATTCCATCGGCGTGTTCCAGGTGGAGAGCCGCGCGCAGATGAACATGCTGCCGCGCCTGAAGCCCCGCTGCTTCTACGACCTCGTTATCGAAGTCGCCATCGTCCGGCCCGGTCCGATTCAGGGCGACATGGTGCATCCTTATTTGCGCCGCCGCTCCGGCGAGGAGAAGGTCGCGTTTCCCTCGCCTCATCCCGATCACGGGCCGCCAGACGAGCTGCATCAAGTACTCGGCAAGACCATGGGCGTGCCGCTGTTCCAGGAACAGGCAATGCGCCTTGCCATGGTGGCCGCGAAATTCAGCGGCGACGAAGCGAACGAGCTGCGCCGCGCCATGGCGACCTTCCGGCGGCGCGGCACGATCGGCACGCTTCAGGACAAGATGGTCGGCCGCATGACCGCACGCGGCTATCCGCAAGACTTCGCCGAACGCTGCTTCAACCAGATCAAGGGCTTCGGCGATTACGGCTTTCCCGAAAGCCACGCGGCGAGCTTCGCCCATCTCGTCTATGTGTCGTCCTGGCTCAAATGCCATTACCCGGACGTGTTCGCCTGCGCGCTGTTGAACTCCCAGCCCATGGGTTTCTACGCCCCGGCCCAGATCGTGCGCTGTGCCCGCGAACATGGCGTCGAAGCGCGCCCGCCCGACATCAATCACAGCCATTGGGACTGTACGCTGGAGGCGGGTACCGGCAAGTTCCAAGCTTTGCGGTTGGGGCTCCGCCAGATCGACGGGTTTCGCGAGGCCGATGCCGATCAGGCCGTCATCAGACGAGATCGTCCCTATGCCGACATACAAGACGTTTGGCGCCGCAGCGGTCTTGGCCGCGCCGGCATTGAACGGCTCGCATCCGCCGATGCGTTCCGCTCGCTCGGGCTCGACCGGCGGCAGGCACTATGGGCCGTGCGCGGGCTCCCGAAGGAAATTGCCCTGCCGCTGTTCGAACATGCGCAGGCCACGGAAATGGGCCGCGAGCCGGAGGTCGCACTCCCGGCCATGCCTCTGCCCGAGCATGTGGTGAATGATTACCGCACGCTGCGGCTCTCGCTCAAAGCTCACCCGATGTCGTTCCTGCGCGCGCAAGTTACGGCCGCCCGCATCGTCTCATGCGGCGCGGTCAAGGCGATGAAGGACGGCACGCGGGTCAGCGTCGGCGGCGTGATCCTGGTGCGCCAGCGTCCCGGCTCCGCCTCCGGCGTGGTGTTCATGACCATCGAAGACGAAACCGGCGTCGCCAACGCGGTGATCTGGCCCTCGGTGTTGGAGCGCATGCGCAAAGTGGTCATGGGCGCACGGCTCGTGGTGATCCATGGCCGGATCCAGCGGCACGAAGACATTATTCATGTCGTCGCGGAGCACCTCGAAGATAAAAATGACTGGCTGGACCGCCTGTCCGAAGACGACGAACTCGAGGCGACGCTGGCGAACGCGGACGAGATACGCCGGCCCGATCCCGGGTCCTGGCGCTCGTCGCAACCCAAGCCCGGCCTCCTGCCGCCGCTTGCCGCCGCCGACCACGTTAAACGCCCAGAGACCAGCGAGCCGCGCCGCAAGGGCGAGGACCGACACCCGCGTTGGCATCCCCGCTGTCACCCGCGCGACACCCGCATCATTCCGAAATCCCGCGACTTTCATTGAGAGCATGTCCATAAAAGGTGAACACCGGTTTTCAAGCCGGACATGCGACAAAGCAAAAGGACAAAGCTAACGGACGCGTGACTAGCGAGAGCCGCGAAAGTAGATATGCTGCGCCCATGCTGCACCCGAAAAGACTCGCGTATCGCGTTCTCGCCGCCCTCGCGGCGATTTTCTTTCTGAGCGTCCCGGCCCACGCCCTCGACCTGCCCGAGGGCGAGAGCGGTCTTGCGCAGAAACCGCTCGTCACAGCCAAGAAGCACATGATCGTCGCGGCGCACCCGCTTGCCAGCGAGGCGGGGCTCGAGATGCTGCGCAAAGGCGGCGCGGCCATCGACGCGGGCATCGCCACGCAGATGGTGCTGACCCTGGTCGAGCCGCAATCGTCGGGCATCGGCGGGGGCGCTTTCATTCTGTACTGGGACGCCGCGCAAGAAACGCTGACCAGCTATGACGGGCGCGAGACGGCGCCCGCCAGCGCGACGCCCGAGCTTTTCCTCGACGCAGCCGGCCAGCCCCTGCCCCGGCCCGTCGCCATGCATAGCGGACGCTCCGTCGGTGTGCCCGGCGCGCTGGCGGTGCTCAAGCTCGTGCACGACGAATACGGCAAACTGCCTTGGGCGGAGCTGTTCCAGCCCGCCATGAAGCTCGCCCGCGACGGCTTTCCGGTCTCCGCCCGGCTCTCCAAGTTGCTGGGCGAGGCCGACATCAACACATTCGACGCCGCCGCCCGCGCCTACTTCTTTGATGCGAACGGCAAACCCCATCCGCCTGGAACCATCCTGAAGAACGAAGCACTGGCGCAGACCCTCGAGACCATCGCCAACGAGGGGATCAACGCGTTTTACAAAGGACCCATCGCGGCCGACATCGCGAAGACGGTCCAAAGCGATCAGCGCGGTGCAGGCACGCTAAGCGAAAGCGACTTCCAAGCTTATCGCCCCAAGAAACGCGAACCCGTCTGCGTGCCTTATCGCGGCTCGTCCGTCTGCGGCATGGGACCGCCCTCGTCAGGCGCGGTCGCCGTGGGGCAAACGCTCCGACTGATCAAGCCGTTCGATCTGGGGACAAAACCGATGGGCGTACAGGCCACACATGCCATCCTTGAAGCACAGCGGCTCGCTTTCGCGGACCGGGCGCGCTATCTGGCCGATCCAGACTTCGTGGACGTGCCGCTCGCGGGTTTGCTCGACAAAAATTATCTGGCAGAGCGTCGTACATTGATCGATCCCGAGCGCGCCGCCCAAACTGTCACCCATGGCACGCCGCCGAACATTTCCAGCAATTTCGGACGCGACGCCACCGAGGAGAAGGGCGGCACAAGCCATGTGTCCGTCGTAGACGACAGCGGCGATGCTTTTTCGATGACCACCAGCATCGAGACCGCCTTCGGCGCCCGCAGCATGGTGCGCGGTTTCCTCCTCAACAATCAGCTGACGGACTTTTCTTTTCTACCCAAGGACGAGGACGGCATGGAGATTGCCAACCGGGTCGAGCCGGGAAAGCGGCCGCGCAGTTCCATGGATCCAACCATGATCTTCGGCCCCGATGGCGGTCTCGACTACGTGTTGGGGTCGCCCGGCGGCCCGGCGATCATTATCTTCAACCTCAAAGCCATTATCGCGATGATGGATTGGGGCCTGGATCCTGCTGAGGCGGCCGCACTTATCAATTTCGGGGGCTCGCCGTGGGGCGTCCTCCTCGAAACCGGTACCGAATGGAATGAGCTGGCAAGCGCGCTGACGGACAAGGGCCATCCGGTGAAGCGCATTCCCATGACCAGCGGGCTGCATATCATCGCGGTGACGCCCGGCGGCCTCGAAGGCGGCGCCGATCCGCGCCGCGATGGTGTCGCACTCGGCGATTGAATACTTGGTATCGGCGTGCGTGACGGCTATGCCTCAGTCCGCACGCAAGAGCAGGCAATTCGAAGACAATGACTGGCCCCTATAAAATCGCGATCCGCGGCGCCGGAGTCACTGGACTTTGGCAGGCGCTGACTCTCGCGCGCCGGGGGCACAGCATCATCGTGGTGGAACAATCCACAGAGCCGTTCACCGATGCCTGCAGTCCCTGGGCCGGCGCGATGCTGGCGCCACGCTGCGAAGAAGAAAGCGCGGAGCCCGTGATCCGGGAACTGGGCATGCGCGGCATTCAATTGTGGCAGGCCGCCTATCCGGATCTCACATCCGCCGGCAGCCTGGTGGTGGCGCCGGCACGCGACCGCACGCTTCTCGATCGTTTCGAGCGCATGACCGAAGGGGGCAGCCGTCTCGACGCCACGCAGTTGGAAGAGTTGGAGCCGGATCTCATCCCCCGTTTCGACACGGCGTTATTCTATGCCGACGAGGCCCATCTTAATCCGGAAGCCGCATTGCACTTCCTTCTGAACGAGGTTCGGAACGCGGGCGCGGTTGTCCAGTTCGGTACGGGCGAGACCCCTGACGGGGCAGACTTCATCGTCGACTGCCGGGGCCTTGGCGCGCAGGACATGCTGCCCACCCTGCGGGGCGTCCGCGGCGAGCGGATCGTAGTCCGCTCCCCCGACATCGCCTTCGAGCGGTCCATTCGCCTCCTCCATCCCCGTTTTCCGCTCTACCTCGTGCCCTGGGGCGAGGACGAGACCGGCGCGAACCGGTTCATGCTCGGCGCGACCTCGATCGAACGCGAAGATGGAGGGCCCGTGACCCTGCGGTCGACTTTGGAGCTTCTCAGCGCCGCCTATGTGCTCGATCCCGCCTTCGGCGAAGCCGAGATTCTCAGCCTCGGCGCGGGCGTCCGGCCGGCATTTCCCGACAACCGGCCTAGGATTATCACGAGTTCGGGCTATATCTTTGTAAATGGGCTCTACCGGCACGGCTTCTTGCTCGCGCCGGTCATGGCTGAAATGGTGGCGCACTACTTGGAAACCGGCGTCACCCACCCGGAGGTCTTCATTGCAGATTTTGGTCAACGGTGAGCATTTCACGACCGACGCAAACAGCCTCGACGAACTTTGCAAGACGCTCGGTTTCGCCGATGCGAAGATAGCGACCGCGGTCAATGGCAGCTTCGTCGCCGCCACGGCCCGCGCGCGCACCCAGCTTGCCGAAGCCGACGAAATTGAGATCGTCGCGCCAAGACAGGGCGGGTAAGGCAGAGCGGCCGAGACAGGCCGCCAAAGGCATGATCGCTGATGCTTGAACTTTACGGCACGAAGTTTTCCTCGCGCATGCTGCTGGGCACGGCGGGCTATGCCTCGCCCGATTTGTTGCGCCAGGCCGTCGAAGCTTCGGGCGCCGAGATCGTCACCGTGTCTCTCAGACGGGAATCCGCGCGGGCCAAGACCGGCCAAGGCTTCTGGGGGCTGATCGAAGAGCTCGGGCGCCGGGTCCTTCCCAATACGGCTGGCTGCCATACGGCGAAGGAGGCGATCACCACTGCCCAGATGGCGCGCGAGCTGTTCGGGACGAATTGGATCAAGCTCGAGGTCATCGCCAACGACGACACGCTGCAGCCCGAAGTGTTCGGTCTCGTGGAGGCCGCCGCCGAACTCAATGCCGACGGATTCGACGTGCTGCCCTACACCACTGAGGATCTAAGCGTGGCCGAACGCCTGGCCGCGGCGGGATGCGAGGTCTTGATGCCGTGGGGGTCGCCGATAGGCTCCGCCCGCGGACTCGCAAACAAGACCGCGCTCAAGACGCTGCGGGCGTATTTTCCCGACACGCCCCTGATCGTCGATGCAGGCCTCGGCGCGCCGTCTCATGCCGCCGAAGTCATGGAAATGGGCTACGACGGCGTTCTTCTGAACACCGCTGTCGCGAAGGCGGGCAACCCCGTGACCATGGCGCGCGGCTTCGCCCGGGCGATCGAGGGCGGCCGGCTTGCCTACGAGGCGGGAATTGTCGAACCGCGCGACATGGCCACACCGTCCACGCCGATCGCGGGAACACCTTTCTTCAAGATCGATAACGCGTCCTGATCCGCAGCGTGCTCCAACTCGACCCGTTCTATCCCATCGTGCCGGACACAGCCTGGCTCAAGCGGCTGCTGCCGGCGGGGCTGAAGTTGGTGCAACTCCGCATCAAGGACGCGCCGGCGGATACGGTGCGGACGGAAATCGGCGAGGCGCTCAGGCTGTGCGCAGACGCAGGCTGCCAGCTTGTGGTGAACGACTATTGGCAAGAGGCGATCGAAGCCGGGGCGGACTTCGTACATCTCGGCCAGGAAGACCTCGCCGACGCCGACGTCAACGCGATCCGCGACGCGGGGATCAAACTCGGCATCAGCACCCATAGCGACGAGGAACTCGCGACCGCCCTTGCCGCCGAGCCCGACTACGTGGCACTCGGGCCTGTCTACCCGACGCTCCTCAAGAAAATGCCGTGGGCGCCGCAAGGGCTCGACCGCGTGGCCGCCTGGAAAGCGCAAGTGCCCTGCCCCCTTGTGGCCATCGGCGGCCTCACGCCCGACCGTGCCCCTGCGGTGTTTGAGGCGGGCGCGGACAGCCTGGCGGTGATCACCGACATCGTGACGCACGAGGCCCCGGAGAAGCGGACCGAGACCTGGGTCGCGGTCACGGAGCCCTGGCGGCGGCGCTAGCCACCGTTCACACGGGCAAGTAGGCAATAGGCCTTGACCTTTGGGTGGGGTCGCCGGAAAAATTGTCACCGAAGTTTCATATTCGCGGGGAATCGATGAGTTACCAGCTTGACCCTGCCTTGCCCATCAGCGAGGCCTTGCGTTCCGTTGCGCTAGACCAGCTGGATGTTGCCCACACATCGCTCGCCTCGACGCCGGATCGCCACAAGGGCGTTCACAGCGCACGGAAGTGCTTCAAGCG
The DNA here is from genome assembly GCF_000828475.1 of Methyloceanibacter caenitepidi. Taxonomy (NCBI): domain Bacteria; kingdom Pseudomonadati; phylum Pseudomonadota; class Alphaproteobacteria; order Hyphomicrobiales; family Hyphomicrobiaceae; genus Methyloceanibacter; species Methyloceanibacter caenitepidi. The sequence continues at coordinate 3,191,297 of NZ_AP014648.1, forward strand.
GTTGCGCTCGCTCCTTGTCCTGGCCCGGCCCGGCCTGCCCGAACCCCTTTACGCCAATCTGAATGCGCGCGTTGCCCGTATCGGCAAAGGGCTGGCGGCCGCGCGCGACGCGCACGCCCTGTTCGATGCCCTAAACACGTTGGAACGCAACACCGAGCCAGGGCTCGGAGATGGTCCCATCGAGGCGATGCGCGGCTGGCTTCGGGAGCGCCGCAAGGCGGCCGAGCAGAACCTTGAGCAAAACTCCGCGTCGCAATCGCTGGAGATGCTGCTGGAGCTCCGCCCCCGTTTCGCGAGCCTCGTCGTCTACCCCGACAATTTCACGCCCATCTCGAAAGGGCTGCAGCTCAGCTATTACCGCGCCAGGGAGCAGTTCAAATCGGCTTTCCGATCGAAGGATTCGGAACTGATCCACGATTGGCGCAAGAGCGTTCAGCGCCACTGGCGTCACATGCAGTTGCTCACCCCTTGCTGGCCGTCGGAACTCGGCGCGCGAACGGAGGCCGCCCGCGGCCTGTCGCAGACGCTGGGCGATGATCACGACATCGCCAACCTGATGCATCTGGCGACGACGCCGGCTATGGCGTTCGGGAGTCCCGAGGACATTTCGGGTTTTCTGAAACGGTGCAAAATTCGTCTGAAGGAGTTGCGCAAGGACGCGAAGATCCGGGGCGAACGGCTCTTCGTCGAGAAGTCCGCGCCCTTTGCCGGCCGCATCCACGCCTATTGGACCACCGCGGCTGTCGGCGCCCTCAAGCCGGTTGAGCCGGCGCGTCAGGACGACAACGTCATCGCAATCGGGCACGGGAGGCCCGACGTGGAGAACCAGAAAAAGTACGGCGGGCAGAGCTAGAGCTCTACTTCCATACCGTCATAGGAGACGGTCCAACCCGCCGCTTCCACGGCAGCGCGCTCGGGCGAATCCTCCCGGAGGACCGGGTTCGAATTGTTCACGTGGATGAAGATTTTGCGGTCGATCCCGAGCGGTTCCATCAAAGCCAGCGTTCCGTTTGGACCGGACATATTCATATGTCCGATGCGGTCGCCCGTCTTCTGCATGAGACCCTGGTCGATCATCTCGTTGTTCGTGTAGAGCGTCCCATCGAAAAACAACAGCGCCGCGCCCTGAAGCCGCGCCCGCAGAGCATCGTCCAGTCCCGAACAGCCTGGAATGAAAAAGAACGACTTGCCGCTCGCATCCTCGGTTACCTTGAGGCCGAGCGTGTCGCCCTCCTCGGTGCCGAAACTGCCGCCGGTGCCCTTCTCTTCGTCCTCGAGATAGAGCGGTATCTTTCCCGGCACCGTAAAGGCTTCGACCGTCAGCCCGACGGGGCCGTCCGGCCCTTCGACCGCGAAGGACGAGCCTAGCGCCATGGTCTTGCGCGCGACGAGGTCGGGATTGAGAACGTCGAAAATGCTGTTGTCGGCCAGCACATCGAGCACGCGCGCGCTGCCGTAGACCGTCAGCGGCTGGCTCTCGCGCAGACACAGGAGGCCCGCCACCGCGTCCACGTCGCCATTCGTCAGCACGACCGCCTTGATGGGGCTGTTGCGCGGCGGACCGTCGGGATCGGGCTGAAGTTCCGGCGTCTCGTTGATCTGCTGGCGCAAATCCGGCGCCGCGTTCAACAAAACCCATTGCTTGCCATCGGCACTGACCGCCACCGAGGCCTGCGTGCGGGGCCTGACCGTCGGGACACCCGAGCGCGCGGCGGCCGAATTCCGACCGTTGCAGTTCCATTGCGGCAGGCCACCGCCTGCGCCTGCGCCGATAACTTTGATGAACATAGTAGCGCATGCATGGCGTCTACGGGTGTCGCCCGTCAAGCTCATTCTTGACCTTGATCTGCAACGACGCAGAACTTCCGTTGCGCGATCGGAGGATCGCGGAACCCGTCTCGATTGCGCAAGAAAAAGGGGCGTGGCCCGCAGTCCACGCCCCCATACGTCCCTGATTACCGCGTCGGGCTTTCGCGTTTTCTACCCATCCGCGCCAGGGGAGAGACCCGCGTTAGTCCGCCGTGATCACAATGACCTTAAAGTCCTTGTCCAGACGGAAGTCGTACTGACCGTCCTTGCACTTCACGTCCTCAGCCTCGAAGACGCCCGAAGCCTCGGTCTCCTTTTCGAATTCACCGCCTTCGCAGCCCCAAGCCGCGATGACTTCCTTGATCTTGGCAGCTTCATCCGCAGTTGGATCGTCATCGGCGAACGCGGGCGTCGCCACAAAGGCGAGAGCAGCGGCAGCGATCATCAACTTTTTCATATTAAGTCAGCCTTTCTTCCTAGCTAGCGTTTCGTTCGCGACAGATGTCGCGTCGTCTTGCCCGCTCAGGCGTTTCCTGGCTTGGAAGTTACAAGGTCCGACTTGCCAGTGTGAGGCAAAACCGACGGGAAGAATTGGCAAAGATGTCGTCGAAATATACCGTGGGCGCGCGCGAAGGGCTCCGAGGTGCACGCCATCGGCGCGGATACGGAACGGCGAGAGCGAGGCGGCTTGTGCGGAGGCGCTAGCGCCGGCCGAAGAGACCGCGCCGCGTTTCGACGGTGCCCTCGAGCGGATCGACCGGACCGCGATAACCGGGAACGCCGTACTTCGTGTAGTTGCCGAACCGATCGTAATGACGCCGGCCGCCAAAGCCCCAGAACCCCGGGGTGTAGCCGTAGTTGGGCGGAGGCAATGGCGCATTGTACTCGTAGGCGCTCTCGTATCCTTCACGCTCCTTGAAGAAGCGCAAGGAACTCGCCCTCACATAGCCGGGGCCGACGCGGCACCACCCGCTCTTGCAGGATTTGGCGTCGACGACCTGAGAGATCCCGATCAGGCCAAGCACCTTCGCATTGGTGTTCGGTGCAGCGTAGATGCTCTCGGGCCGCTTCGCGGAAGCGGTCGCCGCCTTGGCTTGTCCTGGCAAACTGAACGACACAGCCAGCGAAACCGCAGTGATCGCAAGAAGCGCTGTTGAAAGTCGGGGCACAGCCGTCTCGAGAGCCATCATGTCGACGTTGTCCAGTCCGGCCGCGCAAGAGAAAGACGCGTCGGCCACGGATCGGAGTTTGCCACGCTTCCGACCGGTTTTCGACCCGGGCGCGATTAACCGCGCCGCGTAACCTGATCGCAAGGAGATCGCTTGCCGGGGACCGGACGCCCACAATGAATGGCGGCCCGCAGAACCCCGCGAGCCGCCACTCTTCAATCGCCACTATCGCTACAAGGCTACCACTTGATGCGGGCGCCTGCCATGACCGACCGGCCGAGACCGGGTTTGACGCCGTCCTCACGGTCGGTGATGTACAGCTCGTCGGTGAGGTTCTCACCGGAAACGAACAGGACCATATCGGCCTTCGGCATCAGGTTCTGTGGGACCGTGTAGTTGGCCCGCGCGTTGAGGAGCCAGACACTCGGCACCAAGCCGTCTTCGCCGCTCGGGTCGCCGCCGTAAGGCGTGTTCTCCACGTCCGTGTAAAACTCGCCCCGATAGACGAAGCTGACGCTCGCATTCCACCCGGCCGTGCTCTCGATACCCGTGGTCAGATACGCGACCTCACGCGGCGAGAAGGGAATACGATTGCCGACGATGCTCTCGCCGCCCGGCAAGATGCCTTCGGTTATCTCGCCGTTCGAGTACGTGTAGGTCGCCTCCGCGAACGGGTTGAGGTCCCATCCCGTAAAGGGCCGGGAGTCGAGACGGCCGTACATTTCGAAACCGCTGATCTGCACCTCGTCGGCGCTCGTGAAGACGTTCTGACCGGAGGCCGTCGTGGCGGAGCCCTTGATCTGGTAGTTAGAGATGTTCTTGAAGAAGCCCGCCATGTCGAGCGTCACGCCCTTGATGCCGGTGGAGCGCAGACCGAGCTGGAAGTTGTTGCCAAGCTCGTCCTCCGGCGGGAAGGGTCCCTCGCGCTGCACGGGGATCGTCACGCCGCGGTTGTACCCGCCATACATCGTCGTGTGATAGACGGTCTCATAGTCCTGAAGAGACTTGCCGTCATAGACAGGTGCGGTTTGCTGACCGAACAAGCCCCAGGAGAATGAGATGCCGGGGAGCCAATAGGTCTTGTTGAAGCTGAAGTTCTTCGTGTCGCGCTCAAGCGCGAAGACGACGCACTCCTCGCCCTCGAAATATTCGTGACCCGCGTAATCGCATTCGTCGAGTTCGTGTTCGCCCTCACCTTCCTCTTCCGAGGAGGCGGTCTGGACGACCTTCGAGTTGAAGTGTTCGAAGCGAATGCCGGGCACGATGTCGATGGCCGGCGTCGCGTGGATCACCGTCTGGAGGTAGGCCGAGACGGCGTCGGTCTCGTGCTCGCTATCGAAGACCGTGAGGCCTTTCTTGTCGCCATCCCTCAAGATCTCACCTTGATCGCCGAAGAAGTTGCGGTTGGCGAAGGTGTGATGCTCCAATCGCACGCCCATCTGCAGGTCCTGATTAAGACCGGAGACAAACTCCCGATTGGCTAATTCGAAGCGCTGCTCGCCGCCGACATGCTGGTAGGTGCGCAAGCGGCCGATCATCACGCCTTCGGGGATCAGCGCTTCGTCGCCGACGAAGAGCGGGCTGAATGCGTCCTCAGCCTGCGACGGGTCTGCGCCCTCGAAGTTCTGATACCGGTCCCGGCGGTGATGCATGTAGTAGACGCGCGTCGTGGACGTCGTGTCCTCATCGAAATAGTAGTTCAGCACGCCCTGAAGGCGGAACGGATCGGCATTGTACGTATTGAAGCGCGAGCCGGGGTTGTAGCAGCTCTTGCAGTGCTTCACCTCCTTGAAGAACGCTTCCTCGACCGTGTCGGACTGGAACGCGGTCTCCTCTTCTTCCTCGAGTTCTTCGTCCTCCGCCAGATCGCCTTCTTCCTCTCCGTCCTCTTCCTCTTCGAACTCTAGATTGGCTTCGTCGTAGTTGTCGCGCTGGCGGGTATAGGACCCGGAGAGTACGAAGTCCGCGTTGGTGTCCTTCCAGCCGAGGGCCGCGTAGAAATCGTTGTAACGCAGGCGCTCTGTGTCCCACGCACCCTGCACGTCGGCGCCGGTATAGGACACGACCGTGCCCCAATTGCCCCAGGTCGACCGGTTGTGCACGTGCCACTTGCCTGCGCTGCCGTCGCTGCCCGCGCCTTCGAGGGCAACCCCGCCACCCTCGCCCGACATAACGAACTCGTTCGGCCCGAAGGGCTGGAGGTTGCGGAAGTTGATGGCGCCGAAGTTGTTGTTCGGGGCGTAGATGATCGAGCCCTTAATCACCTCGACGGCCTCGATACGATCCGGCGGCGGGACATTGTGTACCGATGGATCGATGTAGAGGCTCATATTGATCGACTGACCGTCCTCCATGACGAGGACCTTGCGCGAGCGCCGCGGGTTCGAGCCGCGGATGCCAATGCCGCCGTTCCGCGCCGCGCCATCGTCATTGACGATGTTCACGCCCGGTACGCGCTGCAGGATGTCATTCGTGCTGAAGGGATCCTGTTCGTTGATCTGCTGGCGCGTCACGCGGCTGCCGGCTTCCGAGAAATTCTGCAGGTTGCCCGGCGCGATACCGTTGAGCGGATTGACTGGCGATTGGGCTCCATTCCAGGAGCGCTCGAAACTCGCCTCACCGCCGGCAGGACCGTAGTAGTCGGGCTGCTGCTGCGTGATCAGCGTCGGGAAAAACAATTCGGGCTCGATGGGCTCGAACGCTGGTTGAGCCGGCGGCTCATACGCGACCGGCTCGGGTGCTCGCACCACCGGCTGTGGCGCGGGGCGCGATACGGGACGGCGCTTCGGCTCCGGCTTGCTTTCGGCCTGCTCACGCTCGGGCGGCTGCTCGGGTTCCGCCTGGGGCTGAATGATCTCGACGGCCGGAACGTCACCCTCGGTCGCTCCCCCCGTTTGAGGCTCCCCACCGGACGCCGGCGTCGTAGCGGACGGTGCGGCCTCTTCCGAGACCGCCTCGTTTTCGGTCGTTTGACCTATCGCATCGTATGGCAGCAAGGCCGCAGTGCTGACTGCAAGTGCGCCCCAAAACACACGTGACGGCATTCTTTTCCCCCAGTCCTCTGTCGTGAGCCTCCGCGTCAACGCGAAGGCTGCATTCTCCCTGTCGGGGGCATTTTGTATTTGGACGGAGAGACGCGGCGGATGCCATGTGATCTCGACCCCATCGTGGAAACGTGGTGGTCGGTTGTCCAGATATCCCCGCGCGAATCCCCCATCCCGTGATTGCGCCCCGTCACAACCTGTAAGAGGACGCTCAACGGGGCGATCCAAAAACGAGCGGGAAGATCTTCCCGCTGAGGAGGCCGCAGTCAGGTCCATGAACGAGGCCGCCGCGCGCGTTGCCGGCGCGGTTCCGCAAGATTCAGGGACTTAGTCCCCCAAACCTGACCATTACCCATTTGATTTCTTCCCGAGTAGTCGGGAAGAAATCAAATGAAGCTCTGGATGATCGGTATTTTGGGTGGCTTCTGTCCGGACCCCGTATCTCCGCGTTCGTGGCGGAAATAACACAGGCCGCATGGCGCGCTTCAAAATAACAAGGCGGCGCACTTAGCGCCGCCTTGTTTCCGATAAAGCTGTGAGATGGGCCGGTTCAGCGGCCTACCACTTCACCCTTGCGCCTGCCATCACAGACCGGCCGAGGCCAGGCTTGATGCCATCCTCGCGGTCGGTGATGTACAGCTTGTCTGTCAGGTTCTCGCCCGAGACGAAGACCACCATCTCGCTCCCGAACACATCCGTGGGGATCGTGTAGTTGGCCCGCGCATTGAGCAGCCAAACACTTGGGACCAAGCCATCTTCACCGCTGGGGTCACCGCCGAAAGGCGTATTCTCTTCGTCCGTATAGAACTCGCCCCGATAGACGAAGCTGACGCTCGCATTCCAGCCGGCCGTGCTCTCGATGCCGGTTGTCAGATACGCGACCTCACGCGGCGCAAAGGGAATGCGGTTGCCAACGATGCTCTCGCCGCCCGGCAGAACACCCTCGGTCACCACGCCGTTCGAATAGGTGAACGTGCCTTCAAAATACGGGTTGAGGTTCCATCCCGTGAACGGGCGGGAGTCGAGGCGGCCATACATTTCGACACCGCTGATCTCGACCTGGTCGATGTTTGTGTAGACGTTGAGCCCCGAAGTCGTCGTTGAGGATCCACGGACTTGATAGTTCTCGATGGACTTGAAGAAGCCCGCCATATCGAACGTCACGCCCTTGACGCCTGTCGAACGCACACCGAGCTGGAAGTTGTCGCCGAGCTCGTCTTTCGGCGGGAAGGGTCCCTCGCGCTGCACGGGGATCGTCACGCCGCGGTTGTACCCGCCATACATCGTCGTGTGGTAGACGGTCTCGTAGTCCTGAAGCGACTTCCCGTCGTAGACGGGCGCGACCTGCTTGCCGAACAGACCCCAAGAAAAGGAGATGCCCGGCAGCCAGTACGTCTTGTCGTAGTTGAAATTTTGATCGTTCGGGTTGATCTCGAAGACAACGCACTCGCCTTCATTGAAGAAGTCCTGTCCGTCGATCTCGCACTCCTCGAGCTCGCGCTCGCCCTCGCCCTCTTCCTCACTCGAGGAGAGCTGGCGAACCTTCGAGGAGATGTGCTCGAAGCGAATGCCGGGCACGATATCGATGGCGGGGGTCGCCTTAATCACCGTCTGCGCATAAGCCGATACGGCATCCGCCTCGTGCTCGCTGTCGAAGACTGTGAGGCCCCTGTCATCGCCATCCTCCAAGATTTCGCCCTGACGGCCGAAGAAATTGCGGTTGGCGAAGGTGTGGTGCTCGTATCGTGCGCCGAACTGGAAGTCCTGGTTAAGCCCAGCGATCAATTCGCGGTTGGCCAACTCGAAACGCTGCTCGCCACCGACATGCTGGTAGGTCCGCAGGCGCCCGAGCATTACGCCTTCGGGGATGATCACATCGTCGCCGAGCAAAAACGGCGCAAAATTGCCTTCCGCCTGCGATGGATCGGCACCTTCGAAGTTCTGATACCGGTCGCGGCGGTGGTGGTAATAGTAGACCCGCGTGTTCGAGCTGGTGTCTTCGTCGAAGTAGTAATTCAGGGTGCCCTGAAGCCGGAACGGATCGGCGTTGTACGTGCTGAAGCGCGAACCCGGGTTGAAGCAGCTCTTGCAGTGCTTGATCTCTCGGAAGAAGGCCTGCTCGACGGTATCGGAGCGGAACACGGTCGCCTCTTCTTCCTCGAGCTCCTCATCCTCCTCGAGATCGCCCTCCTCCTCTTCGCCGTCCTCTTCTTCTTCGAATTCTAGGTTGGCTTCGTCGTATTTGTCGCGCTGACGCATATAGGACCCAGAGAACACAAAGTCCGCGTTGGTATCCTTCCAGCCGACAGCAGCATAAAAGTCGTTGTAGGTCAGGCGCTCCGTATCCCAGGTGCCTTGAACGTCGGCGCCCGTGTACGATACGACGGTTCCCCAGTTCTCCCAGGTCTTTCGGTTGTGCACGTGCCATTTGCCCGCGCCACCGTCGCCGCCAGCGCCGTTAAGCGCGACAGCGCCACCTTCACCCGACATGACGAACTCATCCGGACCAAAGGGCTGCAGATTGCGGAAGTTGACCGCGCCGAAGTTATTGTTCGGGGCGTAGATGATCGAGCCCTTGATCACTTCGACGGCCTCGATACGATCCGGCGGCGGCACGTAGTGCACGGACGGATCGATATAGAGGCTCATGTTGATGGACTGACCGTCCTCCATGACAAGAATCTTACGCGACCGCCGCGGGTTCGAACCGCGGATACCGATACCGCCCTGGTTGCCGATGCCGTCGTCGTTGACGATCGTAAGACCGGGGACGCGCTGGAGGATGTCGTTGGTGCTGAGCGGATCTTGCTCATTGATCTGCTGGCGCGTCACGCGGCTACCGGCTTCGGAGAAATTTTGAAGGTTGCCGGGCGCGATGCCGTTGTTCGGATTGATCGGCGACTCGGCGCCGTTCCATGTCCGCTCGAAATTCGCCTCGCCGGCGGCCGGACCGTAATACTCGGGCTGCTGCTGCGTGATTAGTGTCGGAAAGAACTCTTCGGGTTCGATAGGCTCGAACGCCGGCTGGGCGGACGGCGGCTCGTACGCCACCGGTTGCGGCGCAGGGACCGAAACGGGCCGCGGCTCCGGCCGGGCTTCAGCCTGGACAGGTTCCGGCGGTTGCTCGGGTTCCGGTTGGGATTGAATGATTTCGACGGCGGGGACATCGCCTTCGAGCTCGAGCGTGGCGTCGGCAGGAGGCTCGCCGCCCACCGCCGGCGCCGTCACCGCCGGCGCTGTCTCTTCTGAAATAACTTCATTTTCAGTGGCTTGACCGACTGCTTCAGCCGGCAAAAAGGCACAAATACCAAGCGCCAGCGCGCCCCCGCACACTCTGGGTCCCATAGTCAAAGCCCCCCACAGGCAAACCTAGTTGGCTAGGTTCCATTTTCCATTAACGAAAAATTAGCATTGACGGACGGGTCAATCTACCCGAATGCCCCTGGGTCTTTTGGAAGGACAATTAGGAACATTTGGCAAGTGACTTACCAAATCATCCCTTGGCAACGTGCTTGAATGCCCTCGACCGCCACGCTAAAAAATCTCTGGTACTCTCGGAGGACCTACTAACTAGTCTTTGGTTTGGATGTCGGTCCAAGTGTCGAGGCGCCCAGAACTTGCTGGCGGCCTCGCGCGGTACCCTCAACCAAGATCGAGGAACATAAAAGGGAGCGGCTAAAGCCGTCGGAACGCCGTCAGGCAACCGAAACCTGATCTTTCAAAGCAGGCTCGGTATGGGAGGTATTTGTGCTTTTTTTGACTAGAGACAACCGGCATGCGGCCACTTGCACCCGGCAAATTCTCGTAGCTGTTCTGGCGCTTGCCGCAGCACTGCTCATCCGGCCGGCCATCGCTACGGCCGAGGAGGACGCTGTCGCCGCGGCCGAAGAGGCTACCTCCGCCGACACCAAGCAGGCCAGCGTTGCTATCGAGCTCAACAAGCTCGAGCCCAAAGGCTCCGACTGCCGCGCCTACTTCGTCATCGACAACAAGAGCGACAAGGCATACGAGACCCTGAAGCTCGACTTCATCCTCTTTCGTCCGGACGGCATCATCGACCAACGCTTCGCCGTCGAACTTGCGCCGCTCAAGGCCAAGAAGCGAACCGTGAAGCTCTTCGATGTCGCCAGCACGTCTTGCGACGACGTTGGGAGTTTCTTGATCAATGATGTGATGGAGTGCAAGGCCGGGTCGCAAGACGTGGCCGACTGCCTCGGGGATCTTGCCCTGTCGAGCAGGACCGACAACGCACTTAACAAATAGGACTCGGCACCGTGGAAGTAGAACAGGAAATCGCCGTAGCGGCTGCAGCTCACGACTACAGCGTCTGGGGACTGCTCATGCAGGCCGACCCCGTAGTCAAGGGCGTGATTTTGCTTCTCGTCCTGGCCTCCGTGGCATGCTGGGCGATCATCTTCGAGAAAATTGTGCGGGTTAACTGGCTGAAGGGCGGCATCCGCCGCCTCGCCAAGACCCGATCGAGCGCCGATAAGGGCGGATTTCCCCGCAAGGTGCTCGAGGCCGGCGAAGCCGAATTGCAGGCGGACTTCGACGATACGCCGATCGAACGCCGATACCGGGTGGAGACCGCCCTCCGGCACGCTCTGAAAACGCAAATTCAGAAAGTGGAGGTCGGCCTGCCCTTCTTGGCGACCGTCGGCTCGGCCGCGCCCTTCGTCGGTCTGTTCGGAACCGTTTGGGGCATCGTCAACAGCTTTACCGCCATCGCAACGCAGAAGGACACGAGCCTCGCGGTCGTAGCGCCCGGCATCGCCGAGGCCCTTATCGTGACAGCGATCGGTCTCGCCGCGGCTATTCCCGCGGTCGTCGCCTACAACCAGATTTCCGTCGCGCTCGGCCGCGCCTTCGCCAAGGGCAATGACGCGATCATTGAGATCGCCCGCGACCTGACCGAAGACGAAACCGAAGCCACGCCGCAATCGCGGCGTGCGCGTGGCGATAACGTGGAACCGCTCCGCGCAGGGAAGCCTTCGTAATGGGTATGTCCGTCGGCAATGGCGGGGGCGCCGAGGAAGGCGGATACCGCCCGATCTCGGAGATCAACATCACGCCCATGGTCGACGTGATGCTCGTGCTCCTGATCATCTTCATGATCACCGCGCCGCTGCTGGTCGCCGGCGTTCCAGTAGAGCTGCCGAAGACGTCCGCCGCCAAGGTCAGTCAGCCCAAGAAGCCGATGATCGTCTCATTGGATGCGGACGGTCTTGTCTACATCCGCGACGAGCAGGTCACAGCCGACACGCTGGTGCCGCGCCTTCAGGCTCTTCGGCAATCCGAGGGCGACACGGTGGTTTATGTGCGCGGCGACAAGAGCCGTCCCTACGGCGAAGTGATGGAAATCCTCGGCCGCGTCGGCTCAAGTGGTTATTCGCGCGTCTCGCTGCTGTCTCAGCCCAAGGCCGGCGCAGCACCGGGTCAATAGCGCGCCAAGCGGAGCCGTCATGCCGCTCAATATCATTGCATGGTTGGTATCACTCGGCGTCCACGCCGCCTTTGTGCTTGCCCTTTTGCTGCCCGACTCCGGCGGCGCGGCAATTCAGGAAGGTTCGGGGGGCGACATCATGGTCGTCGAGCAAGGCATTGCCATCGAGGGTATTGCGAAGCTCGGCGAGGATGCCATGTCGGTCGAGGCCGTCGAGGCACCGCCCGTGATGACCGCCGCGGCACAGCCGCTGGAGCAGGTTGAGGCCGTCGAGCAGCAGGAAGAAGTCCCTGTGGAAGACGTCCCGGAGGTCGAGCCGGTCGAAGACACTTTGCTGACATCGGAGGCGGGCCCCGAGAACGAGTTGATCGAGCCCGTTGAAGAACTGGTGCAGGAGGAGCCCGAACCTGAGGTGAAGGAACAGCCCCTGCCGCAGCAGCTGGCCTCTGTCGCGCAGCAAACCGTCATTGCGATGCGCGAAAGCTCAGGTCAGGAGCTGTCCGGCGGTGACGCCACCGCGCACAGGGCCTATCTCGGCAAGCTTCGGGTCCATCTCGAGCGGGCGAAAATCAACCCCCGCACGACCCGCGTCGGCACGGCCGTCGTACGCCTGACGGTCAAGTCCGATGGAGAACTCGTCGCACATAAGATCGTCAAGAGCTCCGGCTACAAGGAACTCGACAAGGCCGCGCTCGACTCGATCGCAAGCGCCGCGCCCTATCCGTCGATCCCGGCGGAAGTCGGTGAGGAGACCATCTCTGTCTCGGTGCCGTTCCGCTTCACCGTCCGCTAGGGTCTTCTTGGGCCGTCCTTAGTCGAACTCGTACCCGATGAAGACCTTGATGGCGACATCGGAGGTCGCATCCGTGAGCCCGAACTGCGCACCGAGGCTCACCGTGAACTCCTTGCTTTTTCTATCGACGTCGTAGAGGTCGTCGTCGCCGACGAAGTCGTCGTCTTCCTTGCCGAACGTGTAGTAGAAGGCAGGCCCGATGCTGTGCTGCTGCTCGTTGAAGGGCCCAGCATTAGACATGTCTTCAATCTCTCCGAACATCTCGACCGCGAGCCAAAGGCGCTCACCGAACAGTTCTTTGCGCCCTTGCCAGCCGTACTCGAACCCGAAACCTTCCTGATCGTTCTTGTCACCGATGACGCGGAAGAACAGCGGGTTCAGCACAAGCGTGTAGTTCGACTTTGAAAGCTCGACAATCGGACCGAAAGCGATCTCCGGATCGTTTTCATCCCGAGCCTCGAACACCGGTTGCTCCGTACCCCCTTGAATTGACAGACCCAACCCGTCGCCTTCCCGCGTAATGAGTTCGAACTGGGTTTCGAACTCAATCGCATTGAGGTCGGCGCCATTGTCGTCGATCGGCTCATCGAGGACCTGGGTTAGCGCCACTAGCCAATATGTGGTGGGACTGTATTGAATCTCGAAGTCATGGCTTTGCCGGAGGGGAGCCTCCTCCGTGTCTGGCAGCAGGCTGATATCTTCAACGGCTTGATACGACGGCAGGCCCGTGTGCCACGCACCGCGATATTGCAGCTGGGTTTCGCCGGGATCGATGGTGGATTCTTGGATCTCGAACTCCGCGAGCGCAGGGCCGATCGATCCGAGCAGGATCGCCGCGATGGCAATGTGGCGTGTGGGGAACGAGACCATCAGAATTCCACCGCGAGAGTTATGCGCACGGCGGACTTGGCCGATGCTTCGGTGAGGCCGAACAACATGCCTGCGCCTAGGAGCCATTCCCTTTCCGCGTCGGGCGCGGAAAATACGTAGAGACTCGGACCAAGCACGTGCGTCTGCGCCTCGAACGGCCCGGTGTGAGCGAGTTCCTCAATCTCTCCGAAGCCGAGAACCGCCGCGCCGAGGCGTTCCGTGAATTGATAGCGAAGCTGCGCGGCGTACTCGAAACCGAGGCCGTCATGCTCGGCATCCTTACCGACATCCGTCGCGAGCCGGGGGTTGAGGGTGAGAAGCCAAGGTCCGGGAGCGACCTCCATCACCGGACCGAACTCGAACTCGTCAGGCGTATTGTCTTCGACAAAGAGCGAGTACGGGCCGTAGCCGGCCATGACCGCCAGGCCGAAGACACCATCGTTACGCGGCACCAGCACGAACTGCGTTTCCACGCCCAGGGACGAGAACTCGGCGGCCTTGCCGGGCACGCGCTCGACATTCGGGGTGAGGCGCAACATCCACCAGTCCGTCAACCCGTACTGAAGCTCGATCTCATGGCTCTGGCGAAGCGCCTCGCGGTCGTCGTCATCGTCGCTAGGAGGCAAGCCCCAGTGTTTGGCGCCGCGATACTCGGCCTCGAAGGCACCCTTCTCGGCATCGACTTCCGGGATCTCGAATTCCGCAAAGGCCACAGCGGCGGGGAGCATGACGCTCGCCGCGATGCCGCCCCAGACGGCCGCAAGAGCCGACCGGCCCCGGTTGCCCGGGTTCCCTGCGAGTCCCGACGTAAACACGTGCTGCCCCCCAACGCATCCCTCTGGCGGTTTGCCCCGCCTTTTGCTCAATATCCCCGAAAGATACGTCATATTGCAATGGCGGAGGTGCCATTTTTGCCATTGAATACGGGAAGGTATGGCGGTTTCGCTAGCACGCGCTTGGCGGCGGTGCGGAGCGCCTACACGTCGCGGACCGCATGCGAACTGCCCGTCAACCAGGTCAAAATGCAGTATAGGTAACAGGCCGCCCCATCGGGCGGAGGGAGTTGACCGCGACCCAGACGAAAAGCGCGCCCGGAAGCGCCTCGACGCGGCTACCAAGGAGCGCTTTGCATCTGATGCGTTATCGCACCAAGCTTCTCATCGCAGCCTGTCTCTTGCTCGCCATGTCGCTATCGGCGGCAGCGTTTTCCTATTGGGGCGTGGCGCAGTCGCATCGCTACCTGATCCGGTCGCGCATTGCGCACGAGCAACTGGAACGGCAGCTTCAGCTCTCGCGTCATAGCCAACAGCTCTTCAAGGCCTGGACCGACACGCTCCTGACAGGGCTCTCCGACCGTCCTCTGGGAGAGGCCTATCTGAAGAAGGTCATCGAATCCGACTTATCGGCGCTCGAGGATCTGTCGCGCCGGGAACTGGCGATCGTCGGCGAGGAAGAAGGCCAGGTGGAAATTGCCGAAGTTCATCGGCTGGAAGCGATCCGAAAAGAGTACCGGCACGTTCTGGAGCAGCTCTCCCAGGTCGACCAGCTGAGAAGCCGCGGACGTCCCGACATCGCCTGGCAGAATCTGGTCGACCTCCTTCGTGGCGGTCTCGACAGAGAGCTCAACGAGCTCATCGAAGTCGCCGTGGCCGACGAGACGGCGGAGGTGCTGAGGATCGATGCCGCCGCGACGCAGCTCCTGACGCGGCTGGAGCGCATCAGCACGATCCACGCCGCCCTTGCTGTCCTCATTACGCTGGCTCTCGCGTTCCTGTTGATCCGCGGCTTACGTGCGCCCTTGGCCGCGCTCCTGGATGGGACGCGAAAGTTGGCCGAGGGCGACCTCTCCTACCGCATCGCCGTCCGGGGCAAGGACGAGTTCGCCGAACTCGGGCGCAGTTTCAACAGCATGGCCGCCGATCTCCAGGATCACCAAAAGGCGTTGCAGGACGCGCGCGACAATCTTGAATCGATCGTGGAGGAGCGGACCGAGGAACTGCGCCTCGCGAACGACTCGCTGCGGAAGATCGACGAGACGCGGCGCGCCTTCTTTGCCGACATCAGCCATGAACTGCGCACCCCGCTGACGGTTATTCGCGGCGAGGGCGAAATCGCCTTGCGCGGCCGCAACAAGCGCATTCCGGAATACAAGCATTCCATCGAGCGCATCGTGGAACAGGCTAAGCATCTTTCCGTCCTGGTGGGCGATCTCCTGTTCATTGCCCGGCAAGGCGCCGGTGCAGCCAAGCTGAAGATCAAGCCAGTCGATCTTACGGAGCTGGTCGAAAGCGTTGTGGGTGACGCCAAGATCATCGCCATGAACAAGGACGTGGGAATCGAGTTCGCAAACGATAGCCCGCACCAAATGGTCGACGGCGACCCGGCACGGCTGCGCCAGTTGCTGCTGATCGTCCTCGACAACGCCGTCCGGTACTCCGACGCAAGGGGAACGGTCGACGTCGGACTGTCCCGCGAGAACGGCACCGTCACGATCAAAGTCGCCGATCAAGGCGTCGGCATCCCGAAAGAAGACATGGACAGCATCTTCGAGCGCTTCCGGCGTGCTGGGAACGCCGCCGAGGCCAACGACGAAGGCTTAGGGCTCGGCCTGCCCGTGGCCCGTGCGATCGTGCAAGCCCATGGCGGGACAATCGAGGTCAAAAGTAGGGTCGGGGAAGGAACGATTATTCTGGTAAGCTTGCCGGAAAAGATGGGAGGGAGCCAAGCGTGAACGTGCTCTTGGTGGAAGACGAACCGCGCGTGGCCGATTTCATTGACCGGGGTCTACGCGCCGAGAACCATGGCGTCACCGTCGCGGAAAATGGCGGCGACGGCATCGAACTTGCGAAGACCGGCGACTTCGACGTGATCGTGCTCGATCTTATGCTCCCGGACATGCACGGTTACGACGTGTGCCAGCGTCTGCGCCAAGATGGTCAGCACACGCCTATACTGATGCTGACCGCGATGGACGCGATCGAGGACAAGATCAAAGGCATAAAGCTCGGCGCCGACGATTATCTCACCAAGCCCTTCGATTTCGACGAACTGCTGGTCCGGATCGAGGCGCTGGTGCGGCGGTCGCACAATTTCACGCCGAGTTCCAACGTGCTGACGGTGGGCGACCTGGAACTCGACCGCGAGTTGCTGGAAGTGAAGCGCGGTGACGAGCCGATCAAGCTCACCGCGAAGGAACTGGCCATCCTCGAACTACTGATGAGCTCACCGGGTCGCGTCTTCTCGCGGACACGCATTCTGAACCAGGTCTGGGGATACAGCGAGGACCCTTTGACGAATGTGGTGGACGTCTACATCGCCCGGCTGCGGCGGAAGATCGACACCAAGGGCCGGGAACCGCTGATCGAAACCGTCCGGGGACACGGCTACCGCTTGAAACCGGCGGCGGCGGGCTGACGAACCCGGTTCGACAGGGCCCGGTGTCAGTCCTCTCATTGGCAACGTCTATAAGACTTTTGGCAATTCCCAAGGCATTACTGGCGCCCGTACAATGGAACCTTGCACGGGGCGGCGCATCTTGTAGATTAAGCCGCGCCACTCGCCGACGACGCGCCATAACGATTCCAGGCCTTACTAGCAGGTCACGGCCCCGCGCACCTGTCCGCGACTGTTGCCCAGGGTGCGCATCGCCCGACCTCCTCTCAAGAGAACCTGGAACAGACCGACGCTTGGAGGAAACTCACACTTGGAGATGACCCGTTGCGCCTACGCCTGCTAGCCATATTGTGCCTCGCCTTCGTGAGCTGCCTGCCCGCTCGAGCGGAGAACGTCACGCCGATCAAGGTCGGTGTCCTGAAGTTCGGCACCGTCAATTGGGTCATGGATACGATCCAAGCCAACGGCTTCGACAAGGACGAGGGGATATCTCTCGAGGTCGTCCCGCTCGCCAGCACGCAAGCGACCGCCGTCGGTCTTCAGGGCGGTTCGCTGGACATCGTCGTAACCGATTGGCTCTGGGTTTCACGGGAGCGGACGAGCGGCGCCGACTTCACCCTTGTCCCATTCTCGACGGCGCTGGGCGCGATCATGGTCCCGCCGGACTCGCCCATAAAGACGCTGGCCGACCTCAAGGGCAAGAGGCTGGGGGTCGCGGGCGGCCCGCTCGACAAGAGCTGGCTCCTGATCGTCGCCTATGCGCTGCGGACGGCCAATATCGATCTTAGGACCGAAACCACCCAGGAGTTCGGGGCGCCGCCGCTTTTGGCGGCACGGGCGAAGCAGGGCCAAATCGACGCCGTGCTGAACTTCTGGCCCTATGCCGCCCGCCTCGAAGCGGTGGGGTTCACCCAGCTCATTGGACTTGAGGACGTCGTACGGGAACTCGGCGCCAAGGGAGAGGTTGCCATGCTCGGCTATGTCTTCAATGCCGACTGGGCTGAGCAGAATCCCAAGGCGATCGACGGCTTCGTTCGCGCCGCGGAGAAGGCCAACGAGCTTTTGGCGACTTCGGATGCGGAATGGGAACGGCTGAAGCCGGTCATGAGCGCGAACGATCCCAGTTTCGACGGAGCCACTTTCGAGGCGCTGAGGCGCCGTTTCCGTGAAGGCATCCCCGAGCGAGAAACCACCTCGGAAGAGGCCGACGCAAAGATCCTGTACCAGTTCCTGCGCGAGCTGGGTGGCGCGAAATTGGTCGGCAAGGGGGCCGAACTTGCCCCCGGAACCTTCTGGCACGGGTCCGCCCAGTGACCACGGTGGAGGTACAGTCCGGGGTGCGCCAAGCCTCTTGGTACATGCGCGGACCATGGGTCTCGATCGTGTCCGTGGCTGCCTTTGTGCTGATCTGGTTCATCGCGGCCCATGTGGCCCAAAGCCGGCTCCTGCCGGGTCCGGTCGAGGTGCTGAACTACGTTATCGAGGAGTCGCTGCACGGCGACCTCATCTTTCAGCTCGGCATCACGCTTTGGCGCGTGCTAGCGGCCTTCGTCGTGGCCATGGTCATAGGCAGCGCCGTCGGACTGCTCATGGGTGAGCTGCCCGCCGTCAACCGGGTGCTCGATCCGTGGCTGATCGTGCTTCTCAACCTACCGGCGCTCGTCATCATCATCCTGGCCTATGTCTGGTTCGGCCTGACCGAGGCCGCCGCCATCGGGGCGGTCGCGCTGAACAAGATCCCGAACGTCATCGTGACGCTGCGCGAAGGTGCGCGATCGTTGGACCCCGGGCTCGACGAAATGGCACGGGCCTACCGGCTGACGCCGTGGAGCAAGTTTCGGAATGTGACTCTGCCGCAGCTCCAGCCCTATTTCGCGACCGCCTCGCGAACGGGCCTTTCCCTTATTTGGAAGATTGTTCTGGTGGTCGAGCTGCTGGGACGTCCGAACGGTGTCGGCTTCGAGTTGCACCTGAATTTTCAGCTTTTCAATGTGACCGCTATCCTCGGCTACACGCTTGCCTTCGTGGTCGTCATGCTCGCGATCGAATATCTACTGGTACAGCCCCTTGAAAGATACACGACACGCTGGCGTAACAAGCCAGTTTAAGATCCGCATCGGGGAAAAGACCCATGTCGGCGCCGACGGCACGCGGCTGACGGCGATCCGCGAATTGTCGCTCGACCTGGCGCCCGAGAGCATGACCGTGCTCATGGGGCCCTCGGGGTGCGGCAAGACCACGTTGCTACGCATTGTGGCCGGGCTCGATGACGAATTCACCGGCGAAATCGACATGCCGGCGCATGCACGGTTGGGGTTCATGTTTCAGGAGCCGCGCCTCCTGCCTTGGCGAACCGTGCAGCAAAACATCGAGCTCGTCGCCGCGCCCGGGTTCTCTGGGAAAGATCTCGAAACTTTGGCAGAAGCGGTGGGGATCGCCGAAATGATGTCTCGTTACCCGCAAGAGCTTTCGCTAGGCCTCGCTCGCCGGGCGGCGCTCGCACGCGCCTTTTCGACGGAGCCCGACCTCCTGTTGCTGGACGAACCGTTCGTTTCCCTCGACGAACGCACCGCGGATCGGCTCCGGCGCCTGCTGCTTAAGGTCTGGTCCGCGCGGCCCACGACGGCCGTTATGGTCACGCACAATCCACGCGAGGCCCTGCAACTTGCCGACAACCTCGTGGTAATGGCGCCGCGGCCAACACATGTGCTCGCGGTCGAGAGCATTGACGTGCCGCAAAAGGACCGCGACCCGGCAATGATCGAGGCGCTGCTCACCGATCTCTCCAAGCGCTTTCCGGCCAATTTCTCAGAGATGTAGACCTCAACGGCGCTCGACCTTCGCCTATGTGGCGCGGTTAGCCCCCGGCGGGCGCCGTCGCTTTGCGCTGCTGGATGCCACGCGACGGATCGTAGGCCCATACGGATAGCCCCAGGAACACGACCGTGCAGACCGCCACGACCGCCAGGGCCTCCCAGTTCATCTTCTGATAGAACGCGAACCGGATCAGTTCCACCGCCCAGGTGAACGGGTTGTAGAAGCAGATCTCGTAGAGGATCCAGCTGCCTTCCTGCATCTTCCAAAGCGGGTAGAGCGCCGAGGAGGCGAAGAACATCGGGAAGATGACGAAGTTCATGATCCCGGCGAAGTTCTCGAGCTGCTTGATGGTCGACGACAGCAGCATGCCCAGCGCACCGAACATCATACCGGTAAGGATCAGGGCCGGCAGCGCAAGCACGTACCCTAGGGGCGGCAACTCCACGCCGAACAGATAGGCCACGGCCAAAAACGTGTAGACCTGGAACAGGGACACAAGCACACCGGCAAACAGCCGCGCGATGAGCAAGAACCAGCGCGGAAGCGGTGTGGTCAACAGAACCCGCATCGAACCCATCTCGCGGTCGTACACCATCGACAGCGAACTCTGCATGCCCTGGAAAAGCTGGATCATCGCCAGAAGGCCGGGCGTGATGTAGACGTCGTAGGTGATGTACGTCTCGTAGGGCGGAATGATCGAGATTCCGAGGGCCGCCCGGAACCCGGCTGCGAAGATGATCAGCCAGATCAGGGGCCGGACGAGCGCCGCGAGGAACCGCTCCCGTTGCTGCAAGAAGCGCAGGAGCTCCCGCCAGACAATCCCACCGAAAGCACGGGTGTAGTGCAACAGGGTCATACGGCGACCTCCTCCACGCGATCTCCGGTGAGACGCCGGAAAGCCTCCGCCAAACTCGTCGACCCCGTCTCTTTCTCGATGCCGGCCACGTCGCCGCGCGCGACCACCCGCCCCTTGTTGATGACGACGAGAGCGTCCTCGCTCTCCACCTCGTCGAACAGATGCGTCGCCCACAGGACGCCGATATTGTCTGTGGCCGCCAGCTTGTGAATGTGGCGCACGATGGCGTCGCGCGTCGGATCGTCGAGGCCGATCGTGGGCTCGTCGAGAAGAAGCAGTTTCGGGCTATGAAGAAGCGACCGCGCGATTTCGACGCGGCGCCGGTGGCCGCCGTTCAACGCCCGCACCTTCTCGCCGATACGTTCGGCCATGTCGAGCGAGGCCAACGCCTTCTCCATGCGCGTATCAGCTTCCTTCCGGCCGAGCCCTCGCAGCGAGGCGAAGTAGCGAAGGTTCTGACGCACGGTAAGGTCCAGATCGAGGGTCGGCTGCTGAAAGACGACCCCCAGCGGGGCCAAGATCTTGAAGCCCCACTCGGCCGCCGCCTTGCCGTCGATCTCGATACGGCCGGTCGGGGCGTCGAACAGACGCGTGATGAGCGAGAAGAGCGTGGATTTGCCGGCGCCGTTCGGCCCCAAAAGGGCCGTCACCCGTCCCGGATAGACATCGAAGCTGACGTCGTCCAGCGCTTGTTTGGCGCCGTACCAGTAGGACACGTTCTGAACCGATAGCACCGGCTCCGGCGTTCCGGCAGCGCCGGAGACTGATTCTGCCATGCTCCTCCATCCCCTCGGAACTCTTGCGGTTCCTGTTCGGGCTTCGCTCCTCGTTCGTTTCCTCAAATGAGAAATAGCCTCTGGCCCGGCCTTTCACAAGCATCCCGCCGGATATCGGCATCGGTGCGTGGCTCACCAGCGCACGGATGCCAAAGACCTCTCGTTGATGTGATCGACGGGTTGGGGAGAACGTGCCGGCCTGCATTAGGCAAAAAAGAAGCCGCCCCGAGGGGCGGCTTCCGTAAGTGTCGTCTGGATTGGTGGATTAGAAGAAGATGATGCCACCAACCTGGAACAGATCGTAGTCTTCGAAGCCCTGGCTGACGTTCCGGGTCGTGCCCGTTGCGCCATTGACGCCGATGAAGTCGATGTCGGCTGCCTGGTGCTGCCAGCGAGCGAACACGTGCATCGCTGCCGCGTCGATCTCCTGGACCGCGCCAAGACCCCAGCGCTGGATTTCCGAACCCGTCACGTACAGGCCGTTGACGAAGTTGCCGTTCACGTCCACGCCACCGGCGCCGCAGAAGTTGGAGGCCGTGCCGCCGACCCCGGCGAAGCTGGCGCAGTTGTTCGTACCAGCAACACCGTTGAAGCCGTCGTTATACTGGCCGTACTCGCCGTAAAGGACCGTCGCGCCGAGCGGGTTCCACGTCCGCTTCAGGAAGCCCTTCAAGTACCAGGAGTCCCAGCTCGGGATGCCCTGCTGCACGCCGTTGTAGTTCACGTAGTTCGCGTCGATCTCTTCGTAGTTGTAGTAACCGTAGATACCGAGACCGGTCGGAGCGTGCATGACCGTACCGCCGAACTGGTTGATCGAGGTCGACCCCGTCTGGTTCGCGCTGAACAGGTTGCCGTTCGACTGCGTGTACGAATATGCCGCCGAAATCTTAAAGTCACCCCAGTCGCCCGTGTAGAACACGGCCAGGTCCCAGATCTCAGGCGCATCGTTCACCGGAGCAGCCCGGAAGCTGTTCGAGTAATCGTCCGTGTAAGACGCCTCGATCCGGAAGCCCCCAAACGTCGGCGAGTCGTACCGGATACCGCTCTGCGGAGCACCGTAGCAGTCGCCGCCGACCGGACCGACCAGCGAACAGTTCAGGAAGTTGCCCCAGGTCATGCCCGAAAGGCCGTTGAACCCGGAAGCGCCGTTCTTCGGACGAAGCAGGAACCCGCCGCCTTCGAAGAACACCGCGTTCGATTCGATCACCGTGCCGGAAATGTCGGCCAGAACAGCCGCGTTATCCGACGCAGGGCTCAGATAGCCCAGGTTGATCGTGCCGTAGTCGTCGCTCTTGATGTACATGTACGAGTACAGCGTCTGGATGCTGCCAAGGCTCAGCGAATCCTGGGCAAACTGGTTCGAAAAGATACCGAAGTTGTTGCCGTTCAGCAGATTGCCGGCCCACGCGCCAGGCGTCGTAACCGTCAAGTTGTAACCGCCCGACCACCCAGGAGCGATCGTCGCAGAACCCGTGATCGCAAAACGGGAACCAAGGTCGACGTCCTTCGTGCCAACCCAGCTGTCCGTCAGCGCGCCGTCATCCCACCAGTTCATCGACTCGATGACCCAGCCAGATACCGTCACGGATACCTTCTTGTTCCCCTTCTGCACCGCAGATGCTTCAAGCTCGGCTACCCGCTCTTCAAGATCCGCGCAGCAATTGCCGCCGTAGCCCTGCGCACTCGCAGGCGCAGCGCTCAGAGCGTAAACCCCAAGCCCAAGCGCGGCTGCAATGGCAATGCGGCTGGATGTTCTTGTCAGTCCCCCAAACATCTCCATGTCCACCTTCCCTGGCCAAAATTGACTAATCCAAAACTCTCGTTCTGCGGCGGTTAAGCGCCTTACCGGCTTAGCTGTCGCCAAAATTATGGACGAGTTCCCGCCAGCAGAGAGTTCTACTGTCTGCTTATACGCGATCCCCCTCGAAGGTAAATTGCTAACAAACCGTGCGAGCCCCTTTTCGCTGAAGTTGTGACATTTCGGCCACGAAATATTAGCGCTGTCCTGGGCCCTGCGACCCACCCGATCGCGCTGAGATTTGCACGTTAAATCAGTGTCTTAAGTTGAAGGCGGCGCGTGCGTGCGGCTGATCCCGTAAGAACCGGCGTAGCCCTGCGGCTCGACCAGCCGCCGGCCGGTTTTGCACAATTCGTGTCCATCCGCGGGTGCATTTCAGGGCACTCCGGATTCACCTCTATGCGCCAACCTGTTACCTCCTTCCGGTGGAGCATTTTCGGGTCGCGACGGGGTGGTGTTTGGGCTAGTACTCATGGGTCGGCTTCGGGTTCCGAGGCCGGGCGGGCAAGCTTCCGACGCCTCCGGGCGCGGACGGCACGGCCACATCTCGGGCCTGGTTTTGCTTCGGCTGGTCTCGCCGGGGTGGCCTCGGTCGAATCGCCTGTGGTGAGTCGCCTGTGTCCGTCGCACCGGCGTCCGGGCTTGCAGGGCCTAAAAATCAATCAACCCAGACCAGGGATGAAAACAGGGCGACGCAGACTATGCCTTCTCCGAAAAACGAGCCCCTGAAGGGACTTCGCGTATTGGTCGTCGAGGATCAGGCGCCGATCGCACTCCAATTGGAGGACATGCTGCTCGAATCGGAGTGCGAAGTCGTCGGTCCTGCAAGCCGGGTCGGGCAGGCTCTGAGGCTGCTGAGCGACAATGCCGTCGACGCCGCGGTCCTCGATCTCAACGTCGCAGGCGAACTGGTCTACCCGGTGGCCGACGCCCTGGAAGCGCGCGGACTGCCTTATGTATTCGCCACCGGCTACGACCCGAGCGACGTGGCCGGCCGTTACGGGCACCACACTGTGCTTCAGAAGCCCTTCTCGCGGCGGGTGTTCCTGCAAGCCATTCGGGACACCGTCCGGCAGGACTGACCGGGGCGCCGCCGCCCTGCGTTGCCGCCAATCCGAGCCCTCCAGGCCCAGGGGTTCGGAAATTGAGATGCGTCAAACACAATTGTGAAAGCCGTGCGACATTGGGTCGGCAATTCAGCGGCCCGTTCTCCTTGTGGTGACGCCGTGATTGGGCTAGGTAGCAGGTAAGGCTTCAGTACCGGTTAGGACTTTACGCAAGCCCTACAAGAACTTGTGCCAACCGGGCTGCTCAGGCTCTCCATTCCGTTCGACCAATTGCTGGGTGGCGTTGGCGAACGCCAAGGGTCTAGGGAAACGGAGACACATGGACTACGAGAATCAGTTCCGCCAGCATCTTGAGTCTTTGCATCAAGAAGGCCGGTATCGCGTTTTTGCAGATTTGAAGCGGCGCTGCGGCGCCTATCCCGTCGCCGATCATTACACGGAGAGCGGCACGCGGGATGTGACGGTCTGGTGCTCCAACGATTATCTGGGCATGAGCCAGCATCCGGCCGTGCGCGACGCGATGCACGAGGCGATCGACCAGGTTGGTGCCGGCTCCGGCGGCACGCGCAATATCTCCGGCACGACGCATTATCACGTGGAACTGGAAAGCGAGCTGGCCGACCTTCACAACAAGGAAGCTGCGCTCCTCTTCACCTCCGCCTATATCGCCAACGACGCCACCCTCTCTACTCTGACGCGGCTCATCCCGGGCCTGCAGATCTTTTCCGACGCGAAGAACCACGCCTCGATGATTGAAGGCATCCGGCACGGCGGCGGCCCCAAGCATATCTTCCGGCACAACGACCTCGAGCATCTCGAGGACCTGCTCAAGTCGGTCCCGCTGGACACGCCAAAGCTGATCGCGTTCGAGAGCGTCTACTCCATGGACGGCCACATCGCGCCGATCGGTACGGTGTGCGACCTGGCGGACAAGTACAACGCCCTGACCTATCTCGATGAAGTCCACGCCGTCGGCCTGTATGGCCCGCGCGGCGGCGGCATCGCCGAGCTTGAAGGCGTGATGGACCGTGTCGACATCATTAACGGCACCCTTGCCAAGGGCTTCGGCGTCATGGGCGGATACATCGCCGCCAGCAGAGCGTGCTGCGACGCGATCCGCTCCTACGCCCCGGGTTTTATCTTCACGACATCCCTGGCTCCCGCCATCGCGGCCGGCGCCCTCGCCTCGATCCGCCACCTGAAGCGGTCGGAGATCGAGCGGGCGCGGCATCGCGAGCGTGTGCAGACGCTCAAGTCCATGCTGGCGGATGTGGGTGTCCCGGTGATGGACAACCAGAGCCACATCGTACCCGTGATGGTCGGCGATCCGGTCCACTGCAAGGCCGTGACGGACACACTGCTCACCCACTACGGAATCTACGTGCAGCCGATCAATTACCCGACGGTGCCGCGTGGTACCGAGCGCATGCGGCTCACGCCCTCGCCCGTACATACCGATGCCCAGATGGCCTATCTCGTCGACTCGCTTCGCGAGCTGTGGGCCGCGTGCCCCGTCGCCAACGGTCAGTACGTAAGGCTCGCGGCGGAGTAGCCGCGAACGATCCCATGCGCGCCCGGGCGTTTGCCGCCATCGTCCTCCTCGCGAGCGCCGGTCATCCAGGACCGGCCTCGGCTTCCGCCGCAGACGGCGAGCTCTGCCTCGGTGCCGCGGAAAAGGTCGACGGCGGGCAGACGTTGTCTGCGGAAGAGATCGAGGAAGCGCGCGGCGCCTGTGGGCGCGCCATCACCGCTACGGCAAGCATCTTCCAAAAGTACCAGTTTGAAGAGGCCTACTTCGCCGTTACGGGGGAGCGCTACAAGTACTAGGTACGGCGCTCGGCTCGAACGGACAGCTACCGCCGCATGATCCACGCAGCGGTAAAGGATACGGCCAAAACAATGAGCAGGCACAGCAGCACGACCACCCCGATCGCGCCGAGAATGCCTTTGAGTGTGCCCCAAAACCCGAATGTCGCCACCATGGCGGCAAGCAGCAGCAAAACAATTATCGGCATGCGTCGTTCCTTTTCCGGGTTCCATCACCCGTAGAGTCTCTTTCAGGCCAACCTGATCGCCGTCCTATATCCGCCCCAACAAGAGCTTGCGCATCATGTCCGCACCGACCGCGGCTTCGACTTCGCGGAAGGCAAAATATGGGAACAAGGCCACCGAGAAAATGAGCCACCAGGCGAGCATGCCGCCCAATCCGCCGCCGAGGCTTAGTAACCCGTCCCCGATGCCGGCAAAGCCTAACACACCCATCTCCACCGCATAAGCCAGGACCAAGGCCGTGACGAAAAAGAGCGTCTTGTAGGCGATCGAATAGATCAGCGGCTTATGCGCGAGGTTTTGGAAGAACGCGTGGCGCTCCGCAAGCGGCATCAATCGCATCAGCACGAACGCGTTGATGGTGGTGAGCACGAAGAAGCTAAGTCCCACACCATATTCGGCGCTCCCGACCACGGCATGCACAGTCAGCACGACGAACACAGCCCAGAGATAGGCGCAAAAGCCGCCAAATGTCTTGAGGTCGGCGACCAGCTGCTCCTGAAACGACAACTGCGGAGGCTCGGCCTCGCCCCGTAGGGCCTTGGCAAGCGCACCGACATGGTCGTCGAGCGGATCGTCCAAGACAGAGTCGTCTTCGAACCCTTCATAATGCCGCGCGGCCGAACTTCTTTCAGCGCCGGACTGGGACGCCGCAGCGTCGATTTTTGCTGCATCTTCGGCGGCAACAAAGGAATCCGGCGCGACGTCCTCATCGTCTGGGAGGAACTCGGTGTCCTCCGCGGCAGTCTGGGATGCTGGCGTTTCATCGTCGGTTTGCGCGAGCCCGAAGATAGAGTCGGCAGGCTTCCATTCGTCGAGGCCGGCCGTCCAAAGAAGGTCGCCGGGCTGAAAGTTGCCGCCCTCGGCGAACAAGGACAACTCGCGGTCCGAAAGCGGTCCATGCTGCTGGCCGTCCCGGCTCAAATACCAGGTGGCTTCCGCCGGCTCCGCGTCTTGCTTGTTCACCCCTGCGTCCTGCATCGGCCTCCCCCCAAGCCCCAACTACAAGCCCTCGATCAATGGGTCGTGCCTTAGCATCCCCCACGATCGGCCGTCGAGGCCTCAAATTAGCGTCACGAGACCTGCGGCTGGAAGTAGCAATTTGCGCGCTGCGTCTAATTCGCTGCCAGGTGGGCGCCGAGGCGGAGACCCCACGCGTAGATAGTCAAGGACGGGTTCACCCGGCTAGCGCGAGGCAGCGGACTCCCATCGCCGACATAGAGATTCTCCATCCCGTGCACCTTGCCGTGGGGATCCACCACCGAGCGCGCCGGGTCATCGCCGGTCACCATGCTGCCCAACGCATGGGCTGTCCCGGCCATGCCCATGTATTTATTGAAGCCGACGAGCCCAGCCGCCAGGAGCCGCTCGATCCAAGCATCGACCAATGCGTGGTGCTCTTTCACGGAATGCGGAATGCGGTCGAGACTGTAATCCATAATGGACCTTCCGCCGGGTCC
The DNA here is from genome assembly GCF_000828475.1 of Methyloceanibacter caenitepidi. NCBI lineage: Bacteria > Pseudomonadati > Pseudomonadota > Alphaproteobacteria > Hyphomicrobiales > Hyphomicrobiaceae > Methyloceanibacter > Methyloceanibacter caenitepidi. Next base: position 3,218,641 of record NZ_AP014648.1, read on the forward strand.
GCCGGAAATGATTCGGTTCTTGGGGCTAGACGAATCCTCGGTTGTGGCCCAAAAGCCGATCGCCCTCTTACCGAGCAGCTTGTCCACGAAACTCGGAACCTCGGGCGGAACCTGGGCCGCAAGGAGTTCGGCATCGATCCAGCCGAGACACTGCATTGAAGAATGAGGAAACCGGTCGTTGTAGAGAACCGCCGTCTTGCGCAGCATGTCGTGGTCCTCGAAAGGTGAGAAGCCGAGCAGCGCGGAGTTGATGTGCATCTTGAAATTCGCGCCCAGGAGATCACCGCACTCGAGCGCGAAACCGTTCGCATGCAGATGATCCTGGAGGATCCGCGGCGAGCTCATAGCGCCTGCCGCAAGCACCACCGTGTGCGCCTCGTAGGTCGATCCGTCCGCACACTGGACACCGACGATCTTGCGGGCGTCGCCCGGCGCCGACACCAGCGCCGACACGGGATCGCCCGCGATGAGTTTGAAGTTCGGCTTGTCGCGAATGTGGTCGATCAGATTGCGTTCTGAATCCGACTTCAATCCAGAGGGCGATGCGAACCCATCAAAGTGCTTCGCTTCTTGCGGGTGATCGACGATGTCGTGAGACAGGCCGAGCGGAAGCGGGTGCAACTCCCATCCCGGATCGGCCGTTGTGATCTTATCGAGCAAGGCTTGAAGCCGCGGCTCATTCTTGAAGGTGGTGATCCGCAGGAAGTCGGTTGCCTCGTCGTAATAGGGCTCCAACTCCTCGTAGCCAAAGGGCCAGCCGAGGAGGTCGAAATCGGGCTCCGCCTTGAACTCCTCAGGGCGAAAGCGAAATAGGGCCGCGCCATACCATTTGGTCTTGCCGCCCACATTGTAGAATTCGCCCGGGACGAACTGGCGCCCTTTGCTGTCGAGCCACGGCACGTGGTTCTTGAAGACGCCGTCGATAAAGACTCTGCGCACGTCCAGAGTGGAGGCGTTGCGTGGAAGGAAAGGCCCCTTTTCGATCAGGAGAACCCGCTTGCCCGCGAGCGTAAGCTTATAGGCGACGCTGGCACCTCCGGCACCACTCCCGACAACGATCACGTCATATTGGGCGGACATGATGCACTCCTTTAAGATGTGAGTCGGATAGTCCGGAGGTGGACTCGTTGATTCGCGTGGTTAACGCGCGTCAGCACCGTTGCCGATGCGATCCGTGATGTCTAGTTTGGATGCCGATCATTTGACGTCGCGTTCATGTCGTTCCGGTTACAGCGTTAGTGGAATGTGAAAAACCTTCCCTGAATGGAGACTGTAAATGCCCCTGAAGAACAAGGTCGCGATCGTTACAGGCGGAAATACGGGCATCGGCAAGGCGATCGTTCTCGAACTCGCCAAGCATGGCGTCAACATCGTGATCGACTACGTCACCCACCCGGAAGCCACGGACGCGCTCGAACAGAAGGTCGCGGCGCTTGGAGACAAGTGCATTGGGATTGACGCCGATGTCAGCAAGGTTCCCGACCTCGAGAAGTTGATCGGGGCCGCGGTCGCCAAGTTCGGCAGGCTGGACATCTTTGTGAACAATGCCGGCATCGAGACACGGACGTCGGTGTTGGACACCACCGAAGACCAATATGACGCCGTCATGAACATCAATCTCAAGAGTGCGTTTTTCGCAACGCAGCTTGCCGCCAAGCAAATGATCAGCCAGGGCGACGGCGGCAGGATTATCAACATCACCTCTGTCCATGAGGATTGGCCGATGCCGGGCAATACGGCCTACTGCCTCTCCAAGGGGGGTATGCGTATGCTCACGCGAACCGCGGGCGTCGAACTCGCACCGCACAATATTCTGATCGTCGGAGTCGGGCCCGGTGCGATCGAAACACCGATCAACACCAGCACAATGGACGATCCCGCGAAGCTCAAGAAGCTTGACGCGGCGATACCCCTCGGCCGCATGGCGAAGCCGGAGGAGATCGCGACCGTCGTGTCCTTCCTGGCAGGTGACGGCGCAAGCTACATGACCGCTACCTCGGTAATCGTGGATGGCGGCTTGATGCAGTCGAGCCCCGGTCTTTAGGGTCGCACCGCCATGGCTCTTCCCATTGAAGACTACGCCCTGATTGGGGATTGCGAGACGGCCGCGCTTGTCGGCAGGAATGGATCCATCGACTGGCTATGCCTACCGCGTTTCGATTCCGAAGCCTGCTTCGCATCGCTACTTGGGGAAGAGAACAACGGGCGCTGGCTGATCGCGGCCACGGACCCCAAGGCGAAGGTCACACGCCGCTACCGCCCCGACACGCTGATTCTCGAGACACGATTCGAGACGGAGACCGGCGCGGCAACGGTCATCGACTTCATGTATCCGTGCGAGAAGCACCCCAACGTCATCCGGCTTGTGGTCGGCGAGAAAGGCACCATCGAATTCGAGAGCGAAATCATCGTGCGCTTCGGCTACGGCGAATCCGTGCCTTGGGTCACCACGATGCCCGACGGCCGCTTGCGGATGATCGCAGGTCCAAGCCGGATCGTCTTGCAGTCTTCCGTCGAGCTGCGTGGCGAAAACTTCAAGACCAAGAGCACGTTTGAGGTGAAGCAGGGACAAACGGAGTCGTTCGCTCTGTCCTACACGGAGTCATGGATTCCCGAGCCCGTGGAGTTCGACGCCGAGTCCTTGATCCATGGCACGGAGATGTTTTGGAAAAATTGGACTTCCAAGTGCACGATGGAGGGCCCTTACGCCGACATCGTCAAACGCTCGCTCATTACTCTCAAGGCAATGACGTATGAGCCGACCGGCGGTGTCGTCGCGGCAGCGACCACATCGCTGCCCGAACACTTCGGGGGCCCGCGCAATTGGGACTATCGCTATTGCTGGGTGCGCGACGCGACCCTGACTCTGCTCGCTCTCATGAACACCGGCTACTATGACGAGGCGCGCTCATGGCGCGAGTGGCTCCTGCGCGCCGTCGCGGGCAGTCCGAGACAGATGCAGATCATGTACGGCATCGCAGGGGAACGCAGGTTGTACGAGTTCGAACTGCCCTGGCTCAAGGGCTATGAGAACTCGACCCCCGTGAGGATCGGCAATGCCGCGCACGATCAAGTGCAGCTCGACGTGTACGGCGAAATGCTCGATGCCGTGCATCAGGCGCGGAAGGGCGGTCTCGCCCCGCTGCAGTCCGGTTGGGATCTCCAACTTGCGATCATCGAACAGGTGGAGGACGTCTGGCAAAAGCCCGATGAGGGCATTTGGGAAGTCCGCAGCGGGCCCGAGCAGTTCGTGTATTCGAAAGTCATGGCCTGGGTGGCCTTCGACCGCACGATCCGCAGCGCCGAACGCTTTAAATTAGAGGGCCCCATCGAACGCTGGCGCGAGACCCGCGAGGCGATCCACAAGCAAGTTTGCGAACAGGGCTACAACAAGGAACTCAATAGCTTCGTGCGCTCCTACGGCTCCACGGAAGTGGATGCCAGCCTGCTGCTCATTCCCGCCATGGGATTTCTGCCGGCGACGGACCCGCGCATGGTCGGAACGGTCGAGCAGATCGAAAAGACGCTGATGAAGGACGGCCTCGTTCAGCGCTACGACACCTCGAAAGCCAGTGACGGCCTCCCGCCCGGCGAAGGCATGTTCCTCGCCTGCAGTTTCTGGCTCGTTGACGCCTATTTGATGATGGGGCGCGAGAAGGATGCGATTGCACTGTTCGAGCGGCTGATTGGCCTATCGAACGATCTCGGGCTCTTGAGCGAGGAGTACGACACGGAAGCCAAACGGCTGTGCGGAAATTTCCCTCAAGCCTTCTCGCATCTTGCGCTCGTCAACAGCGCCTGCAATCTCGGACGCAATGGCCGGCCGGTCGAGCAGCGCACGAATACAGAGAAGGCGGCGGCGCCGAAGAAGACCGCAACCAAAGCAGGGGCAACGCACTAGACGGAGCGAGCATGATGGCGTCGGCGCAGATCTCATCGGGAAGTCTATCGAGCCGGAGACTCACCATGCGCGAAGCGGGGCGCCTGATCGCTTTAGGCCTGGCATTGCTGTTCGCAACGTCAGCCGCCGCAGAGGAGGCCGTGCCTGCCAAAGCGGAGACGGAAGCCAAAGTTCCAAACTACATCCACGACATCCAGCCCCTTTTCAACAAGAGGTGCGTGGCCTGCCATGGCTGTCTTGGCTCACCGTGCAATTTGAAGCTCTCGTCGTTTCGCGGGCTCGAGCGCGGTGGGTTCGGCAAGAACCCCTATTCCAGCCATCTTGGCACGTACCCGCGCACCGACATGAATGTCGTTCAAACAACGGAGCAGTGGCGCAAGCGCGGCTTCTATCCGGTACTGTCCCGGGGGGGCTCGCGCGAAGAGAACCTGTCCCGGTCGATGCTGACCCAGATGATCGAGGCGGGTGCGAAGCACAACACGCCGGGATTCTCGCGGAAAGCCCTGATGCCGCTTTACGCCAAGCGTTACGAGCATCGATGCCCTGCAACCCCGGAGGCACTGTCGCAGCAAATCGAGACAAACCCCGCAATCGGTATGCCCTTCGGACTGACGGCGCTTGCCGAAAAGGACGTTGAGACGCTGCGGGACTGGGTCGCCGCGAACGCGCCTGGCCCGACGGACGCCGAGAAGCGCAAACAGGACATGGTCGCCGACCCGAAAGCTGTTCGCGCCTGGGAGGACTTCTTCAACGCCGACGACAAACGATCGCAGCTCGTCTCCCGCTACATCTTCGACCACTTGTATTTGTCGATGATCGTCCTTGACGAAAGTCCTGGCGACTTCTTCCGGCTGGTCCGTTCGACAACCGCGCCGGGAGACGCAAGCCAAAATCCGCCGGCGCGCGTCGACGTCATCGATACGCCGTTCCCTTACACCGACCCATACAAATATGCCGGGGTCGATCGTTTCTACTATCGACTGCAGAAAGTCACGACGCCGCGCGTTCAGAAGAACCACTTCGTCTGGAAACTCAACAACGCGGATATCGAACGCCTCAGGAAGCTGTTCTTCGGTCGCGACTGGGGCAAGCATGTGCATCTCGATGGAAAGCACGATGCCCCCTGGGACCTCGGCAATCCCTTCAAGGTCTACGAAGCGATTCCCGTCGAAGCGCGCTACCGCTTTCTCCTCGAGAATTCGGAGCTGATCGTTTCGGGGATCACGTACGGCCCCGTGTGTCTCGGACAGACGGCGACCTACGCCGTGAAAGACCAGTTCTGGGTTTTCTTCGTCGATCCCGAATACGACGTATCCGTCCGCGATCCAAAGCTGGGGCTGGAGACCTGGGAGACCTTTATGGATAGGTCTCTGTTCGGCAACGACGCTTACGAGCAGGCCTATGGAGCCGCGCTCAAGAGGCTTCGGCCCAAGGGCTACACGATCGACGCGATCTGGAACGGGGATAAAACCAACGACAACGCCTGGCTGACCGTCCTGCGACACGAGTCGAACGTCTCGGTAATGAAGGGGCGGCAAGGCGGCATTCCGCGGACGCTATGGCTGATGGACTACAGCGGCTTCGAGCGCATCTATTACGACACGGTCGCCAACTTCGAATATTGGTCGGGAGATTTGCCCAAGCTGGAGACACTCATCTTCTTCAACTATCTGCGCCAGGAGTTCGAGGATAACTTCCTCTTGCTCCTACCCGAGAGCGAACGCCGGAGATTCCGTGACGAGTGGACACAAGGAGTAGGCCAAATCGCGCTCGCCCTCGAGCCGTTCGCCGGCGAGGAACAGCCGACGCAGGTCAAGACATCCGCCCGCGACCCTATGCTCAGCCTCATCGACGATATTCAGGAGCATATGGGGGAGAGGGTCAGCGGTCCGCCGGACCTCTTGAATCCGCACGTGAAGCCGAAGGTCTCCCTGGACGATCCGATCAAGAGCTACGACGAGTGGGTCGCCGCCGCATCCCTTTTGACGCAGACCCGCGACTACAAGTTTCCGCGCTTCCTGCCGAGCGTGATCATCCTGCGGCTCAACGATCCTGAAGGACATGCGAGGGTCTATTCGCTCATCGCCAACCGGGTCTACGAGACCCAGGACACGATCCTGTTCCAGAACGGCGAAATGCTTCCGCACCTCTATACGATGAGCATCTATCCGACCATCGTCGGCGGGTTCCCCAATTATTTCCTCGAAATGGACCTCAGTCAGGCCGCTGACTTCCTGCGAGGCCTGCGCGATGTAAAGACTCTCAGGGACTGGAATCGCCTGCGCGACACCTACGGCATCTTGCGTAACAGTCCGCGGTTCTGGGAGACCTATGATTGGTTTACCACCTGGAACGAAAAGCACCGGGGCATCTACGCGGGCTATCTCGACCTCTCCTACTACGACCTCTTCGACTCGGTCTACTAGGCCCTCAGACGGTCACGAGCGGTAGTCGGGATTCTCGTAACCGAAACGGCAGCCGGCCTTCCACGCCTCGCGATTGTTGCCGTGATTGGGATAGCCCCCGGCGTCTTTCAGGATGCGCGCGAGATGCATCAGGTTCCAGGTCATGATCGTGGTGTTGCGCTGGGTGAAGTCATTGTCGAAGCCGACGGGGCCGTTTTCTCCCTCATCGCCGTAGGACGCTCCAGGTCCCGCCTCACCGATCCAGCCGCAATCGGCTTGGGGCGGAATGGTGTAGCCCAGGTGTTGCAGGGCATAGAGCGTCGTCATGGCACAGTGTTTCACGCCGTCCTCGTTGCCGGTAACCACCGTGCCGCCGACTTTTCCGTAATAGAGGCTCTGGCCCTTGGCATTGAGCATGCCTGACATGCCATAGAGCCGCTCGATCAGGATTCGGCACACGGAACTTTCTTCACCGAGCCAGATCGGCGTCGCGAGAATAAGGATGTCCGCACTCTCGATCGACGGCCACAGCTTGGGCCAGTCATCGCGGTCCCACCCGTGCTCGGTCATGTCGGGGTAAACACCTGGCGCGATCTGATGGGACAGTGCGTGTATGCTTTCGACTTTTACGCCGCTCTTCCGCATGATCTCTTCGGAAACGGAGAGCAATAAGCGCGTATGAGACTCGTCCGGTTTGCGCTTGAGCGAACAATTGACCGTGACGGCCTTAAGGTCGGAGAAGTCAGTCGTGTTTTGGGAGCAGAGGTCTTCTTGCTGCGCGGTGAGAGGCATGACGAGGGCTCCTTTCCAGGATGAGAGGCCTTCATCTTAACAACCAGCGTTCCACGCTCCTGACACTCTGTATGAACTTTGTGTGATCAGCTCGATCAAGTGGCAGGTGGCGAAAAGAAAAAGAGGGCGATCGCTGGGAGGGAAAAGCGATCACCCTCTCCGTTCTGCCTACCGGTCAAGGTTGGTCTGGTAGGGATTCGGGAAGCCTTCGGCCGCAACAGGCGCAACGCCGGCGGTGATCAGGGCCACGGAAATCAGAAGCGTCTTCAACATTGTCGTTCTCCTTCGAAATCTATGATGACAGGCTGCCTTAAGAGGATTGGCAGTGTCGGGTTTGCTCTACCGGTCGAAATTCGTCTGGTAGGGGTTCGGGAAGCCTTCGGCCGCGACGGGTGCAACACCGGCAGTGACCAGGGCCAGGGAAATCAGGATCGTCTTCAACATCGTCGTTCTCCTTTGCGTAAGTTGGTTCCGAGTCGTTGGTGTCTCGGTACGCCCAGTCATATTGGGTTTGGGACCGTTCGTTCAATTAACAACATCTCACATACGCGTGTTTGTGGACCGATTGGTCTATAACCTATCCGTGATCATCCCGTGAGCGCGAGAGGCCGGCGCTCATGCCGCTAGATTGCGTCGAGAGTCTTGTCGATGATGGCTTGTAGGGCTTTCGCCGAATAACCGGCGCGGGCCAGGACCCTGAGCCCCATATAAGTGTTCAGGACGGACGCCGCCGTGGCCGTCCGCCGTCCCGCCGACCAGCGCGAACCGCGCCGGCTCTGCTTGAGCGCAGCGACAATGGCATCTTGCAAGCGATGCAGCATGGCGCTGACTTTGGCCTCGACTTCCGTATCGAGGCTCGCACGATCGATAGCCGCGTTGCACATGAAGCAACCACGCCGCACCTTGTCTGATTTCGCCCCCTCCAGCATGGTTCTTATCTTGGCCAGACCATCGCCCGCGCCAGGGTCGGTGAGAAACGCGATTCCCGCCTCGACCTCCGTCTGGTCGTAGCGGTCCAGCGTCGCGAGATAGATGCTGTGCTTGTCGTCGAAGGCCTTGTAGAGACTGCCGCGAGCGATCTTCATCGCGCTGAGCAAATCCTGCAGCGACGCGCCCTCATAGCCCTTTTGCCAAAACACCCCCATGGCGCGGTCGAGCGCCTGATCGATGTCGAATTCTCTTGGACGCGCCAACGTGTCTCTCCCCTCTGCGGAGTATTTCCGATTTGTGACTGGTTGGTCAACATATCGCCGCGTGAATCGAATAATTGTTGACTGTTCAGTTCCTAAATAGGTATCAAGGTGCTGCCGACGGCCCGAACCGCCGTCCACCAAACAATGAGGAATACGCTTATGAGATGGTTGCTTGCCCCAGCTTTGATTTTCGCAGCGCTCGTTTCCGGAACGCTCTCGCCGGCGGGACCCGCAATGGCCGAGCCACTGAGCGCCGAATCCCTCGAACGCCTGTTGCGGGTGCCGAAAGTCGACTATCGGCTCGATTGGGTTTTCCTCGGATCGTTCTCGGTGCTTGCCGACGATCCCAAGGATGGAGCCAAGGGTCTTCACGACGTCTATGCGCCGAGGGAGGCCGTCGAGGCCTACCGGAGGACCGGGACGTTCCCCGACGGCACAGTGCTGGTGAAGGACGTTTTCCTCACGAAAACCGAACCCTTGACCACGGGTACCGTGAGCTATGCGGATCGGCTTCAAGGGCGTTTCGTGCTGGTCAAGGATTCGACCAACCAGAACGCCGCGCGCTCGCCGCTGTGGGGCGATGGCTGGGGCTGGGCCTTCTTCGAGGGAGACGAAACGGACAAGACCGTGACGACGGACTATCGCAAAGACTGCCTCGGCTGCCATGAGCCGGCCCGCAGCCAGGACTTCCTCTACACACGCGGTTACCCCGTCCTCCGCCGCTGAGGATCGCCCGGGGGACTACCGCGTAGTGGAGCGCGGGCAGCATTTGCTGGCCGAAGCTGGTGTCTGCACGATTTCGTGTCATCTTATCGAAGGACTTGATTGCCAGTATCGGCGCCTTCGATCACGATACGTTTTTTTGAATATGCGCTCCGGCGCCGCGCAGCCACTGGACCATTCCCCAACAAGCGGTAGACCCAAATGAAAGCACCAAACGGCCCTTGCCGCCCCACCTGGGCCCCGGCCCGCAAGGACATCGTCGGCAGGAGCCTCGGCTCGTCCCGTCTTTGGTATACCCTCGCGCAAGGCATCGTGACGGAGCTCTACTACCCGCGCATCGACATTCCCCAGATCAAGGATCTCGGCTTCATCGTGGCCGATGGCAACGGCTTCTGGGTGGAACTGCGCCGCAACGGGGATTACACCGTCGAGCTCGCGGCGCCGGGTGTCCCCTCGGCGACCGTGACCCACCGCCACCCGCGGTTCACTTTCACCATGGAGGTCTGCCCCTCGCAGCAGCGCGATGTCCTCCTCATCCGCTACAAGCTTGAGGGCGACCCCGCCTTGAAGCCTTACGTGCTGTTGGCGGCGCGGCTTGGCGATAACGCCGAGAACAACGTGGCCTATGTGGGCCACCATGACGGCCGTGACGTACTCTGGGCGGAGCAGGACCGGTTTGCGCTTGCGCTGACGGCTGTCCGCGACGATGGCTCGGACGCCTTCGGCAAACGCTCCGTCGGCTGCCTCGGCGTGAGCGACGGCTGGCAGGATTTCAATCACAACGGCCAGATGGGCTGGCTTTACGACGAGGCCGGACCGGGCGCGGTCTCGCTCATGGGCGAACTGACGCCGTCGGGCACGCTGTCGCTCGGTTTCGGCGCATCGAAAGAAGCCGCCGCCACGCTCTCCGCCTCGGCAATCATGGATAATTTTGACGAGGAGGTCCGGGAGAACACGCTGGCCTGGCAAGACTGGCTGCGCCAGCGGCGGCCGGCGACCTTCGGCGGCGAGATCGACGACCGGCTCGCGCTCTGTGCGACCGTGATCAAGGTGCACCAGGATCAGACCTTCCGCGGCGCGGCCATCGCCTCGCTTTCGATTCCGTGGGGCGACACGAGCACCAGCCGCGGCGGCTACCACCTCGTCTGGCCCCGTGACCTCGTGGAGACCGCCGGCGCGCTGGTCGCCATGGGCTCGTTCCGCGACGCGCGCGAAGTTCTGCGTTATCTGATGGCGACCCAGCACACGGACGGGCACTGGTTCCAGAACCAATGGCTCGGCGGCCATCCCTTCTGGCAAGGCATTCAGCTCGACGAGGCGGCCTTCCCCATCCTGCTGGCGGCGACGCTCGAGAGCCACGGCGCCCTGGACGATATCCCGGTGCGGACGATGATCGCCCGCGCCGCGGGCTTCATCTGCCGCGTCGGCCCCACGACGGATCAGGACCGCTGGGAGGAAGACTCCGGCCTCAACATGTTCACGATCGCGGTGGCCATCTCCGCGCTCGTCGAGGCTTCCCGCTATTTGGACGGCGCCGCCAAGGCGCATGTCTTGCGGGTCGCGGACTACTGGAACGCCAAGCTCGAGGACTGGGCCTTCGTACGCGGAACCCCGCTGGCCGACCAGCTCGGTATCAAGGGCTACTTCATTCGGACCGTTCCGCTCGATGTCCTCGGCACGCCGGGCGCCGCCAATACACCGGTCGTCATCAAGAACCTGTCGCAGGATCCGAACCTGCCGGCCAGCGGCCAGGTGTCGACCGATTGCCTGCAGCTCGTACGCTACGGTTTGCGCGAGGCGAACAACCCTTTCATCCTCGATACGATCAAGGCGATGGACCATCTCCTGAAGACCGATACGCCCGCAGGGCCGGTCTGGCACCGCTACAATAATGACGGCTATGGCGAACATACGGATGGCACGGGCTTCGACGGCACCGGGCACGGCCGCGGCTGGCCGCTCCTGACGGGGGAGCGCGGTCACTATGCGGTCAGCGCCGGGGAGGATGTCATGCCGTATGTCGAGGCAATGATGGCCATGTCCAACGACGTCGGCCTCATGCCCGAGCAGGTCTGGGACACGGACCCGATTCCCGAATACGGCCTCTATCCCGGCAAGCCGAGCGGCTCGGCCATGCCGCTTGTCTGGACTCACGCGGAATTCGCCAAGCTATGCCATAGCCTGACTGCCGGCCGCCCCGTCGACCGGCCACAGGCGGCCTGGGCGCGGTATCAAGGCGTCCGTCCCACGATCGACTATGAGATCTGGGGACCGCGCCACAAGCCGACCCGGATCGGCGCGGGGCGGTCGCTCTACATCGCCGTGACGGCGCCGGCCCTCGTCCATTACGGCACCAACGGCTGGCGCGATATCCACGATGTCGAGACCGAGGACACGCTGCTCGGCGTCCATGTGGCGAAGCTGCCGACGGAGGCGCTGAACCCCGGCGATACGGTCGAGTTCACCTTGTACTGGCCCGAAAGCGGGAACTGGGAAGGTCAGGACTTCCAGATCACTGTCGAAGGCGAACCCGCCGTGGTCCCGGCGCATGGAGCAGTCTCCTAGGATCGGCCACTAGCGCGGCACGATTCTGTCCGGATGCGCCTCGGCCCAATCCGACAGGAAGGCCATGAGGCTTTCGTCCATGGCGCCGTCGAGAACGGCCTGCCGTAGCGGGGCCCCTGCATCGAGCGCAAGCCGCGCGCAGGCAACATGATCGCGCAAGTCCGTGTCCAACCTATTCTCCGCGCCATGACTAATGGTGCTGAGGAGATCGCCGCCATAGCCGTTCACATGGGTGAGATCGGGCGACAAGGTCAGGAGCCACGCCGTCTGCGCCGGTAGTCCCGCCCAGGCCGCGAGGTGCAGCGGCGTCATATCCATCTCGTCGCTGACGTTCGGATCGATCCCTGCCGCGACCAGCGCCTTGGCGTGGTCGAGCGCGTCCTCCCAGAGGATCACGCGGGTGAGGATGCGTTTCTCCTCATCGCTCAGCTGCATCCGGGCGAGCGGCCGCCCGTCCGGCACGCGGCCTTCGGCACAGCCAGCAAGGATCACCTCGGCCTCACTCAGCCGATTGGCATATCCGGCTGCCGCAAGCGCGCGGGCGAAAGACAGATTCCCGTAAAGCATGGCAACCGCGTAGGCCGTACGGCCTTCCCAAACCGCATTCCCGTCGGCGTCATGCTCCAAGAGAAGCTCCGCGAAGCGCCCGTCTCGTCCGCGCCTGGCCGCATGATGGAGGGCGGGGATCTTCGGCATGGCCTGCCCGCTCGGATGGTCCGGCGCCTTCTCGTTGGGATCGGCCCCGTACTCGAGCAGCAAACGAACGCCATCGAGATTGTCGAAGTCCAGCATCCGCAGAAGCGCGTTGGTGCCTGCCGTCTTAACGCCATAGCGCATCAACAGCTTCACCCCGTCCAGCGTCGGCAACTCCGTGGCGTGGTAGAGCGACTCGTCGTCGTCGGGTGTCGCGCCATGTTCAAGCAACCATTCGGCCAAACGTAGATTGCCCGCATGCCCCAGTGCGCCGTAGAGCGCCGAGAGTTCGTGCGAAGCGCCGGTCTCGAACGGATAGCTGTCATTGACATCGGCGCCCGCATCGACGAGCGCTTCCGCTACGGCGATCATCGCGCCTGCGCGATCCGGATCAGACCGAAAATGCTTGGAATAGGTCAGATGCAGGATCGGCGACCGTACGCCGATGGCGCGCGTGGCCGCCGCAGGATTGCGGTCCAGCACGCGACGGACAGCCTCAATGTCATACAGCGCGCATTGCAGTCCGAAATTGTCCGACCCGAGATCGGGCTCTGCCGCAAGCAGGGCCTCGACGATCCAGGCCTGTCCAAGATAGAGCGCGACCTTGAGACGTTCGGCCCGCGCCGCCCGGTCCATGGCCTGCATCTCGACCGCGAATTTCAGTCTCGGCCAGCTGTCAAACCCGGCTTCGCGCGCCACCACGTGCAGTGCGTCCGCATGCTTGAACAGATGGGGCGAGCCCAGGACAGCGCGAACGCGCGCGATCGCGGCCGCATCGCCCGCGCGGTAGGACTTCTTCAGCGCCTTCGCATTCCGGCGCAATTTGTCGAGGGACATCATAATCGGTTTCTCCCCTAACGCCCGCCGATCCGCCAGTTCGGGCTGGGTGAAAAACCGAGACAATCGGGATCTTCACAAACGAGGTGCTGGCGACAGCTTTCCGCGGATCAGGGTGCCGCCTCGCGACGCGGCACCGCGACAATAGCGAAGCTGGCCAAGCGCGGCAAATGCCGCCGTATCCAAAGCGACGGCCGCGCATTTACAATTCGGTGATGATTCGCCATTGATCTTTCGCAACGAATCCTTGTCTGGCGCGCAACGGCGGGCCAAAGGGCGCTATGACCTACCTGAAGAAAGTCTGGCTGATCGCCGCCTTGGTGCTGCTTCCTTTCACGGCGGCCTACGGGATCGACAGGCTTGTCCTGGCACCGTCCTGCCCGGATTGCCACGCCGCGATGACTGAGGCCCTCCCCCTCTTCGACGGGTCCGAGGACGGTCTCGTGCGCATCCGTGCCAACAACATGACCTTCCGGGCGCGCGTCGCCGGCAGCGGCAATCGCGACGACGAAGGCGTGATCCTGCTGCATGGCTTCCCCGAAACGTCGATCATGTGGGAGCCGCTGCTCGCGGCGCTGCGCAAGGCCGGCTATCGTGCCATCGCCTTCGACCAGCGCGGCTACAGCCCTGGCGCGAGGCCGCGGCTGGAGAACGACTACACCAAGGGAAAACTTGCCAACGACGTCCTGGCCGTGGCGGACGCGGCGGGCTTTGAGAAGTTCCACGTCATCGGCCACGACTTCGGCGGGGCCATCGCCTGGACGCTGGCCGACCGCTATCCGGAACGCGTGCTGAGCCTCACCTCGCTGGCCATGCCGCATCCGATGGCGCTCTCCGAGGCGCTGTCGAACCCGAGCCCGCAATGGCCGGCCAGCAGCTACGTCCTGTTCTATCGCCTGCCGGTTGTTCCGGAACTCGCGATGAGTTTCGACCAGGCTGCCCTCCTTACCCGCTGGAAGTGGTCGCGGCATCCGAAAGACCAAGTGGCCGAGTATCGCCGCGTGTTCGGTGAGCCCGGCGCGATCCACGCAGCCCTGGATTGGTACCGTGCGTTCGAGTTCCGCTCATTGGATCCTGCGGGCAAGGTGCGGCCGCCGACCTTGTTCCTATGGGGCGAGGAAGACGGCGCCTTCAGTCGCGCTTCGGCCGTGGCGACGGCTAACTACATGGACGGCCCCTATCGCTTGCGCACACTCAATGCCGGCCACAATCTCATGCTCGACGCCCCCAGTATCGTCATCCCGGAGGTGCTGGAGCATCTCGCCAGTGCAGCCAAAGCCCGCGAACAATGGACGGCGGCCCTGGCTTCGAGTTCGGAGGAGATGGACGGCACCGAAGCGTCTTGCGACCAAGTGCCCCCGCATTGCCTGCGGATTCAGCTCTCGCCGGAAGGAAAGACCTTCCGCATCCGCAACCAGTGCAATGACACGTACAAGGGCGTCGTCCGCGTCACCTGTTCCGCGTGGGCACCCGATACCGGGATCGAGTACCGTTTCAATCTCGGCGCCAAGTCCGAATTGGCCCAGGAAGGTGTCGGCGCCCGCACCGGCCAATCGAACGGCACATGCTATTTCCGGCCGAGACTCTGCGCGAAGGTTACGGCGCCGGTGAAGCCGAAGGCCGCGTCGTTCTGGCCCTTACCTATAGGGCACTGGTAAGGAGCGGGACGCTGGCGATCACGATCAGCACGGCGAGAATCCCCGCCAGTACAAATTCCATGACGTAGCCCGTTTTGTGAATCTCCTCGTCTAGAAGCAGATTCCGCGTGCGCAGAAAACGAACCGTCGCCGCCACGATAAAGAAGACGCCCACCAAGATGAACCAGACGCCGGTGCTGAGTCCGAAGGCCCGCGACATGCGTTCAAGCTGCGTATGAGCCTCGGGCTTGATGTCCACTGCCTCGGCCATGGTCATGACGAAGAGGTCGAAGCGGTCGATTAGGAACCCGAACGCGATGATCGCGACACCGGTCCGCATCCAGGCGAGAAAGGTCCGTTCGTTGGCTGCGTGGTCCGTATAGGATTTGATCATGGCGCCCCCCTCTTGGCCTGGCATCAGATCCCTGCGGTCGTCCTCATGTCGCCCGGATCATACTGCGCCGGCTCGGCGCGCACCGGGGCTTCGACAGCTCGGCCTGCAAGGTTGCAAGTTTCTCGAGCGACACACCCTTCATCGGGATCGCGTCGAGCCCGTCGGCGACGACCTGCTCCGCATCGCTCAAGAGTTCCAGGCCCGCAGGCGTGAGCTTCGCGAGGCTGCAGCGGGCGTCCCGCTCGTGCTTCTCCGTGGCGACAACGCCGATCTTCTCCAAAGGCCGTAATGCGCGCGTCACCGCCGATGCCGTGAGGCCAACCGCCTCGGCGAGATCGACCCGCATGACCCCGCGGCGCTCCGCGCCGGCAAGCGCCTTGAGAATTCTGTATTCGCTGAACGAAATCCCCCGTGCCATCGACAAAGCATTATCCAGCCGCCGTTCGATACGGGCGGCCACATCCAACAGAACCAGCACGGCATCCTCTCTTTCACTCTCATTCATGCACGCATGATACCGTATAGTTACTTGATTAGTCAAGTATCAAGTTAGCTTAGGTTCTGTTCTCGCCCGCGTCGGCAGCAGCTCTTACCCGTTGCCCTCGACGGGCACGACGTCGACCTCCACGCGCAGCTGGTGCGCGCCGGACCCGACGAACACCCCATGCACGGGAGAGACGTCAGAGAAGTCTCGTCCGACCGCCAAATCCACGTGATCGGTCGATGCGTGGATCGCGTTGGTGGGGTCGAACCCGATCCAGCCGCCGACCTCGCCGGTCCAAACGGACACCCAGGCATGGGTCGCATCCGCGCCCTGCAGCCGCTCCTCGCCAGGCGGCGGAATAGTGCGCAGATATCCGCTCACATACGCTGCCGGCAGCCCCAGCCCGCGCAATCCCGAAATCATGATCTGCGCGAAGTCCTGGCAGACGCCGCTGCGCTGTGCGAAAGCTTGCGCCACCGTCGTCGAAACCTCGGTCGTGGTCGTCTCGTATTCGAAGTCGTTTCGTATGCGCGTCATCAAATCCGTACACGCATCGAATATGCCTCTTCCCTCTGGGAAGCTTTCTTGTGCGTACTGCGCCACATCGCGTTCGAGCGAAATCAGCGGGCTCGGGAACAGGAAATGGGCGAGGCCGCTGCCGGACAAGTCCCGCCGCGAGAGCGCCTCCTGCGCCACCCGCTCCCAGGAGAGATTCTCCCCGATGAGTGACGGACGGTCGAGGCGCTCCACACGTGCCGACGACTTGATGATGAGTTCCGTGTGCTTTGTATCGATAGTGACGACATCGACGGCGTTGCCGAAAAAGTCGTCATGCACCGCAATGTGGTCGGGCGGCGGATCGACTCGAACCGTATGCCCCAGCTTGCGTTGAAGCTCGCTGTTTCGCGGCGTCAGACGAAGCGCGAGTGTCGCAGACATGACAGGCTCGTCGTAGGCATACGCCGTGAGATGATCGATGTCGTAAATCACGAAAGGCTGCTCGTCTCCGCCGCAACCGAGACTTTCTGGCGCCGCGGAAAATAACGGACGGCAATCGCTTCGGCGAGTTGCAGGATTCTTTGCTCGAATGCCAGGATGGCTTGCTTGTCGATCTCGTTGGCCTTGGCCATCTCCAATTCGGTGGCCAGGATCGAGGCGATGCCTTGCGGCTCTTCGGGGACGCCGTCGTTCCGCAGCGTCGGCAGGATCGCCAAATGATCTCTGATCGCCGAGAGCTGGAAGCTGATGGAGCGGGGATTGTACGGATCGAGCATCACCATGTCGCGTACGGGCGCCAGCGCCACGCCGGTCATGTAGCGCGACCGGTAGGTGATCTGCGAGTCGACGAGATCGAGCATGACTTCCAGATCCTCGGCCGTCGCCTCGTCCTCGATGAACGTGCGTGCGATCCGGCAGGTGAGAATGGCTCGTTCGATCCGCCTGCCGATGTCGAGGAAACGCCACCCCGCATCCCGGTTCATACTCTCCTGGGTCAGACCGGAAAGCGCGGCGAGGCCCTCGAGCGCCTTGTCCGCGGCGTCCAGTACATCCGCCTCGCTCGGCAGCGCATCGAGGCTGGGGAAGTGCGCGTCGATCTGTCGGGATAGCCGCGAGGCGTCGATCGAAATCCGCTCGCGGATGACGGAACTTGCGTTGCGGGCAAGACGGATCCCGGCAAGACCGGAGCCGTAAGCGCTATCGTCGGCGAGAGCGTGGCGGGCAACCTCAAGGGGCGAACTGCCTTTCCGCTCCGGTGCGATTGCGCCCCACGCCACGAGCAGGTGCGTGAGCTTCTCGATCGTCTCCGGGACGTTGCCCGACAGGACATCCATGTCGATGCTGCGGACGCATAGGCACCGGACGACACGTAACGTTGCTTCAGCGCGCTCGAGATAGCGGCCGTACCAATAGAGATTGTCAGCCGCGCGGCTGGGGATATTGCTGAAGACGCGCTGGATGTGGATGTCCTCGCCCGCCGACAGCAGGGATTCCGGCGCGACCGGCTTGGACGACAACACCCATACGTCGGCGGACTGCACGCCCACGCCCATGCTGATGGCGCGCGCATCCGTGTCGGCGGAAATGCGGCAGAAGCCGCCCGGCATGATCTGCCACCCGTTCTCCGTCGCCGCTGCGAAGACACGAAGGACGAAGGGACGCGGGACCAGCCTGTCACCCTCCCACACGGGCGTGGTCGACAACTGGACGACCTCCTGACCGACATAGTCCATGCCGCGCCGTTCGACAGCCTCGCGCAGATCGGCCCGCCCAGCCTCGTCGAGTGTTCCTGGCACCGTCGACAGCTCGCCCTGGAGAAGCGACATCTGGCCGAACAAGGCGCCGGAGATCGCCATGTCGTCGAAATTGTCGAGGACGTGACGTTTGCTGCGGGGATCGCCGCACCACCACGTGGCGATGTTGGGAAGCGCCAGTTCCTGATCGATAAGCTTGGAGGCAAGCGACGGCATGATGCTCATAATGGCGCGCGATTCCGCGATGCCGCAGCCCGGCATGTTGGCGACGACCGTGCCGCCATGACGCAACGCCGAGATCAAGCCTGGGATGCCGAGCCGAGATTGCCCATTCAACTCAATGGGATCCACATAGTTCGAATCGACGAAGCGCCAGATCGCGTCCGCGCGTTTGGGCCCCGCGATCGTGCGCACATGCGTCATCGCATCGTGGACCACGAGATCGTCGCCTTCGACCAAAAGAAAGCCGAGATAGCGTGCGAGATAGGCCTGCTCGAAATAAGTCTGGCTGTAAGGACCCGGCGTGAGCAAACAGATACGCGGCTCGGCCCCCGGAGCGGCATCGACGAGCGAGGAGCGAAAGTCGCTAAAGAACGGCGCCAGACGGCACACATTCATGCGGCGA
Organism: Methyloceanibacter caenitepidi; assembly: GCF_000828475.1. Classification (NCBI taxonomy): domain Bacteria; kingdom Pseudomonadati; phylum Pseudomonadota; class Alphaproteobacteria; order Hyphomicrobiales; family Hyphomicrobiaceae; genus Methyloceanibacter; species Methyloceanibacter caenitepidi. The sequence continues at coordinate 3,237,142 of NZ_AP014648.1, forward strand.
TACCCCGTCGGCAACGCGCGCGACATGACAAGCCGGTTCTCCAGGGCGTAACCGAGGCCCGAGGGCGCCTGGGCGCGGTCGCTCAGAACCCACCAGCGTCCGTCCGGTCCACGACCGAGATCGGCGGCATAGAAGCGCAGCCAGCGCCCGCCAGGCGGCGACACACCCGCCAAGGGCCGCACGAACTCGCTCGAGCCGGCGATCAGCGCCGCGGGGACGACGCCATCGTGGACCAGTTCCCCCGGACCGTAGACGTCCGCGAGCATGGATTCGATCAGGCCGGCCCGCTGCGTGATCCCGGCTGCGATCGCGGTCCACTCCTCTTCTTCAATTAGAAGAGGCAGTCGGCTCATCGGCCAGTTGCGTTCCCGCGCCTCGCCATAGACGCGATACGAGACACCGATGTCTTGGAGGTGCCGGTCCACTGCGGCAAGCGACCGCTCGTCTGTCGACAATTGCCGGATAAAGTTGAGCCAAGCCGCGCGCGGGCGCCCGTCCGGCCCGATCAGCTCGTCCGGCACGCCGGGAAGCGGCGCGTAGTCGTCATACCAGGCTTGCTGGGGCGACTCGCCCTCTGCCGTCTTAGGTAAGGTCTGATCCATCGGTCATTACGAACGCCGAGCACTCCGACGCAGATCGAGCGTCAACGGAAACTCGCCCGCCGGCTCTTCCGCAGGCAAGTCCACAACGCCGGCAGTATGACCGTGATCTTGGAAGCGCGCCAGACGCCGCGCTTCGGCTTCGTACGAATTCACAGGGAAGGTATCGTGGCTCCGTCCGCCAGGATGGGCCACATGATAAACGCAACCGCCCAGGGAACGGCCGTTCCAAGAATCCACGAGGTCGAACGTGAGCGGCGCCTGCACTGGAATGGTCGGATGGAGTCCGGAAATAGGTTGCCAGGCCTTGAAGCGGACACCGCCAACGGCCTCGCCCTTCTCCCCCGTCCCGGTCATGGGCACGCGCCGCCCATTGCAGGTGATCACATGGCGCTCGGGCACGAGGTGGCTGGCCTTGACTTGGAGGCGCTCCACCGAGGAATCGACAAAACGGCTCGTGCCAACAGGCGTACTCTCTTCGGCCAGAACATGCCAAGGCTCGAGTGCCTGGCGCAGTTCGAGGCCTACACCCGAATAGTCGACGCGCCCATAGAACGGGAAGCGGAACTCCCACTGCGCCTTGAACCATTGCGGGTCGAAGCGGTAACCGGCCTGCTCCAGGTCGCCCAGGACACCGAGGAAGTCTTGCCAAACATAATGCGGCAGCATGAATCGGTCGTGCAGCGCCGTGCCCCAGCGGACAAATCTGCCCCGCTGCGGCTCTTTCCAAAACATCGAAATCAATGCGCGAATGAGCAGCTGCTGCGCCAAGCTCATGCGGGCGTCGGGCGGCATCTCAAACGAGCGGAACTCCACGAGGCCAAGCCGGCCGGTCGCACTGTCGGGCGAGTAGAGCTTGTCGATGCAGATTTCCGCACGATGGGTGTTGCCTGTGACATCAGCCAGCACGTTGCGGAACAGCCGGTCGGTCAGCCACGGCTGGACATGCGCTTCGCCGTCGGGCATCAGCTCGAGCGCGATTTCGAGTTCGTAGAGGCCGTCGTGGCGCGCCTCGTCCATGCGCGGCGCTTGGCTGGTCGGCCCAATGAAGAGCCCCGAAAACAGATAGGACAGCGAGGGATGACGCTGCCAGTAGAGCACGAGGCTACGCAGCAGATCCGGCCGGCGCAAAAACGGTGAATCGTCTGGCGTGGCGCCGCCAATGACCACGTGATTGCCGCCGCCCGTGCCCACATGGCGGCCATCGATCATGTATTTGTCGGTCCCAAGTCGTGTCTGCCGCGCGACCTCATATAGATCCGTCGTGATCTCCACCGCCTCCCGCCAACCTGAAGCTGGATGCACGTTCACCTCGATCACACCGGGATCCGGCGTGACCTTGATGACATTCAACCGAGGATCGTCAGGGGGCGCATAACCTTCGATCTGCACACTCACGCCTATCGCCTTGGCGCTTTGCTCGACCGCCGTGAGCAGTTCGAGGTAATCCTCGAGGCGCTCAACCGGCGGCATAAACACCCTCAAAACACCGTCGCGCGGCTCGATAGTCACCGCCGTCCGTACAGCGTTGCGATTCTTTTCCTGCTCGGTCTTCTTCTGGCGCTCGGTCCCTCTTGTTGGCGAGGCCTTTGCCGCAGGAAGGACGTCTTCTATCTGCTCGCGGCTCGGCAGCGGGTCGCGGGGAATACTGGGGTCTTCAGGGTAGATATACGGGTAATCCTCTTCCGGAATGAAAGGAAGGGACGCGAGCGGCAGCCTGAAACCAGCCGCGCTGTCACCCGGCATCAAAAACAGCCTGCCGCGCCGAAACGTCCAGTGCTCGCTTCGCCAACGAGCGTCGCTTGCCTTCGATTGCCAGCGCTGGATGGGCAGTACGAATCCGGCCGGCTCCGACAGGCCGCCCTCGAGAAGGCGAACCATGCGGGCACGCATTTCCGGATTGTCTAGCTCGGGATCGGTGGGATCAATATTCTCCGGTAGTTCTGCCTCTTTGGCAGCCCAGTAGACCGGATCCTCGAAAGCGGGCAGCGTGTATTCCGCACCAACGCCAACGCGCTCCGCTAGGTCCTCTGCCAACGCTTTCGCCTCGGCAATCAAGGCCTTCGCTTCGTCTTTTGTTCGGACAGTCTCTTCTGGCTGGCGTTCCTGGGCGAGCAGGGACATGTCTCCCCAAATTGGTTCACCGTCTTTGCGCCAGTACAGGGCAAATGCCCAGCGCGGAAGAACCTCTCCCGGATACCATTTGCCTTGCCCGTAGTGCAGAAACCCATTCGGTGCGAAACGCTTCCGCAGCTTGCGCATCAGCGTGTCCGCCAGCCCCCGCTTGGTTGGCCCCACGGCGGACGTGTTCCATTCGGCACTTTCGAAATCGTCGATGGAGACGAATGTCGGCTCGCCGCCCATGGTCAGCCGGACGTCGTTAGCCACGAGGTCCCGGTCGACGGCTTCACCGAGCGCGTCCAGCTTTTCCCAGGCCTCGTCGGAAAACGGCTTCGTCACGCGGGGCGCTTCGTGGATGCGGTCCACGCGCATCTCGAAGGCAAAATTGGCACTCGCCGCGTCGACCGTCCCCGTGATGGGCGCCGCCGACTGATAGTGAGGCGCCGCGGCAAGCGGGATATGCCCCTCGCCGCACAGCAGGCCCGACGTCGCATCGAAACCGACCCAGCCTGCGCCCGGGATATAGATCTCGGCCCAGGCATGGAGGTCGCAGAAATCCTTGTCGGTGCCCATCGGTCCTTCGATGGGGTCGACGTCCGCCTTCAGCTGGATCAGATAGCCGGACACGAAACGCGCCGCGAGCCCGAGATGCCGGGCAATGTTCACGAGCAGCCAGGCGGAGTCCCGGCAGGACCCCGACCCGAGTGCCAGCGTCTCCTCCGGGGTTTGCACGCCCGCCTCCATCCGGATGACGTAGCGGATGCGCCGCTGCAGTTCGTGGTTCAGGTCGACGAGGAAGAAGACGGTGCGTTCGGCGTCTGTCGGAAGCTCCTTCAGGAACGCCGCAACCCGCGGCCCCGGCTGGGCGTCGGACAGATAGGCCGCGAGGTCCATCCGCAACTCTTGCGGATAGGCGAACGGATACGCCTCCGCATAGGACTCCACGAAGAAATCGAAGGGATTGACGGTCGAGAGGTTGGCGGTGAGGTTGACCTCGACGCTGAACTCCGTCGTCTTTTCCGGAAAAACCAACCGTGCCAACCAGTTGCCGTGCGGGTCCTGCTGCCAGTTGATGAAGTGCTGGCGCGGCGTCACGGACAACGAATAGCTGCGAATCTGCGTCCGGCTGTGTGCCGCGGGCCTCAGGCGGATCACCTGGGGCCCAAGGCCTACCGGACGGTCATACTGATAGGACGTAAGGTGGTGGAGGGACGTGAGTATCGCCATTCAGCCCAGTTCCGTGGCGCCGCAACCGCAGGAGTTCGCTTCTTTATTAGTTCCCTGCCGATCACCATAGCAAACTCGGCCGCAGCGCCATGCCTGTATTTGTCGCAGGGACCGCATGGAAACTAGCCAAGCAGGCGGAGCATGCAAGGGGCGGCGGTTTCCGTTGTGTCGGACCCCCTATCCGCTGCCGCCGGCAGATGGGGCGCTCCCCAGTATCGAGCGGCGAAACAGGCGATGTGGATTACAGATCCACCAACACGTCGAATCCGCCGAAGATCATCCGTTTCCCGTCGAAAGGTGGCTCTGCTAAAGTGCCGGCCGCCATGCCGTCCCGCATCTCGCTCATGACCTTGGGCATTCCTTCGTCTTGCGCAGCCTCGGACTCCCACTCGGCGAAGCCGAAGACGACCGTTTCATCGGGCTCGCATTTCACGGCCAGCGGAAATGACGTCAGCTTCCCGGAAGGAATGTCGGCGCCCCAGCATTCAACGCAGCGGACCGCGCCGTGTTTCTTGAAGATCTTTGTGGCTTCCTCGACATGGGTGGCATAGGCGTCCTTGTCCGCGGACGGAACGGCGGCAACATACGCAACGACATAAGGCATTGGATTTCTCCCTATTGTCCCGCCGCCGCGGCCTCGAGCGCGGCGACATCGATTTTGGTCATCTGCATCATCGCAGCTTGCGCACGGCCTGCCGCCGCGGCATCGGGATGACCGAGCAGGCGTGGGAGCGCTTCAGGGATGACTTGCCAGGAAACACCGAACCGGTCGACCAGCCAGCCGCATTTGCTTTCCTCGCCACCCCCTTCGATGAGCTTCGACCACAACCGGTCGGTCTCCCCCTGGCTTTTCGTCAGAACACTGATCGATGCGGCTGGCGAAAGTTTATGATACGGACCGCCGGTGAGGATCATCATTGGCGCGCCGGCAAGCGTGAACTCGACGACCATCGGATCGTCCGGCTGCCCATGCGAATAGATGCCGTCGATCTCACTGTCCGGCAGTAGCGACACGTAGAACTCTGCTGCTTCCTGCCCGCCGCTCTCGAACCAGAAACACGTCCGAACCTTCGATTTGAAGGTCATTGGCAAGGGCGCAGCGCCGGTCCCGTTTGCGAGAGATCGCGCCAACTCTTCGAGCTGCGCCGCCGCCGCGGACCACCCCCTCTGAAAGCCCATCTCGAGATGAGCCTGTTTGTCGGCGGCTTTGCTGTGGCGCGCTCCCCAGACCATCGTCGTTCGCTGGCCAGGCGCATCCGACAATGCCACATAGCCCGTCATGAATGACGACTCGCGAGGCACGAAACCTTCGGAGTAGGCGTCCGTGAAGGTCAGACGCTTTCCGCTGACGATCTCCAGCCAGATCCCCGTGTTGTCCATTCGCGTGCCGTCCGGCCCCACCATGACGGTGTTCATTCGGCCGCCGGGCCGAAGATCGAAATCGGCCTCCGACACCTGCCACGGTTTCGGGCAGAACCATTGCTTGAGGAGATCCGGTTCCGTCCAGCAGCGCCAAACCGCACTGCGGGGAGCGTCGAGATCACATTGAATCTCGAGCGAGAGCCCCTCTTCCCGGAATTCTGTGTCCGCCATTGACGACCTCTCTCGATAATTGCGCGATCGGACCTGCCCGATGCGTTCTTGAACTTTCGGGGCGCACGGTATAGAAATACAATCATATGAGCAATAGGTGATAAATGCTGGACGCAACGTTTGCCGCTTTGTCGGATCCCACGAGACGCGCAATCGTCGGATATCTCAGGAATGAGGACATGTCCGTCGGTCAAGTGGTCGAAAAATTCGAGCTGACCCAATCGGCGATTTCACGTCATTTGGACGTTCTGGAGAATGCCCGTCTCATCAAGCGCAAGCGTGTGGGACAGCGGCGGGTCTGCTCGTTGTCGGCCATGCCGCTACGCGAACTCAGCGATTGGCTGGAGGCATATCGCATATTCTGGAATGACTCCTTGGAGCGCCTGGACCAAACGATTGCAGGGAAGAAGCAATGACCGCAGTGACTGAAGACGTTTTGGAAATCCGCCGCGTCATCGACGCCTCACCCGATGCAGTGTTCGATGCCTGGACCACACCGGAGCTTGTCGAAGCGTGGTGGGGGCCTCATGGCTACCGGACCAGGGTGATCGAGCTTGATGCGGTTGTCGGCGGCCATTTTGCATTCCAGATGACGGCTCCGTCCGGCGCTTCGTGTCCTATGAGCGGCACGTACACAAAAGTCGAGCGGCCCCGCCGTCTGGCCTTTGAGGTCGCCGAGCATTGTATCGCGGACGTACCCGACGACGTCCGCGAACCCTCAGGTCCTTCCCAAGTCGAAATCAGGTTCGAAGCCAATGGCGAGACGACCGAGATCGTCCTGCGGCAGAAGGGCCTCGCAGCCGACTATCGCATGCTCGCGAATGGCGGCTGGTCCCAGAGCTTGGAGCGGGCAGACGAAGTATTGCGGCGCGCCTAACCGCAAGTTCTGCGCCCTCCCCGCACCAACCGCAGCCATGCTAGAGTGCCGCGGCTGACGGGAGCGCTGCCGCGCGGCGCGCTGTCAGCTCGGATTCCATACGAGGGCTGCCTTCGATGCCACTCCTAGACGACGCCACGTGCCAACTGCTTCACGTGGCCTTCGACGACCTGCCGTCCGAGTACAAGGCGCGCGCCTACGGCGTCGACTATGCGCGTCTATGCCTTCTCGGTGGCGGAGAACTCTTCCTGACCCGCTACGGCTGGGGGCTTTCCAAGCGCGCCCTGCCCAAGGCCTGGTTCATCGATCAGCGCTATGAAGAGACCGGCAAAAAGCTCGACGGGACTGGAACCGTATACCGTGTGCCGATCGTCGTTCCTGTGGGCGCCACGAAGGATGTCGTCGTCAAGTTTTCGCGGGTCGCTCAGGACGTTCCCATCTTCGTGGACAAGCCCGTTGCGGAACTCGTCCCCCGTTCGGTTATCGACAATGCGTGTTTCAACGATCCGTTCGAGGAGTTCGGATTGTTGACGGAATTGCGCCGCGGTCCTTTCAGTCCGGACCGTCCACCCATCAAGACGAAACGGCCCCTCGCCATCTACAGTCCGCCGCGCGAGTACAAGCTCTGGCAACTCGGCCGCAAAGAAGGACTGTTCTCCCAACACGTCGCGCGGCTGAGGGCGGACCAGGAAAAGAACGGCACCGGCGTGCCGGTGACACTTCACCTGAGGCGCGACTACATCATGTTCTTTCAATGGGTCAAAGGTCTGGATGCAGTAGAGCTCTACAACGATGGTTTCCTGACGGCAGAGGATCTGCAAAACCTCTACAACAAGTCCAACCTTGATCTGCGGGCCCACAACCTTGTCGTCCTCGACCACAAGCCGCGCCATTTGATTTTGCGCCCGCTCCGAAACGGAATCGAACTGCTCGCCCGGGATGGCACGTTCGACTATGCGCTTATCGATTTCGAATTGTTGAAGCACGTCCCGACAGACTTGCCGGACAAGGCATCCACGAAGGAACTGGCTAGCGCCGGCGCTTGATCGGCAGCCAGATTGCTGACCGAGATGTCGGCCTGCAGGCGTCGCCGGGCCGCCGTCAATCTGACCTATGGCTCTCGCAGCAACGGTTCGGTCGAAAGACCTGCACGGGCGAGCACACCCCACGCCTCTTCGGCGTTGTCGACCATTTCGAACGAGCCCGCATCGTCTTGTCGGATGGTCCCCCGTTCCACCAGCGCGCCAAAGTCGATCAGATTCGTCCAATAGGACCGTGAGAACAGAATGACCGGAATCGGCGCCATCCTCTGAGTCTGTTTGAGTGTGAGAATCTCGAACAGCTCGTCCAAGGTCCCGAAGCCGCCAGGGAAGATCGCAAGCGCGCGGGCCCGCATGGCAAAGTGCATCTTGCGGATGGCGAAGTAGCGAAACGAAAAACAAAGGTCCGGCGTAATGTATGCGTTGGGGCGCTGCTCCTCTGGCAAGACAATGTTGAAGCCGATGCTCGGCGCACCAGCCTCCATTGCGCCCCGGTTGGCCGCCTCCATGATTCCAGGTCCGCCGCCGGTCGCCAAAACGTTGTGACGTGGACCGCTTGCGGCGAGCGCGCCGCCACGTTCCGATACAATGCGTGCGAAGCGGCGCGCCTCGTCGTACCAGGCGGACATAGCGCGCTGCTGTTCGGCGCGGGCCTGGCCGGCTGGGTCCGTGGCCCGGCTCAAGGCCGCATCGGCAGTCTCTGGCGAGACGATCAGGTGACTGCCGAAGACGACGACTGTCGAGTTGATCCCCTTGTCGATCAGGGCGCGATCAGCCTTCATGAACTCGAGAGCCAGGCGCAAAGGGCGCATCTCGTCGCCTTCGAGACAATTGTGTTCGTCCAGCGCGATGAGTTGAGCAAGCGCTAGCTTTTTTTGGCTCTCCGGATCGAAAGCGTTGTCTTCCATGGGAGGCGTCCAGGCGATATTTCCTGGGCGCCATCCTATGACAGCCGGAGCCCTTGACGCCAATCAATGCGCCCAACCGGAATTGGCTCCACAGAGAAGTTGTCCGGCCGGCGCGCGTGCGATCGACAAATCGCGGCGCATCGGGAAAGAGCGTGCTACCTTCGCTGCGGCTTGAAACAAGCGTTCGATAACGACGGGGTGAAATCGCGATGGAGGATGTAAGCCGGTTCGAACGCCTGGAGCCCGGCGAGGACGATTTCACCAGGAACTACCTCGACGACCTCGAAAAGTATCAAAGCGCGGTGGCGACCCAGCATACCGGCGGGCGCATTTGCCGCGGTTTTCACAAGAAAACATTGGCGGCTGCGCGAGGCACCTTTCGCGCTGCTGAGGCTTTGCCCGCGGAACTGCGCGTCGGTGTCGGCGCACTCTCGGAAAGCGTGTCGGCTGTCGTGCGCTTCTCCAGCGGTCAGTCGTTTGCGCAGCCCGATTTCGTTCCGGACATTAGGGGGCTCGCGGTCAAGATTCTCGACATCGATGGCGAACCTCTCGACGGGGCGCCCAACGGCGTTCAGGATTTCCTCGCCGTCAACGCGAACAACCATTCGATCCGCGACGGCGAGACGTTCGCGCGGCTTAGCTTGACCGCCACGTCGCCCCTCAAAGCAGCGGCAACGGCATCGAGCCTCCTAACTTTCGGCGAGCAAATGCGTCTAGCGTGGGAGTTTTCCCGACTTGCCGGTCGAACCTTGCTTCCCCTTTCGAGGCCCACCTATTTCGGCGCAGGGCCGATTGCCTTTGGTGATATCCCGGCGAAGTTCCGCTGGGTTCCCGTGAGCCCGCCACCGGGCCGCTTTGTATGGCCGGGGCACGATTCACACCGGAACCGGTTCTGCCGGGACCTGATGAAAAGACCGTTGAAGTTCGACCTCGAGGTCCAGCTCTTTGTGGATGAGGGTGTGACCCCCGTCGAGGATTTGAGCGTGACTTGGGATGAGAACGTCGCACCGCCGCGCAAGGTCGGAACGCTGCAACTTTCACCGATCCAGTCGCATTCGGACTTCGAAACGGCGTGCAACCAGGTTGAGGCGCTCGCCTTCAGCCCCTGGAATGGCTTGTCCGTTCACAGACCGCTCGGGAACCTCCAGCGGATCAGGCGTTTGGCCTATGCGCAAAGCGCCGAGCGGCGCGGTGCACGGTCGTGCCCATGATCCAGCCTATAAGAGAAGCTGCTAGAAAAGCGGAACGCTAAAGCGGCCGACCAGCTCGCTCTGGCTCGCGACGCCGGTTTTCTCGTAGATTCGCTGCAGATGAACCCGCGCCGTGTTGTACGAGATACCCATTCGCGCCGCAGCGGCTTTCAACGTCTCGCCTCCTATCAAGCGGCGCAGCAATTCGCTCTCGCGGCCGGTCAGACCGAAGAGACCATTGAGCTGTTCGTCGCTGAGGGCGAGGCGTAGGCTCGGATCCTGAATTTTCACCAGCACGACGGGGGCACTGACATCGTAGCCCCTCGCGGGGCTCAGTCCCGGCTCCGCGCTGATCAAATAGCTGGGCTTTGCACTTGGGCGCGCCGCAACGAGCGCTTCGCCCGCGAAGACCGACTGGCCCGCGCACGCCTTCAACGCCTTCCCGATTGCGCGCTGCAGCACCGGCTCGGCTTGAGGACAGGACAAGTGCAAGCGCCGGTCAGAGCCGAGGTAAACCCCATCGCCCTCCCGCAAGATCCTGTCGGCGATCGCATTGGTCTGTATGCAGGTCCCGTCGGGATTGATGCAGAGAAGCCCGAAGGGAAGATTTGCACTGAGTATTTCGGCGAAAGTCGCAGCGTTCTTGGCCTGCTCCTTCAAGCGGCCGATCCGGACGGCATTGGCGATATGCGGTCTTAACATGCGGCAACGCTCAACTTGCTGGTCGGAGGCGTGGCCCTGCCGGGCCTCGTAATGCATCCCGAGTAACGTAACCTCGGGACCACCGCCATCGAGGCGAGACCCGATAAAGTATTTTACGCCAACGGCACGCTGAAGCCAGTCGTAGGACGGGTTCCGGTTGATCTCGCTCTCGGACATGAGGTCGTAATCGCAGACCGTGTGGGCCTCGGCGCGGCCAAGTGAGTACTTAACGTGGGCGTCGGTGACATTGGGGTCATGCACATACTCCTCGGCGTACTCCTGTTCGATCTGGGGTAGACCGTGGGCGAAGATCCGCAGAAGGTCTTGAGTCTCCGAGTGAAACTGAAGCGCGACGCCGCCGACGGCCCCGATTTCCTCCGCCACCGTCCGAATGACATCGGAGACGCCGTTCCCGCACCATGCCGCGTCCTGAACGTCGGCGACAGCATCCACCAGCGAGCGTCTCACAAGCCCCCTCCACGCAGCATTCGATACGCGCTTCTAATGCAGTCGCATTATTGCCCGCCTTGATGGCGGTTGGCAAATTGCCCTGGGCATCGGACTGCGACGCAGGCCATGCAACTTGGGTTGCCGTAGGAATGGGACACGCCTTCAGGGCCAGGCGCCTGACCTGCTTGCGGCATGGGGGAGCGAGATGGGGTCTGTGGAGCCATCGTCTAGCCGTGGCACGCCGCGCCTGACACTGCGCGTGTGGCTCGTTGCACTATGGACCGCGGTGCTGGTTCTCGACGCAGCCGCACTCCTCGGCGCATCGAAACTTCGCTACGAGGAAGGACTCGATGTTCCCTTCTCCAGCTCCAGCCAGCGATACCAGGACTACGTTCGGTTCAAAGAACAGTTCACGCCGCCCACGGGCGATGTCGCCATCTTGTTCACAGCGAAGGACTTGGCTGAACCTGAGATTCTGGGTGCCATCCAGGACTTCACGCTCGATGCTCAACTGATCGACGGCGTTGCGGACGTTTACTCCATCTTCGCATTGAGAGAGCCGTCTCCGAACGGAGACAGCACCCTACCGATCATTCCCGAACCGCTGCCGGACCGGCCGGCGCTCACCCAAATCCTCGATGATATGCGTGCGCTTCCGACAGGCTTGGGCCGCTTCGTCTCCGCGGATCGCACCATGACAGCGGTCGTTGTGACGCTCGCAGAACCGGATGCGCCGTTGCCGGCACGCAAGGCTCTGCTGTCCGAACTGCAGACGGCCGCGGCTGAAGCCGGGCCCGAAAACAAGTTGCAAGCCGAGCTGACCGGACTACCGATTCTAAGGGAGACGGTCATTGCCTCCGTCTTCAAGGACACCTGGACTTTTACCGCGTTTGGCATGCTTTGCGGATTTCTCGTCTGCGCCGCCGCGTTGCGCAGCATTACACTGGCGGTGCTCGTGCTGATGCCGTCCGGCACCGCGCTCTTGTGGACGCTCGGCGTGCTTGGATTTGCCGGTTACCCGATCGGGGTCCTTACGGTCGCCCTTCCGGCGCTCGTCGCCGTCTTGTCATTCACCGACACGCTGCATCTGACCTTCGAGATGCGCAGGCTGCGCGACAACGGCGTCTCCGATGAGAAGGCGCCGCTCGAAGCCTTGCGGCGCGTCGGACCCGCCTGCGCGCTTGCGTCGATCACGACAGCGGCGGCGTTCGCGGGCCTCACGATATCAACATCGGCGGTCATCAGCGGCTTCGGCGTCTCCGGACTCATCGCCGCGCTCGTTTCGCTGGCCGCGGTCGTTGTCACCTGTCCGATGCTCTTTACGACGATCGCGGCCGTTCGCCCCAAGCGCTCGGTATTCGCCGGCCGCGCAGGCATGTACCCGGCCTTTCTCGACCTGGGGCCCTTGGCGGACTTCACGCTGCGGCACTACCGGCCGATTCTTGTTGCGTCTTTCCTCTGTCTCGTCGCGACCGCCGTCGCCTACACACAGATCGCGCCGAATTTTTCGATTCATGAGAACATCGACGCGGATGAGCCTGCGTTCGTCGCGCTCAAAAAGATGGACTCGGAACTCATACCGACGGGAATCATCGACATTCCCGTGCGTCTGGCTCCGCGGGATAATGAGTATTTCGATGGTGAGGCGCTCGCCCGTGTGAAGGCCGTGCACGCCGTAACGGCCGCCGCCGTACCGGACGCCGTCGTCGTCTCCGTCCAATCGCTGCTGAATCCCAGTCGATCTGGGGACGCGGGCGAAGAAGTCACCGAAGCCAACGCAATCCTAGCGCAGATGACGGAGACACAAAGAGGCCGGTTTGTCTCCCGCGACGGAGATTTCGGCCTGGTGCGCGTTGCAGTCCCCAATCACGAGGCCGCCCATGGGCGGGAGACGGCAACCGCGCTTGAAACCGCGCTGAAAGAACAGATCGATCGTGGGATCGTTCCCGGGGCGACAGGGTTGTTGCTGCTCCAATCCTTCATCAGCGGCGAGATGATCCGCGACCTCAACACCTGCTTCCTCATGGCCGTCGTCTTGTCGGGACTGCTGATCGCCTATTGGTTCCGAAGCGGTGTTCTCGGGCTGGTCGCACTGGTTCCAAACGTCCTGCCGATCCTTGCCGTCGGGGCATTCTTGGCTGTGTCCGGCTGGGGACTCGAATACGCGAGCGGTGTCGCGCTGACGATCGCCTTCGGGCTCGCGGTCGACGACACGGTACATGTTCTCAACCGGCTGCGTTTGAATGCGGATTCTGCCCGGCCCTACGACATTCGTGTCATTGCGACCTCAATCAAGGAGGTCGCGCCGGTGCTCGTCATCACGAGCGCGGTTCTTGCACTTGGCATGGCCGGACTGTTCTTCAGCTCGCTGCCAACGCTCCGCTATTTCGGCGGCATTCTCATCGCTGTCTTCGTCATGGCACTCATCGCCGACCTGGTGGTGCTGCCGGCTTTGCTGCGGTGGCTGGACACCCCTTCCCTATTCCGCCGTCCATGGAGGACCGCATGAAAGCATCCCTACGCCTCGCGATCGTATCGTGTTTTCTCCTGAGCACTCTTGGGCCGGCAACGGCGTCGGACTTGAGCGACCTTCGCGGTTCCTGGTCGGGCCGCGGCACCCTCAAGGAATCCCCGGACGGACCGATGCGGCGGGGGTCATGCAGGGTTGGCATTCAAGGGAGTGGCGCAGGATCGTCCGTGACGTTGTCGGGCCGGTGCGCAGGTCCCGGCAAGGCGGCCTCGTTCGGCGGCACGATCGCGCAGCGTGGCGGCAGCGCGGTCAGCGCGCGGTTTTCGTCGCCCGGCCGGCCCACGATCTCATACGCGGGCACTCAAAGCGGCTCAACGGTATCAATGCGGTCGAGCAATGCCGTCACCGTCGACGGCAGAACGTATCGGTTGCAGCTCTGGATCAGGTCTCAAGGGGCAAACAGCTTCTCGATGACGCAGCAGGCGACCGAGATCGGAACGGGCAAACGGTCCCAGGTCTTCAACATGGCTTTCCAGCGGAAGTAACGCCCGATGGACGCTACCGCCCCCTCACCCGCCTCTGCTTTTACGGAATCGCCCGTCGATGCGCAGTATGACTTCGATATCCGGTCGGACTGGACGTTGATTGCCGAACCGGAGGAATTGACCCCCATCATCTTGGATCCGGAACTGCTCCCACTCTGGTGTCCGAGCGCGTTCTTGAAGGGGGAACTGCTCGATCCCGGCGACAGCACGGGACTCGGCATGAGAATGCTCGTGCGGAGCAAGGGCATCCTTCCGCATACGTTCTTCTTCATCGGCGCGATTGTCTACGTCGAGCCCCACCGCGCGATGCAGATTACTGCCAGGGGCGACTTCGACGGTCTTTGCGACATGCGCGTGATGCCGAACGGAGATGGAACCTGTGACGCCGACTTCCGGTGGCGCATCAATATTCGTCAGCCCTATATCCGTCCTCTGGTGCCGGCTCTACGACCGGTCTTCCTCTGGAACCATCGCGCCATGATGCGTCGGGTTCACCGCCAGTTTCAGCAAGAGATCGACCGGCGCCGGCGTGGATCGAACCGGTTCACACAAGAGACGGCGACGTTCCCGCACAACATTCCCTTCTTCCGCCGCACCTGGAAACGAATCGGGGCATCCGTCCTGTCTCAACGGACGGTCGAATAGCCGTCGTTGGTTTCGAGCGCCTATGAATCCTCAGCAGAAGCGAACGCCTATGAGCCGAAAAATCCTCACACTCCCAGTCGTCAGTCTTTATCTCGTCGCCGCTGCCTGGCTGGGCAATGCACTCTACGCGATGGGCGATCCTGGCGGTGCGCTGAAATATTGGTCGCCAGCTTTGGTCGCGGTCGGCATGATCACGTTCGTCATCATCCACGGACGCATTTTCGAAGGCTCTAGGGACCTTCTGCTTTTCGCGGTGACAGTGTTCGTCATCGGTTGGACCTTCGAGACAATCAGCATCGTCACCGGTATCCCCTTCGGGAATTATCACTATACGGACGTGATGGCCCCGTTCCTCGGGCACGTCCCTGTATCCGTCATGCCCGCCTATTGTCTCATGGGCTACATCTCCTGGGCCATGGCCCGCATCCTTTGCCTGCAAGGGGACGGCTCCGATTTTCGTACGCAACGTTTGATCGTTCCGCTCGTCGCGGCCCTCCTCATGGTTCTGTGGGACCTGTCGATGGATCCACTCAGGGCGACAATTGAGCAACGTTGGATCTGGCACGATGGCGGCAGCCATTTGGGCGTACCGCTTCTCAATTATTTGGGCTGGTTCCTGGTCACCTGGACGATGTTTCAGACCTATGCGCTGTTGCGGAGCCCAGCCCCGTCAACGCAGGCCGACCTAGGGGCAGCGGACACCGTGCTTCTCCGCCTCTCGGTTCCGTTGATGTATCTGGCGTTTGCCGTCGAGTACGTCCTCAATCCTGCGGTGGCCGATCCGGAGCATGCCGCATCCATGGTTGAAAGCGGCCAGCTGAGCGTCGGACATATCCATGCCGCGACGGCGCTTCTGACCATGGTGACGATGGTGCCGGTGGCGCTTGTCGCCATTCACAAGGTTTGGCGCGCCGAGAAGACGAGCCTCTATCTCACGCTGAACGAGGAGACGCAGCGATGAGCACCGTCCGCGTCGCACGTGACGACGCATACGATTTCGATATCACATCCGAATGGAACCTGCGGGCCGAACCCGAGGAGCTGTCCGAGGTTGTATTGGATCCGGACCTCTTTCACCTTTGGTGCTCGAGTACCGTTCTGAAGGCTCAGGTTCTCGATCACGGCGCGCCGGATGGAATGGGTATGACCCTCCGTCTCCATGTCAAAGGGATGCTGCCCCACACGTTCTTCTGCTTGGCGAAGGTCGTGGACCTGGTCGGCCATCGCTCGATGACGATCGCCGTCAGCGGCGATTTCGAAGGCGTCGGTACGCTCGCGGTGGAGCCGACGGGTACGGGAGTATGCGCGGTGACGGCGGGATGGCGCGTTCGGATCAACCAGCCCTACATCCGCCCCTTCATCACGCTGCTGAAGCCCGTCTTCATCTACAATCACCTCTGGGGCGTACGCCAAATCGCCCGCCGGATGCAGGAGGAAATCGACCGGCGACGGAAGGGTTCGGACCAGTTCGCCGGTGCAATGGCGACGTTCCCGCACAACCTGGCCTTCTTCCGGCGCGGCTGGCGTCGAATCGGATCTGCGTTCCCTGTCGCAGTTCATCCCGGCGGGCCGGGGCGCAATCCTGTGGCGACCAAAGGCCCCTACCCCTGATCGTCACGGCCAGAAAAGTGCGAAGCGAATTTCGACGATCTAAGCGGGCCAATTGGTTGCGGGCGCTCGCAACCAGCCTCAAATGCACCTAGACCATGCCCTCTTCCGAGCCAGATTCTGGCCGCCCATGACAAAGGCGCTGTTGGCGCAATTGCTGCTCCGCTGTTGGCGTGGCACGGTTGACATTCCGAATAACTACAGGCCTTCGTGAGCGGGGTAACCACGTTGGGAAGGTCATCGTTGCGGCAGTCTTCGTATACCGAACCATGTAGCAGTTGGGTAACACCCAGATTGGGCGTGGGGTGAGGATGAAGGCGGCGCACGCGTTGCTAATCACATCGTTGCCGAGCACGAATTGTATGAAGAACTCCAGATCGGAGCCATTCTTGCACTGCCATCACGTTTTTCCCGATTGGCCATCACGTTTTCCCTGCTGCCCTTGAAGTGTGCTCAACACCTCCTAGCTCTAGTTCTGAACGCGAGAGCTGAGCCAACGATGAACGCGCAGGGCTTGTTGCCTGTTTACGGAGCGTGTTCTCGGAACATCGTGGCAAGCTTGCCCACGATGAGGCGTCTTGGCGTGCAGCCTAAGCACCCATTTTGCTTGGACCGTCCAAATCCGCGGTTCACGAAAATGACGCCGAAGCGTTCAGCGCGGCATCATTCCGCGAACGTTCCATAGCCGCGGCACGTGATGTCGGCGCGGCTTTCAATCACAGATACGAGATGAAAGGAGTGCCTTTCATGAGACTTGCTATTCTGGCGACAACAGCATTGCTCGCGATGACGAGCTACGCCCTTGGCGGCGGCGGCGCACCCGTTCCTGAGAAGGCAGAGGGTGTTCCGCCTTCTGGCAGACCAACAGCTGTGCTCAACCAAGCTGATTGCGAACGCGTCTGGAGAAAATCAAAGGACGCCCTGAGCGGTCACATCGTGAACTTTGAACTGGTGGACAAGAGCGGAGACGGGAAAATCTCCAAGTCTGAGTTCAAGAGAGGTTGCAATAAGGGTTGGGTGCAGAAACACGCTGCCCTGCCGTCAAACTCGGGTGGCGGTCAAACGCCACGTAAACCGATGCAATAGCTCCTAACGTCAACCGACGCTGGAACGGACAGCGTCCCCACCGATCCTGCGGCGTGTCGCTATTTGCGAGGCCATCCCACTCACGTCGAGCAAACAGCGGCATTGCCGCGGGGACCAACAGCGAGATGGAGCAAAGCAATGGATAGAGACCACAAAACAGGGGCTTCGGTCTTGAGCTCGACGGAAGGGCGGCTGGGCCAGAACGACGCAAGGCTCGAGCAACGCAGTGAAGACAAGCTCAAGCATTTTGGAACTGGATCCAAGCAACCTGAACAGGACCGCCGTCCACCGAAGCTCGGCCA
Organism: Methyloceanibacter caenitepidi; assembly: GCF_000828475.1. NCBI lineage: Bacteria > Pseudomonadati > Pseudomonadota > Alphaproteobacteria > Hyphomicrobiales > Hyphomicrobiaceae > Methyloceanibacter > Methyloceanibacter caenitepidi. The sequence goes on from NZ_AP014648.1 coordinate 3,254,505, forward strand.
GAAGGAGGCCGAGGAAGAGGCAAGCAGTGAGGCGGCGCTCAAAGACCTGTCGCGCAAAAGCGCGCGTTAGGGTTCCGCGGCTGGAGCCGAAACAACGACGGCAACGAAGGACTGGCGAGTTTTTCGACCCGCCACCCAGTGGATACGCGCGTACTGGAACATCGGCGGTGAGGGCGTGTTGTCTAAGTGATCATGGCTGATGCAGACCTCGAATTTGTCGATGTCAGTGCGCGCCTCGTTGCGGCCGTCGCTGTGGGTATGGGGATTGGCCTGAACCGCGACATTGCGGACAAGCCGATCGGCATGCGCACGCTTGGGCTCGTCGCGCTCGGCGCGGCTCTTGTCGCGCTCTCGACCGTCCATTTTAACGTCCTGGCCGATCATCCCGATGCGTTGAGCCGTGTCGTGCAAGGCGTCATTCAGGGCGTGATGGCTGGGATCGGTTTCATTGGCGCAGGCGTGATCATGCGCGACCCCAGTTCGGGCAATGTCGAAGGGCTGACCACGGCCGCAACCGTGTGGGTGACGGCAGCTCTCGGCATCGCGTGTGCGCTTGCATCGTGGGCAATCGTTGCGGTGTCCGTCTCCCTGGCGGTGTTCCTGCTTGTGGTCGTGGCGTGGCTGGAAGCTGCCGTGGAGCGGGGACGGTCGCGCTAGTCAATTCCGGCTCTTGAAGGAGGCTCCTATGACCAAATGTGCAACATGTGGCAACGACTACGACAAGACGTTCGAAGTTCACATGCAGGGCCAGAGCTACCACTTCGACAGTTTCGAGTGCGCTATCACGGCTTTGGCACCGCTCTGCGCACACTGCGGCGTCCGCATTGTAGGACACGGCGTCGAACAGGACGGCAGGATTTTCTGTTGCGCCCATTGCGCCAAGCGCGACGGGGTCGACGGCCTTGTGGATCGCGGTTGATAACAGCATCTCCCCCGGCGACCCAAGAAGGAACGAGATCATGTCGAAATACACGGGCGTTCTGAACGAACCGTTGGAGGTCGAAGATGGCCCTGAGGCGTACTGGGAGCGTGTCGAGGCCCTCGCGGATCACTACGGCATCGATCTGCACGAGGACGCAGGATGGATGAGATTGGCGATCGAGCTTGCCGCAACTCACGTTCCGGGCTTCCAAATGAAACCAACGAGCCTCCCCGTAGAGGGGCTCACCGCACGCGACGCGGCTTCGTTGACGAGGTTGATCGAGCACATCAAGGAGGCTCGCTCCGCACGGCGGGCTGCGGCTCGCCTCGAGAAGGCACGAACCGATCTCGATCTCGACAATGCTGACGCTGTGACGGCCTGGCTTGAAGGATTCATGGACCCCGCCAACGGCAGCTACGACAAGCGACGGGCCATGGCATTCATTTTTATGCGTTATGGCGCTTAGGACCGGTTGCCGCGCCGAGCCGGCGAAGGGTAACCTCCGGGTTCTATGTCGATGAGGTCGGCCGCCGCGCCCATGACCGATATGTAGGATCTCTCGACGCTTATGGCATTGGGTCTATTCTTACTGGCCGCCGTCGTGATTGCGATCGCCGGCGTGCGAATGGCCAAACTCGCCGACATACTCGCCGACCGTACCAGGCTGGGCGAAGCGGTGGTCGGCGGCATGTTTCTCGGCGCCAGTACGTCGCTTTCCGGCGCCGTCACGTCCATATCCGCAGCGTCCGAGGGGTTGGTGTCCCTTGCTGTCTCCAATGCCATCGGTGGAATTTGCGTGCAGACCGTATTTCTCGTGGTTGCCGATATGACCTATCGCAAGGTCAATCTGGAGCACGCCGCGGCCGACGAGAAGAACACGCTTCAAGCGGCGATACTCATTTTGCTCCTCAGCGTGGCGCTTGCCGCGTATCTAACTCCACCGTTTGCTTTGTGGGTCGTCCACCCCGCCTCGATTGTCCTGGTGGCGGTCTATATCTTCGGGGCACGTGCGGCGGTGGCTCTTGCGAAGCGGCCCATGTGGCATCCCGAGAAAACCAAAGATACAGTCCCGGACCAACCGGAGAGCCAACACAAGAGCTCGCAGCTCGCCTATCTTCTCGTCCGGTTCGCCGCACTTGCTGTGATCCTCGGTGTGGCCGGGTATCTGGTGGCGACGACCGGCGCCCAGATATCGCGCGAGTTCGGCATTTCGCAGACCGTCGTCGGTACCCTATTGACGGCGACCACAACTTCTTTGCCCGAATTGGTCACCACGCTTGCAGCCGTGCGTCGCGGAGCGTTGCAGTTGGCCGTCGGCGGCATCGTCGGCGGCAATACCTTCGACGTTCTTTTTCTTAGCTTGTCGGATCTGGCTTATCGCGAAGGCTCGATCTATCACGCCATGGGGAGTCGCGATGCGCTGCTGCTGGTCGCCGGCACTCTCTTGGCGGCAATACTCTTGGTTGGACTAATCATGCGCGATCGCCGAGGCGTCGGCTTCGAAGGCATCAGCATCCTGGCGGTCTATATCGGCCTGATCGCCCTGCAAATCTCGCTCGGTTAGCCGTCGAGCGCGACGACTACTTTGGGTCAATAGCGGGCGACAGCGGGCAAGTCCTAGCCGCCGTGTGGCCCTTCCAGCTTCCAGCGTTCGAGCACCTGCTCGACTTCATCGAGAGTCATATTGTCTCGGCGCATGCGGTCACCGATTTTTCGGTGCAGTGAGAAACGATTGCCGTGTTTCTCGAGTTCGAAGAATAGCCGCTCCGCCAAGTCATTGGCGGCGCGCTCGCGATCGGTAGCGAACGTTTGCATCGCTGCCCTCCCATCAAGAGTCGCCCTTAGCCTTCAGGCATTCTAACCCGGTTTGACGCTGACCAAGATCAAACTCGGCGAACGGAATGAAATCGACTAGGTCGCCATTGCCGACTGATTCCACATCTTCACCGAGTTCAATCAAGCCATCGGACTCGCGCAGTGAAGAGATGAGCCCCGACCCATCGCGCGGAAACTTGGTCGCTACAAGCTTCCCATTCTCGCGCGCAAGCATTGCGCGCCAGAATTCGCGCCGTCCCGGCTTCTTCCGCTGACTGAATGCGGCCGGTACGGGGAAGCGCACTGGCTCCGGCCAGGCCCCTCCTGCAAGCCGCGTGACGAACGGGCGCACATAAATGAGATAGCAGACGAACACGGCCACGGGGTTCCCCGGCAGACCGAGGACGACACAGTCGCAAATCTGCCCGAAACTCATAGGGCGCCCAGGCTTGATCGCAATCTGCCAGAGGTGTCGCTTCCCCAGCGCATCGATACTACGAACGACATGGTCCTCCTGCCCCTGGCTGGCGCCTCCGGAGAGCACAATGACGTGAAAGTCGCGGCTTGCTTTAGCAAGCGCCGAAGTGACCGCCTCCGGTGTATCCGGAAGCACGCCCATGTCGACGGCCTGGGCGCCGCTTGCGGAGATCAGGCCCTGCAACATCGGCGCGTTGGCATCGTAGACAGCTCCGTCGACGAAAGGGTCGCCAGGTCTGAGGACCTCATCGCCAGTTGAGAACACAGCGACCTTCAGCGGCGCATGGCACAAGAGCGCACCGAGACCCGTGGCCGCGGCGCTCGCGACATCTTGCGGCCGCAACCGCCTTCCCGGCGCAAGCAGCATCTCGCCGGCCTTGGTGTCCTCGCCCGCAAGTCGCCGATTGGCGCCCGCCTTGAGCCCCGCCGGCACATGCGCACGGCGTGAGCTTTCACGCGCTGAGACTTGCACGTCCTCCTGCATCGCAACTGTATCGAGGCCAGCGGGTATCACCGCGCCGGTGAAAATTCGCACAGCGGCACCTTGCGGAACCGAACCCTGGAACGGGTGCCCCGCCATGGCTTCGCCGACGATGTCGAAGTCCGTCCCAGCTTTCGGATCATATTCTCGCGAAGCGAATGCGTAACCGTCGACCGCCGCATTATCATGTCCGGGGATCGCGCGCGGCGAGACAACTGCTTCGGCCAGGAAGCGGCCGTTTGCTTCCGCGACTGACACGGACTCCGTCCCCGTCACCGGGCGGACGCGAGACTTGAGAATCTCAATCGCCTCGTGATGTGGTAGGCGATCCTTGTCGAGGACGAAGCAATCGTCGATCAGCTTGGCTTGCGTCATGATCGCTCCAAACCCACGGCCTTGAGCATGAAATCGACTATGCGCTCGGTGGCGTCGATTGGGAAGACCGGCAGAGACTCCGTCTCGCCATCCGGCCGGTCGGAGGCAATTGCAACGATCCCGGGCACTTCAGCAGACAAAGACTCGCGCGATGCAGCCCCGTCGCGCCTGATCTCGATCTTTGGATATGTCTCGCGCTTATAGCCTTCGACCAATACGACATCGCACGGCCCGGCATGCTGCATAAGCTCACCGAAGCTCATCTCTGGAGCATCGCCCAACTCGCGCATCAAGGCAAAGCGGCGCGGTGAGGAAAGGATGATCTGCGTGGCGCCGGCCTCACGCATCTTGAACGAGTCGCGCCCCGGGTGATCCACGTCGAAGTTCACATGGGCATGCTTGAGGACGGAAACGGCAAAGCCCCGGGCCGTAAGTTCATGGATGAGACCGGTCATGAGTGTGGTCTTACCGGAGTTCTTCCAACCGACCACGCCGAAGACAGGCGGGCTCATGACGCCGCCTCGCCCAGCAGCGCCTCGGCCGCGGCCAGATCCTCCGGCGCATTGATATTGAAGAATGGGTCAATGCTCCGCGAACCGACGTCGACCGGCGGAAAGAAAACCGGTACCGCTCCGTGATCCGTGGTCCAGGCTGTCACTTTCCGTTCGCCACGTTTGAGAGATTGCTCAAGTTCTTCGCCGAGCCCGATTGGCCAAAGCCCGATCACAGGATGCAAACCGGCATCGGATTGCGCGATGCGAAAACCTGAAGCGTTGCCGGGCGACTCGAGGAACTTTTGCACAAGATCGGCAGGAAAGAAGGGCGTGTCTGTCGCGATTGTCACCGCATACTCGACCCTGGGCCGGTTCGCTTTTATCCATTCGAGTCCCGCAAGGACGCCGGCCAAAGGTCCCTGAAAGCCGGCGACACTGTCCGGCACGACTGGGTGGCCGAATGCCTCGAAGCGTGACGGATCGCCGTTGGCGTTGATGACAATTTCCGCGACCTGCGGGCTCAAGCGATCGATGATACGTGCGAGAATCGGCTCCCCGCCGAGCGGCCGCAGACACTTGTCGCCGCCTCCCATGCGGCTTGATTTTCCGCCGGCGAGCAGGATTCCAACAACACCATTGGGCGGGGCCATGGTGAATCTTACGGCTACAGGCCCGAAGCTGTCACGTCGAGACTGGGCTCGGGTACGCGCGGGGTCTCGCCGTCCGCAGGGCCGATCCTAACCGCGCAATACTTGAACTCGGGGATCTTGCCGTACGGATCGAGCTGCGGATTGGTTAGGATGTTGGCCGCGGCTTCGACGTACGCGAAAGGAATGAAGACGGTGCCCTCCTGGACTGCCATATCGGCGCGGGCCGTCAGTTCGATCGAACCACGCCTTGTCGTGACACGCATGAGATCGCCGGGAGCGATGTCGTAGCGAGCGAGCGTATTGGGGTGCAGGCTTGCCGTCGGACCGGGCTCGAGGGAATCGAGTACGTCAGCACGGCGCGTCATGGCGCCCGTATGCCAATGCTCCAGCTGCCGCCCCGTCATCAGCACGAACGGATATTCCTGGTCCGGAACTTCCGCAGGCGGCAAGACATCGGCGGGCACAAGATAGGCCCGGCCCGACTTTGTCGGGAATCCGTCGCCGAAGACTACGGCCTCGCCCGGATGATCAGGCTCAGGGCAGGGATAAATCACCGAGGATTCGTTATCCACACGCTCCCACGTGATGTTGTCGAGCGACGGCATCGCGCGCTTCATCTCCTCAAAGACCTGCGAAGGATGGGTGTAGCTCCAGGGCAGACCCAGCCTTTTGGCCAACTCTATGATGATCCAGAGATCTTCGCGCGTGTCCCCGGGCAGGTTCAGCGCCTTGCGTCCCATCTGAACCTGACGGTTCGTGTTGGTGACGGTGCCCGTCTTCTCCGGCCACGCGGAGGCGGGCAGCACGACGTCCGCCATCATTGCGGTCTCGGTGAGGAAGATGTCCTGCACCACGAGATGTTCGAGCTTGGCGATACCGGCGCGCGCGTGATCGAGATCCGGGTCGGACATGGCCGGGTTTTCGCCCTGAATGTACATGGCCTTGATCGTGCCGGCGTTCGCCGCATTGATGATTTCGACCACCGTGAGCCCGGCCTTCTTTGATAGGGGCGTCTGCCAAAGCTCCTCGAACTTTGTATAGACGGGCTCGGCCTCGACGTCGGCATAGTCCGGATAGAACATCGGAATGAGACCGGCATCGGATGCGCCTTGCACGTTGTTCTGCCCCCGCAACGGATGCAGACCCGTACCGGGCCGGCCCACCTGGCCACACATCAGGGCGAGAGAAATCAAACACCGGGAGTTGTCGGTGCCGTGCACATGCTGGGATATGCCCATGCCCCAGAAAATCATGGCGCGGTCAGCATTGCCGAAAACTCGTGCCACTTCTCGGATCGTCTCGGCGTCAATCCCGCAAATCGGGGCAACCGATTCCGGGCTATAGGCAGCCAGCTTTTCCTTCAGCCGCTCGAAGTTCTCGGTGTGCGCCTGCACATACTGAACGTCGTAGAGACCTTCCTCGACGATCGCGTGCATGATGCCGTTCAGGAGCGACACATCGCTCCCCGACTTAAACCGCAGCATATGCGTCGCGTAGTTGCGAAGCGCCTGGCCGCGCGGATCGATCACGATCAGCTTGGCGCCGCGCCGCGCCGCCTGCTTGAAGAAGGTCGCGGCCACCGGATGGTTTTCCGTCGGATTAGCGCCGATGATGACAATAACGTCGGCATGCTCGACCTCATTGAACGTGGCCGTCACGGCGCCTGATCCAATGCCTTCGATCAATGCCGCAACCGACGACGCATGACATAGGCGCGTGCAGTGATCGATATTGTTGCTCTGGAAGCGTGTGCGGATCAGTTTCTGGAATAGATAGGCTTCCTCGTTCGAACATTTGGCCGAACCAAACCCGGCAATGGCCTGGCCGCCATGCTCGTCGGCGATGCGCGACAAGCCGGACGCAGCGACGTCGAGCGCCTCCTCCCAGGTTGCCTCACGGAAGTGGGTGTAGGGGTTCGAGGGGTCGACGTTCACGCCCTTTGGCATGTCCGGCTTGCGGATCAGTGGTTTCATCAGCCGCTGGGGATTGCTGACGTAGTCGAAGCCGAAACGGCCCTTCACGCAAAGCCGGTTCTCGTTCGAGTAGCCGTTGCGCCCCTGCACGAACGCAATCTTCTCATCCTTGATCTGATAGCTGATCTGGCAGCCGACGCCGCAATACGGACACACGGAGTGGACTTCGCGGTCGACCTCGCGGGATCCGTGTTGCGTGATCGGATCGACGATCGACTTGGGCATAAGCGCGCCGGTGGGGCAGGCCTGCACGCACTCACCGCAGGCCACGCAAGTCGATTTCCCCATGGGATCGTCGAAGTCGAACACGGGTTTGGCGTCGAAGCCCCGAAACGCCATGCCGATGACGTCGTTCACTTGCACGTCGCGGCAGGCACGCACGCATAAACCGCACTCGATGCAAGCGTCGAGATTGACGGCCATCGCCGGATGCGACAGGTCCGGCTTGATGATATCGCTCGCAGGGAAGCGCGAAGTATGAATGTCCTGCTCATCGGCCCAATGCCAGAACGGCGACACCCGGTCAGGCGAGTCCTCCTGCGGCGGCTGGTCCGCGAGGAGCAGTTCCATGACCATGCGGCGCGCCTTGACGGCGCGGTCCGTGGCCGTCCTGACCACCATGTCGGGGGCAGGCTTTCTAATACACGACGCCGTCAGTGTGCGTTCACCCTCGACCTCGACCATACAGGCGCGGCAGTTGCCGTCGGCCGCGTAACCAGGCTCCGGCAGCCAGCACAGATGCGGGATATCGATCCCGTGGCGCTTTGCCACCTGCCAGATGGTTTCACCCGGCTTAGCCGAGACCGATTTCCCGTCGAGGGTGAAATGCAGTTCGCTTGTCTCGTCTGTCATGGCGTCCTCCATCAATATCTCGCCGGCGGTCCGCCGGCGTCCGGGACGGCCTCGTCAGAGAAAAACTCCATCGCGGTGACAAAGGCATTCGGGGCGGCTTGGCCAAGTCCGCAGATCGAGGCATCGCGCATGGCCTGTGCGAGCTCGCTCAGGAGGTCACCGTCCCACTCGTCTTTCTTGAGCAGAGCCACGGCCTTGTCGCAGCCAACGCGGCAAGGGGTGCATTGGCCGCACGATTCGTTTTTGAAGAACTGAAGCAGGTTGACCGCGACGTCCACGACGCGATCCTGTTGCGAGAAGATGACGATCGCGTGGCTGCCCACAAACGATCCGTACTTGTCCAAGGTTCCGAAATCGAGAGGGACGTCGCCGAGGCGCGCCGGGAGAATACCGCCGGAGGCGCCGCCCGGAAGATAGGCCTTGAAGTCATGGCCGTCCTCCATGCCGCCTGCGCGCTCGATCAGCTCATTCACGGTGACGCCGGCGGGCGCGATAATGACGCCCGGTTTCTTCACGCGGCCCGACACGGACCAGGACCGGAAGCCCTTGCTACCGTTCATGCCGTGATCGGCGAACCACTTGGCGCCCTTCTCCAGGATGGCGGGCACCCAGTAGAGCGTCTCGACGTTGTGGTTCAGCGTCGGGCGTCCAAACAGCCCGACCTCGGCGATGTAGGGCGGACGATTGCGCGGATAGCCGCGCTTGCCCTCGATGGACTCGATCATCGCCGACTCTTCACCGCATATATACGCGCCAGCGCCGCGGCGAAGCTCAATGTCGCCCTTCTTGATGATGCCTGACGATTCGAGCGCTGCGATCTCGCGCGCCAGAATATGGAGTACAGCGGGATACTCGTCGCGCATGTATAGATAGATGCGCTCAGCCTCGACCGCCCAGGCACCGATCAAGGCGCCCTCGAGCATTTGATGGGGATTGCGCTCGAGATAGTAACGGTCCTTGAAGGTGCCAGGCTCGCCTTCATCACCGTTGATCGTCATCAGCCGAGGGCCTGGAAACGAGCGGACAATCTGCCACTTCTTGCCCGCAGGGAAGCCCGCGCCGCCGAGCCCGCGCAAACCGGCGTCAGACATCTCGTCGATGACGTCCTCGACGCTGCGCTGCCCGGTTCGGCATTCTTCCAGCATGGCGTAACCGCCCTCGGCGCGATAGGCGGCGAGATCTTTGTATTCGGGGATATGAGGATCGTGCCGGCCGCTATCGAGATCCGCTTGAACCCGGTCGGGCGTTGCGTGGTCAACGAAATAATGTCCGATCTCGCACACGGGCGCGGTATCGCAGCGCCCCATGCACGGTGCCTTCAAAACCCGCACCTCCGACGGGTCCGTGCCGGCCTTTAGTGCATCATAGAGTGCGTCGGCCCCTTTGATGGCGCAGGTGATGGAATCGCAAACCCGAATGGTGGTGCGCGGCGGGGGCGTCTCGCCCTCCTTCACGACGTCGAAATGCGCGTAGAACGTCGCTACCTCGTAGGCGGCGGCTTGCGGTAATTTCAACTCCTCGCACAGAGCACGGAGGTGCCGGCTGGAGATGTGGTGATAATGATCCTGAATTAGGTGGAGGTATTCGATGAGGAGATCGTGACGGCGCGGACGGTCGCCCAACAGTTCACGGACTTGCTCCAGAGCGCTGACGTCGAGCTGCCGACCCTTGGGGAATCCTCGCGCACGCTTACGAGAGCCAACATTTCTTGCAGGCCGATCAGGCCCGCCATTCATAGGGGCTTCCTGCTCCACGCTCCACCAATCTTCCTCTCAGATCAAACTGAGGCCCAACGGAAAATTTGTTAGCTTCCAAAGTTGTGATACCAGCCACTAGTATGGTGGAGCAAGGGAAGTGGGACAATCCACTTCGGATAGCAGCGAAGAGGCATACTTTTTTGCACGAACGATCCGAAAAGCCGAATGGCTGATCGGAAATCCTGATCGATAATCACGGACCCACGTCGTTCAATGACCGACTTTATCGACGCTTTTCGCACAGCTCTTGGTCTCATCGTCACGCTCGATCCGAATCTGGTCGAGATCCTTATCCTGTCCCTCAAAGTCAGCTTGGCGGCGGTTGTCATTGCCAGCCTGCTCGGATTTGCCATTGGCGGGGCGCTGGCGGTCTATCGCTTCCCGGGGCGCGGCGCGGTATCGGCGGTACTCAGCGCTCTGATGGGGCTGCCTCCGGTCGTCGCAGGACTTGTCGTCTATCTCCTTTTGTCGAATGTGGGGCCGCTGGGTGTGCTGCAGCTTCTCTACACGCCGACAGCGATGATTATCGCTCAGGTTGTTCTGGTGACGCCGATTATCGGCGCCCTGACGCGGCAGGCCTGCCAAGACCTTCTGGAAGAATATGACGAACAGCTGCGCTCGCTGGGAGCCTCGTCCAGTGCTATTGTCACCACGCTACTTTGGGACGGGCGTTATCGCCTGATCACCGCAGTTCTGGCTGGCTTCGGCCGCGCGATCGCCGAGGTCGGCGCCGTCATGATCGTTGGCGGCAATATTGATCACGTGACGCGGACGATGACGACGGCCATTGCCTTGGAAACATCGAAGGGAAACATCGCACTCGCATTGGCGCTGGGCATCGTTCTTCTTACCATTGCCTTAGCCGTCAACGCCTCGCTGCTTTGGGTACAGCGTTTTGCCAACCGTCTCGCCTATGCTTGATCCCACCTCGCCCCTGAAAGACTTCGGCGATCGTCTCGCGAGTCCGCCTTTGCCGGCCGAGCTGAAGGGGCTCGTCTATGAGACGGGTGGCAAGCGGGTGATCAACGACGTCAATGCAACCATCCGGTCTCGCCGCATCACCGCCATCATGGGGCCGAACGGCGCGGGAAAAAGCATTCTCCTCAGACTGATGCATGGGCTGATCCTTCCCACGAACGGGGAGATCCTTTGGGCCGGGCGCCAGATGGATCGCGCCATGGCCCACCAGCAAGCGATGGTCTTCCAAAGGCCGGTGCTGCTGCGCCGCTCGGTGGCTGCGAACGTTTCGCATGCGCTGGGTCTCCGCGGGATCAAGCGTGACAAACGCGCGATTTGCGTTGACGAGGCGCTTCGGCTTGCCGGACTGGAGTGCCACGCTGCCATGCCGGCTCGCGTCCTGTCGGGTGGCGAACAGCAACGGCTCTGCCTTGCCCGGGCGCTCAGTTTGGAGCCCAACGTACTGTTTCTTGACGAGCCGACGTCGAGCCTCGATCCGGCGTCGACACTGGCTATCGAGCGGCTGCTGCTGGACGCTCAACGCCGCGGCATCAAAGTGATCCTTGTGACGCACGACATTGGTCAGGCGCGGCGGCTGGCCGACGACGTCATGTTTCTGCATCACGGCCGCGTTCTCGAGCATCAAGACGCTCAGAACTTTTTCGATGATCCGCAAAGCGAGGAGTTGCGTGCGTTCCTGAGTGGCGGTTTGGTACTTTGAGCTTCACTTGGAGGTTTCCGGTGCTCATTCACCGACGATGGATCCTTGGTCTTGGCTCCGCGCTATTGTTTGCGTCGCTGAGCTGCTCGAGTTTCGCGGTCGACGACGACTTCATTATTGTGCAGTCCACCACATCGACCCAGAACTCGGGGCTGTTCGATCACATACTGCCGAAGTTCACAGAGAAAACCGGCATCGACGTGCGGGTGGTCGCCGTCGGTACGGGCCAGGCCCTCAAGAACGGCAGGAATGGAGACGGCGACGTCGTGCTCGTGCACTCCAAGCCCGACGAGGAAAAGTTCGTCGCCGAAGGCTGGGGCGTGAAGCGGCACGACGTAATGTATAACGACTTCGTCATCGTTGGGCCTGCCTCCGACCCCGCCGGTATCGCGGGATTAAAGGACGCAGACCAAGCGCTCAAAGTTATCGCCGCGGCCGAGGCGCCGTTCGCCTCCCGCGGCGATAACTCCGGCACGCATAAGGCCGAGCTGAGGCTATGGCAGAAGGCCGGCGTCGATCCAACGCATGCGAGCGGCGACTGGTACTTGGAAACCGGTTCCGGCATGGGCACGACGCTAAACACGGCCGTCGGCAAGCACGCCTACACGCTCACCGACCGCGGCACTTGGCTCAGCTTTGCGAACAAGTACGACTTCAAAGTGCTCGTCGAGCGCGACCCTGCGCTTTTCAACCAATATGGCGTGATCCTGGTCAATCCGGAAAGGCACACCCGCGTGAAGGCCGAGAAGGGCCAAGCTTTCATCGACTGGCTGATCAGTGCCGAGGGCCAGAAGGCAATCGCGAGCTATAAGATTGACGGTCAACAGCTCTTCTCCCCAAACGCAGCTCCAGGAACGTGACCGTAGTCGGCATATCTTTCTAGAGAGAAACCCGGAAGCTGAGCCCATCTTCTCCGGGTACGTTCAACGAAATGAATAGTGACCAGACGTCGATCCGCTAGCTGAAACAGGATCTCCGAGACGTTCCCGTGCGTAGCTAGGATTACCGAAACGATGTCCGCTTTGGGTCAGGAGCAGACCTAGAGGCTCGCCGGTCAGCACGTCCGGTTCGTGCCATAAGTGCACTCTCTAGGCAGTTCGCGGCTGTCCGCATGGACAAGATTCCCTATCAAGATTCTGCATAGGGGATACGCGACATACGATGTGGAGCTAGGCCTGCGACACTCGTGCTTCTTCGTCTGTCTGCCCGGCTTTGACATAGGACTCCATGGGCGGACACGAGCAGACGAGGTGGCGGTCGCCGTGGACATTGTCGACGCGATTGACCGGCGGCCAATACTTGTCGACGCGGAAGGCCCCGGCTGGAAAGCACGCGCATTCTCTAGAGTAGGGGCGCTGCCACTCGCCGATAAGGTCTTCGACCGTATGCGGTGCATTCTTCAAAGGATTGTTCGTGCTGTGGTATCGGCCTTGCTCAATGGCCGAGACCTCCTCGCGGATCGCGAGCATGGCGTCGCAGAACCGGTCCAGTTCTTCCTTGGTTTCCGATTCCGTCGGCTCGACCATCAACGTGCCCGGTACCGGCCAGCTCATTGTCGGCGGATGGAAGCCGCAGTCAATGAGCCGCTTGGCAATGTCGTCGACAGTCACGCCGGCGCTCGCGTTGAGGGGACGGGTGTCGATGATGCATTCATGCGCAATCCGTCCTTTGCTGCCGGTGTAGAGCACGTCGTAAGCCTCCGATAGCCGCGCGGCGATATAGTTGGCGCTCAGGATCGCGACACGCGTGGCTTGCGTAAGCCCGGCCCCGCCCATCATCAGGAGGTAGCTCCAGGAGATTGCCAGAATGCAGGCGGAGCCATACGGCGCCGCTGACACCGTCATGGCATTGCCGCCGGTCTCGGGATGGCCCGGCAGGAAAGGAAGCAAGTGCGCCTTGACGCCGATCGGTCCCATGCCGGGGCCGCCGCCGCCATGCGGGATGCAGAACGTCTTATGCAGGTTCAGATGGCCGACGTCGGGACCCAAATCGCCCGGCCGTGCGAGGCCCACGAGCGCGTTCATGTTGGCGCCGTCGAGGTAGACTTGTCCGCCGTTGGCGTGGGTCGTATCGCAGATCTCGCGCAGCGTTTCTTCGAACACGCCATGTGTCGAGGGATAGGTGATCATCACCGCGGCGAGGTTCGCGGCGTTCGCCTCGGCCTTGGCCCGGAAGTCCGCGAGGTCGATATTGCCGTGCGCGTCCGTCCCGACGACGACGACCTTGAAGCCGCTCATGGTCGCCGATGCGGGGTTGGTCCCGTGCGCCGAGGCCGGGATCAAGCAGATGTCCCGATGATCGTCGCCGTTGGCTTTGTGGTATGCGCGGATGGTGAGGAGCCCTGCGTACTCTCCTTGCGCGCCCGAATTGGGCTGCATGGAAAACGCATCGTAGCCGGTGATTTGGCACAGCTTCTCTGAGAGATCCTCGATCATCTCCGCATAGCCCAAGGTCTGATCTGCCGGCGCGAAAGGATGAATTTCCGCAAACTCGGGCCACGTGATCGGCTGCATCTCGGCCGTCGCGTTGAGCTTCATGGTGCAGGAGCCGAGCGGGATCATGGCGCGATCCAGCGCCAGGTCGCGGTCAGCGAGGCGGCGCATGTAGCGCGTCATTTCGCTTTCCGCCCGGTTCATGTGGAACACGGGGTGGGTGAGATACGCGGACTGACGGATCAGCGGCTTGGGCAGCCGATATTCGGGGTAGGTTTCGGGATACACGAGCTTGTCGCCGCCGAATGCCCGCCAAACGGCTTCGAGCGTGTCGGGCCGCGTGCATTCGTCGACCGTGATGCCGATACGATCCGTTCCGACCTTGCGCAGGTTAATGCCGTTATCGATGGCATTCTTCATGACAAGCCCCTGATAGGGTCCGACCTCGACGGTTATGGTGTCGAAGAAGGCGCCGGGGCGGATCTTGAAGCCGAGCGACTCGAGGCCGTCCGCCAAACGCGCCGCCTTGCGGTGCACGCGCTCAGCGATAGCCTTGAGCCCTTTTGGCCCGTGGAATACGGCATACATGGACGCGATCACGGCGGGCAGGACCTGCGCCGTGCAGATGTTCGACGTCGCGCTCTGTCGGCGGATGTGCTGCTCGCGGGTCTGCAGCGCCAACCGGTACGCGCGGTTTCCCCGGGAATCGATCGACACGCCTACCAAACGCCCCGGCAAAGCGCGTTTATAGGCATCCTTGACGGCCATGTAGGCGGCATGTGGCCCGCCATAGCCCATCGGCATGCCAAACCGCTGCATCGACCCGACGGCGATGTCGGTGCCCATCTCGCCCGGCGGTTTGAGCAGTGCGAGCGCCAGCGGATCCGCCGCAACGACGGCTAAGGCCTGAGCCTCATGCAACTTGGCAATTACATCGGAGAAGTCGTGGAACGAGCCCTCAACGCCGGGATACTGGAACAGCGCGCCAAAAACCCTCCCCGGTTCCAAGTCGTCGAACGGATCGCCGATGACGATCTCCCAGCCGAGCGGCTCGGCACGCGTCTTCAAGACCGCGATCGTCTGCGGCAGGCACTGCGCATCGACGAAGAAAGCAGTAGCCTTCGACTTTGTGACCCGATGCGCAAGCGCCATAGCCTCGGCCGCGGCCGTCGCCTCGTCGAGGAGCGAGGCGTTGGCAATATCGAGCGCCGTCAGGTCGGCGACCAGCGTCTGGAAGTTGAGTAGCGCCTCGAGCCGGCCCTGACTGATCTCCGGCTGATAGGGCGTGTAGGCCGTGTACCACGCCGGGTTTTCCAGAATATTGCGTTGGATGGCGGGGGGCATGATCGTGCCGTGATAGCCCTGGCCGATGAGCGAAGTGAGGACACGGTTCTTGTTGGCCGTCTCGCGCAAGCGATCGAGTGCGCCGCGCTCGGACAACGGGCGGCCAAAATCGAGCTGCTTCGCCTGGCGAAGACCCGCCGGTACCGTTTCCGCGATCAGCACATCGAGGTTGGCCGCGCCCACGACATCGAGCATCGCCGCCATCTCCTCCGGAGACGGCCCGATGTGCCGGCGGTTGGCGAAGTCGTACGGCTCGTAGCTCGTCTTTCTGGGTGCCATGACGTGTTCCATTCAGCCGATGAGCTCCTTGTAGGCGGCTTCGTCCAGGAGACTGTCGACGGCTCCCAAGTCGGCGAGCTTCAGCTTGTAGAACCAACCGTCGCCTTCCGGGCTGGCGTTCACGATCGAGGGGTCGTCGACGATGTCTTGGTTTGTTTCCACCACCTCACCGGCAAGTGGTGCGTATACGTCCGATGCTGCCTTAACTGATTCAACAACGGCAACCTCCTGGCCCTTGTCGAGCGTTGTGCCGACATCGGGCAGCTGCACGAAGACGAGGTCGCCGAGCTGCTCGGCCGCATGGGCCGTGATGCCCACGGTCGCCACATCTCCGTCGATCCTCATCCATTCGTGGTCCTTGGTGAATTTCAGCAAGATTACCTCCTTGCGGGCTCACCCGCGTTTGTACCGGTGTTCAACGAAGGGGAGAGGGCTGACGACAGCAGGCAGCCGCGTGCCGCGAACCTCGGCAAACAATTGAGTTCCCGGCTTGGAGAACTCGGTGTGGACGTAGCCCATGGCGATGGGCCGATCGAGGCTTGGACCGAACCCGCCCGAGGTCACGTGACCAATTGGCGCCGCGCCGGCTTCGTCGGCAAACAGCGAGGTTCCTGCGCGGATAGGGGCTCGGCTTTGGGGGAACAAACCGACGCGATGGGTGGCACTGCCTCTCTCCAACTCGCCGAGAATGACTGCTGCGCCCGGGAAGCCGCCAGCTCGTTGCCCATCCTCGCGTCGCGCCGGCGAAATCGCCCAAGACAAGCCGGCCATCACCGGCGTGGTCGCCGCATCGAGGTCGGCTCCATATAGGCACAGTCCAGCTTCGAGCCTCAGCGTGTCCCGTGCAGCGAGCCCTGCCGGAGCCATATCCGGGTTCTCCAGCAAACCTTCCGCAAGCTCACGAGCGACATCCGGTGGCGTCGAGATCTCGAAGCCGTCGTCGCCGGTATATCCAGACCGGGAGACGACGCATATCGTGCCCATTATCGCCGTTTCGCGTACGTCCATGAATCGCATGCTGGCGCAATCGGGGGCGAGGTGGGCGAGCGCCGCTTCCGCCTTCGGCCCCTGCACCGCGATCAATGCATGATCCGTTGGCTCGACGCTGCAGTCCGCCGACAGCGCGTCGCGCAAGAGCGTTTCGTCCTGTTCTTTGCATGCCGCATTGACCACGAGGAGAAAGTGATCGCCACGGTTGGCGACCATCAGGTCATCGAGAATGCCGCCGTCGTCGTTTGTGAAGAAGGTGTAGCGCTGCCGGCCCGGCGCCAATCCCACGATGTCGGCGGGAACGAGGCGCTCGAGCGCATGCGCGGCATCGGCCGACGAGCCCGACCGCGCGCGCACCAGGATCTGCCCCATATGCGAGGCGTCGAACAGACTTGCCGCGGCGCGCGTATGCCTGTGCTCTTTGAGGACACCGGCCGCGTAGTTGAGCGGCATGTCGTAGCCGGCGAAGGGCGCCATGCGGGCGTCCAGCGTCAAGTGCAACGCATGCAGTGGCGTCCGCTTCAATGCGGCTGACGTTTCTTGGGCGGCTTTGACACTCATGCAGAGGCTCCTCGAACTCGCCACCGGCGAAATCCCGCCGGTAAGAGCCCCCTCTGTCACGAGACCTGAAAGATTCGGCACATGCCCCAGGGGGCAGCTGCGCCTTCTCCTCGTCGGTGGGCCAGGAAAACCTGACCGCTTTCCAGAGTGTCAGTATGCCTTGCGGTCCTTGTTGCCTGAGAGTTTCCGGGGCGGTTGCTCCTTCGGCGCCGGGATTAGCCGGTCTCTTCCGCAAGACAGCGGTGACCATTAGAGAATGGTGATTCTGGACCTCGCGGTCAACTGCCGGTTGGGCCCGCGGACGTCCGGTTTCGGTCAGAAGCAGATTTTGGCATTAGGCTCAGAAACGGCCGCTTGGTCGCCGATGGCGGACGTGCATTTGCTCCACGCCGTAAGTCTCTCGAAAGCGCCGAGACCAGACCTAGACGGCGGTTTTTGCGCAGCTCTTGCAGTACGATCGAGCGCCTGGATCTTGCTGTCATCCGAATCTTGCGGAGCTCTACCGCCAGAAAGTCATGAACCTCGCCGCCGCCCTGAAGGACGACAGCACGCGCCCAGAGGCTGCTGAATGCCTCCGCGAACTTATCCAAGAGCTCCGACTTGTGTCGAAGAATGGGAAGTTCCAGGTCGAGTTCTATGGCGAGCTGGCAGCCCTCCTCGACCTCGAAAACAAACGCCCCCATTCCAAGGAAACGGGGGCGCAAGTAACGTTGGTTGCGGGGGCCTGCAACCACCGAGAATTGGCCCTACCGCCGGTCCCGATTTGACGTTGAAGCTGTTAGCCGACAAGCAGCTTTATCTACACCTGAGCTACCGCGTCCTATCGGGCACGACTTTGGCCTCTGGCTGCCAAGTTCAGAACGCTATGCAGCTCCGCGCGGCGGGCTTTGAACCAGCTTACTTCACGTCTGCTTGCCAGAGCAAAGCTGACCTTTCCAACCGACGACCCGAAGTCCGCTTCTGATCCAAAGCGGACAACCCGCAGAGCAAATTGGTTCGGGCTTCAGATGGGTCAAACGATAGCCGGATGCTATTGGACTGGCAGTCCATTGCCGCGCATCTTTACGACAAGCCCCAAAAACGGGAGAGCGTTTCCTGGCGCGCCCCGATTGGCGACTCCGAGGTTGAAGCGCTTGATAGACGACGGAAAATTCATGCCTGAGACGCAGTTTGAAACACTTGAAGATGCTTTCGCGTATTGCCGGGACCTCGATGCGTCCCTCGCTGAGCGCCTTCGGCTGTTCTCCGACGCTTCGCGGGCATTGCACCCCGAAGGTCAGGACGTCGTCGACGGCTTGGCCGAACGGCTCAGAGCCTCCGATGCGTGGGCAGCGGCCCCGGCGCCCGGCGATCTCATGCCGAAATTTGCGCTGCCCGATGAGACCGGACACATTGTCCGTCTAGACGATCTCCTGGAATCGGGGCCAGCTGCAATCACCTTCCACCGCGGCCATTGGTGTCCTTATTGCCGTATTAGCACCCGAGCTCTCGCCGAGGTGCAGGACCAGATCGCCTCAGAAGGGGCCTCGATTGTTGCGATAACGCCCGAACGGGAGGCTTACGGCGCGCGTCTCAAAAGCGACTCTGGTATCCGCTATCCGGTGCTAGCAGACGTCGATAACGGGTACGCACTGTCCATTGGTCTGGCGATTTTCGTGGGCGCGCAGGTCGAAGCAGTAATGCGGCAGGCAGGCCGTGATCTGCCGAGTTACCAGGGCAACGATGGCTGGCTTCTGCCAATTCCGGCGACGTTTGTAGTGGCGCAGAACCGGCAAGTCGTCACGCGCTTTATTGACCCAGACTATCGTCGTCGCATGGCGGTGGATGATCTACTGAGGGCTTTGAATTTGGCCCGCTCCAGAGGCGCCTAGCTTCCGAGCTGCGGTTTCGCCTCCCAACCCTGCTTTTCGAACCGGGCCCGCAATGGTATCCAGGGGACCAGGGCCTGCTGCCCAGGCGCAACCTTCAAGGTGCAGCCATCATGGAGACGAAAATGGCCGCGCAGCCGCTGTCCGAGTTGCTTGAGGAGAAGTTCGTCGAGTGCCGTGACATGGACGGCTCCCTCGGTGAACGCCTACAAGCCTTCGCCGACGCCGTGCGCGAGATGGGAGAGGTCTTTCAGGTCTCTGTTGACGAGCTCGTGGCCCGCCTTCGCGAGCATAAGGTCGGCGAGCATGCACCCAAGGCCGGTGATCCCATGCCAAACTTCGTCTTGCCGGACGAGCGAGGTCATTTGGTGAGCCTCGGGGAGATGCTGAAGTCCGGTCCCGTCGCAGTTGTATTCCACCGTGGCCATTGGTGTCCTTACTGTCGAATCAATACCAAGGCGCTCGCTGAGATTCAGGATCAGGTGGTGGCGCTGGGAGGCCAGATCGCAGCGATCATGCCTGATCGTCAGCACTACACGAGCGAACTACGGGAGAGTTCTAGGGCCAAATTTCCGATTCTCACGGATTTCGACAACGGCTATGCGATGTCGCTGAATCTCGCATTTTGGGTGGGCGCAGAAATGCAGCAGATGATGTGCGAGGCAGGTTGGGACGTGGCGCCCTCGCAAGGCAGCGACACCTGGCTCCTGCCAATCCCGGCGACCTTCGTTGTTGGCACAGACGGTGTGGTCACGTCGCGCTTCGTCGATCCAGACTACCGCAAGCGCATGGCTATCGAAGACTTGCTGTCGGCACTGGCGCGGTCCCGCTAAGCCTCCGCGGTCTGAGTTCGCGACCAGTCATAGGCGCGCAACATCTTCATCATGGCGCCAGCGACCGCTGTGCGTTCGCGACCGGCGACTCCATAGAGATAGACGGTGCGCTCGAGATCGATGTCAGCGACCTGAATGCGCTTTAGGCCGATGGGGCTTTGGGTGCTTTCCGGCACGAATGCAACGCCAAACCCCGCCTCAAGCAGAGAGAAGAGGTCTGATTCAGCGCTGACTTCGTGGAAATGAGCAACCTCGATCTCGCGTTCGCGTAAGAGCCTTAGAAGGTCCTCTGTACTCTCACAATAAGTGCGGATCATCAGACGTTCCTCGCGCAGTTCCTCCAGCCTGGCTGTCTGCTGTTGGGCCAGCTTGAGCTGGCTTGCCACGCCCAGATGAAATCCCTCGGAAAACAGAGGCCAGCGATCCAGTCGATCCCAGTCCTCTGCGATGGGCCCAGCGAGAGCAAGTTCTGCCTCACCCTTTTTGAGATAGTCGAGAACCTCGCTCGCACTGCCTCGCAGCAATTTCAGGTCAAGATTGCTGAATAGAGTGCCAAGTTCGACAACATGGGATGTGACCAGCGCCGGGTCGATCGTGGCCGACAGTGCGAGCCGAAGCGAGCCTACCTCGCCCTTCTTGATGGCTGAGGCCAAGGACCGCGCATTCATCGCGCTGTCGTAGCATTGCCGAAGGTGCGGTAACATCCTCTGGCCAAGCTCGGTCAGTTGAGCGTGTGGCCGCTCACGCCGAAACAGGTCGCCACCGAGTTCGCCCTCGAGTTGGCGAATGGCACGCGTCAACGAGGGCTGGGCCACGTTGCACTGCTCGGCAGCTCGCGTGAAGTTCAGCTCTCGCGCTACAGCAAGAAAGTAGCGGACCTGGTGCATCTCCATGCGAGTTGCTCCGCTAGGTGATCGGGCCGAAGGGAGAGTGATTCTGAGAATAGCGCCGCGGCGCCGTCGCGCCAAGGTGTCGCCACTCGCGCACCGTCAAGTCCCCCCCCCTGAAAGATTGGATCTCGTCTGAGGTTTTACGCGCAACGGGTGCGAGCCGTCGAGGCCTTTATCTGTGCCGGAAAGAAGAGGATGTGACACCTTCCGGGGGGAAGAAGGTGTCACATCCTTGAGGGGGGCAGGAGGGAGGAGAGTTCGTCTCTGATTGAGAGGATCTCCTATGCGGGGCAGCAAATGAAATACCAGTTGGCTTCTTTGATGATAGCCAAAGGCTATCCCGTGCACGCTGTGCACGGTTTCAATAGCGACAAGGTATTGGGCAAGCGTGGGTGTCCGCCCCTACGTTGGGGGTGTTCCGAACAGACACCTTGGCCAGCTGATCGGAACTTCCTCTACCCCCGGCCAGAGACACTCAAAGGAGACTTACAATGAAAGAGATTCTCATCGCCTTGACCCTGGTTACCACCTTTGCCGCTCCTGCCGCGATGGCTGAGGGTTTTCCGAATCCTTACCTGACGGAACAGTCCCGCTAGGCAAGTGGCTTTGCAAAATGGGTGCGACGACTGCACCCACCGTCCCAAGGGGCGCCCCTCCCGAGAGAGTCGGAGCGGGCGCCCTTTCTGCATCTGGCGTTCGGTCTCTCGCTGAAACTCCTGTCGCCGATGCACTAGGACCCTACGTACTGAGTACCGTCATCATAGACAGAAGGTATTGGGAAGACGAGTGCGCCATCGATAGCTTTCGATTGTTCCGGGACGAACAAACAAAGCCCTTCGATCCGGTTCAGCTGTCACTAGATACGCCACAGAAACAACTTTGGCTCAAACATTGGAGATTGACGATGCTTAAGATCTTCCCCGCAAAAAAGTGCGTCCTCGCAGTTCTGCTGATCGGCGCCTCTGCTGCCCCTGCGCTCGCGATGGGGCCGTTCTATATCATGTTCGACAACACGACGAAGCAGTGCGTCATGAGCCGCACGGCTCCTACCGACACCGCGAAATTCGCGATGATGGGTGAGTACAAGACCGAGGCCGATGCCAAGATGGCGATGGCCGGTATGACGAAGTGTAAGGGTTAGTCGCTGTCCCCAACGATATTGCCACAAGAGGGCGCTTAGCTTCGGTTAGGCGCCCTTCTTGGTGTCCGAGTGCGCGACAAATGTGGATTAGGCATGAGTCTTACTCGTCGTGCCGTTCTCCTAACTACTAGACCGAGCGGCGCATTACGGCGCGGTCCTTCTTCTCCCATCTGAGCAAAAGCAGATGTCCGCTTTTGGCACTTGGCAGACTCCAATCGTGAGGCAGAGGATGTCCGCATAGGGACCCAAAGCGGTCGTCGCGGGCTGCTCAGCATATGAGATTGATCCACCAGAATGCGGTACACGCCGGCGACACTCCGGCTGGTGTCGGACTGGACCTACGGCATCTGGCTCGATCCTTTGGTTTTTCGGAACGCACTCACTGCGAAGAACCAAGGCGACCTTGATCTACCGAAAGACCGGCAATCTGCGCGCGGTCCCGCTGCTGCTAGGACAATCAAGAATTGAGAGCACAGTTCGCTGCTTGTGAGTCGAAGTAGACGATGCCCTAGCTACTTCTGAAAATGTGGACGTATGAGTCCAGGGGTAGGGCAGACGCTGCTCTGCCCTATTCCCGCGGCCGCTCCGTACCAAGAGTTGCCGCATTGCGGCGATTTACCTCCCCGTCTTCAGCAAACTCGAGCTGTCCCCTCCCACCCGTTTCGCACCTTCAGCCCACTTGCTCATCATGGCACGGAGCGTTGCGGGCGTGATTGGCTTTGGGAGATGATCGCTCATACCGGCTTCCCGGCACTTCTCCCATTGCGACGCGAGAGCTTGTGCGGTCATGGCAATGATCGGCAGGTGCTCGAAGCCGCGCATGGCACGGATGGTGCGGGTGGCCTGGAGGCCGTCCACATCCGGCATCTGGACGTCCATCAGCACCATGTCGTAATTGCCGGTCTTCACGGCTTCGATCGCTTGCGCTCCGCCTGCCGCCTCGGAAATAACGTACCCCTCAGGCTCGAGCAGCGCCGAAACCAGGTCGCGGTTGAGATCGACATCGTCGACCACGAGTACGCGCGCTGCCGAACTGGACCTCTGGGGCTCATCCGCGCGATCATCGTCCGCTAGGGCCTGCGCGGCCATGCACGGTAGAGTGATCTCAAACCACACGGTGGTTCCTTTGCCCTCCACGCTCTCAACGCCCATCTTGCCGCCCATCATCTCCACAAGACGGTAGGAGATCGCCAGCCCGAGGCCCGTTCCGCCATACCGGCCGTGGATCGATGAGTTTGCTTGCGTGAAGCGATTGAAGATCGTTTCCACGCGCTCCGGATCGATCCCGATTCCCGTGTCGCGCACCTCGATTCGCAAATGCTGGACCGAGTCCGAGTGCTCCGCCGCCGAGAGCGCAATGGTGACCGTGCCCTTGTCCGTAAACTTCACCGCATTGTTGACCAGGTTGAGCAAAACCTGATGCAGGCGTCCCGGGTCTCCGAAATGCGCCTCGCCGACCGCATTTCCCCTCTCGATTTTGACCGTCAGGTTCTTCTCCTCGGCCATGAGGGAGACGCTCGCTGCAACCTCCTCAACCAACCTGACCATAGAGAATGGCACGGGATGGAGTTGGGCTGCGTCGGCCTCGAGGCTGGAGAAATCGAGAATGTCGTTGACCAGCGCGAGCAGCGCCCGGCTGGACGAGTCGATCGTGTTCGCGAAGCGCCTATCCTCGTCGCGAAGACCCTTGCTCTTGGCGAGGAGCCCCGCGAAGCCCACGATAATGTTGAGCGGAGTCCTGAGCTCGTGGGTCATGTTGGCGAGAAACTCGGACTTGGCAATTGTCGCCGCCTCCGCTTCCGTACGCGCGAGTGCCAACTCCTCGTTGGACCGCTTCAGACGTGCGATGAACCGCTCCTCTCTTTGTCGCTCGATAGCCTTCTTGCGTGAGATGTCGCTGGTCATGCCGAGAAACAGCTGCTTGTCGCCCACTTGCATGGGGGACACGCCGAGTTCGATAGGGAAGGTCGTACCGTCTTTCCTGAGGGCGTGGACCTCTCGCCCCGCACCGATGATCTGGCCCTCGCCCGTGTCGAGGTAGTTCCGGATGTAGCCGTCATGCTCCCGGCGATAAGGCTCAGGCATCAGGATACGGACGTTCTGTCCGATCACCTCGTCCTTCGAGTAGCCGAACATGCGCTCGGCGGCGGGATTAAAGCTTTGGACGATGCCAGCTTCGTCGATGACGATGAGGCCGTCCGGTGCCGTCTGCATCACAGCCGAAAGTTGCGTGTTTAGATCGCTGAGCCTCTCATTGCTCTCGATAAGTGCTTTCGACTGCTCGCGCAGAGCCAACTCGCGATCGCTGATCTCGTCCGCCATGGCGCCGAAGGCCCGTGCGAGGTCTCCGGTCTCGTCATTGCGCTCGCGAACGCCACTCAGATCGACGTCGCGACGACCGCGGCGCAAACTCACAGCCGCTGCCGTAACTTCCTTCAGTGGCCGCGTCATATAGCGCGACCAGAATACGGCGAGCGCCGTGCCACCCAGGATGAAAGCGACAGCCGTGAGAATTACCCGGATGGTGTCGGCGCCAATCTGCCGCTCGAGCCCCGACTCTGCCTCTATAACGCCCAGCGTGAGAAAACGGTCAGGCCGGTCGCCATCGATGACGATGCGTTTCTGGTGAAGCTGAGACTTGCCGTCGGCGCCGACGACGACGCTTTCCGTGTCCGGATCAATGTCACCAAGGCCCGGGTACGCGTCTTGAATAAGATGACGTTCGCCAAGGTCGAATCCAAAAGAAAGCGCCGGATCGGGATGGTACAGGTAGTCGCCGTCCGCGTTGGCGACCACCAGCCTCTGCCCTCTCTGCAGTACGGCTGCCATGCGGCGGAAATAATCCTGGGCATCAGCGTTGATGACGATCATCCCGAAGACTTCACCGGTCTTGTCGTCGAAGACGGGTGTCGCGGCGCGAACCGTAGGCCGATGGGGCACCTCGAGTTCGCCGTACTCCCGGTTCAGGTTGACGTCGCTGAGAAACCGTTCGCCAGGTCTAAGCTCCAAGGTGCGTCTGAAATATGGACGTTCCGCTTTGCGCTGCAGCTTGCTCTCTGGTGTCCTCTGGATACCGTCCTCTGTCTTTTCCACGCGCACAATTTCTATGCCGTCGTCTGTGGCGGAAACAAACCGGATCTGGAAGTACTCGGGTCTCGCCTCGAGGAAACTTGTGAATATGTGCGCTAGGCGATTGCCCCAAAGCACCTCCGTGGAGTCATCCAGCGGGTCAATGCCGCCACTTTCTCTTGTACGGATTAGGCCCTGGATCGGCGGCATGGTGGATAGAATGGTCGTGTCCTGCTTGAGGCGGTCCAAAGAGGCCCCGAGACGGACCGATGCACGCTCCAAGGCCTCGGACGTTGCCAGCGCTTCCATCTGCTTCACGGCGGAGGAACTCGTCATGTACATGAGCGCAGCAACGCCTAGCGCTGTCACGCTGCCAAAGACGGACGCCCATATCGCCATCTTTGCCGCGAGGCTGAAGCGCATCCGCTTTGGCGTGGCAGCATTTTGCCGCTCTTCGGACATGGCTAGTCCTGGACCTGTTCAGCGCCGAACAAATCACGCAAGTGCTCGCGCGCGCCGCCAATTTTTGGAAATCGGGACACGCCGACCTTCTGGTTCAGAGGAAACGAACTGTCGCTCGAAAGACTGATTTTGGCGAGCTGACTTCGGTCCGATGGCTTGAAGGTGTTCTGAAACTCTCGTGGCAACGTGTCGGTTACCGGCAGAATCTCGGTAATCGTGCCGAACGTCGCTCCGCGGCCGTCGGAGACGCGCACCTCCATTCCGACGGAAATGGGAAAAAGATAGCGGCGCGGCAGATAGGCCAGCACATAGGGCTTGCCGGAATAGACGGACAGGATCGGCTCACCCGGGCGGTAAACGTTGCCTACCGAGGGAACAGTCGCGCCAATTGACCCGTTCACGGGGGAGCGAACGGTGCCATTATCGTAGAGTGCCTCGACCTTGGAGATCGCGTCGGCCGCGTCTTCCAGCGCCTCGTCTAGAGAGTCGAGTTCTTCCTGGAGAACCTGACGCTGTGTCCTGAGACTCACGCGATCGCGGTTTGCCTCATAACTCACCTTCAGCGCCTCTTGATAGCGCGCCGACGTCACAAGCTTCGCGGCGGCCAGATCGTCGAACTGCTTTATGGTGTTGACAGCTTCATCTGCACGGCGTTCGGCCAGGGGCAGGAGCTGCGCTACGTTCTCCGACCGCACCTTGAAGTCGGTGGCCTTCGCGACGAGCTCGGCACGCTTTGTCGACAGATCGGCAAGGCGCTCCAGAATCTCGGTCGACTGGAGATTGATCAATACGCTCCCCGCGTCGACATCTTGCCCTTCTCTCACGTCGACCGCTTCCACGCGCGCGACATAGGGCGTGGCGATGACATGCTGGTCCCGCAGCACAAGGCCGTCGGCTCTTAGAAACACGTAGTCGCCGAAGAGATAGTTGGCGACGACGAGTCCGAACAGACAAAGCAGGACGATGTAGATGGTCCGCCCCGTCTTGCTGCGGATGACACGCTGCTCGTTTGGGATATTGTCAGGACGCTGACGATTTTTCAGCGGTCTCATGGGTCACCTCCGTACGCGATGTACCTTTTGCGGCACATAGGTGTCTCTGTACGACGCAGCGAAAATCCACTCTTGAAGGTAAGCTCCGAGCCGGACGAAGCGCATTAGAAAGCCATTGAAAAGGCTGTAGCCGGGCAAGAATGGAATTAGCCGTATGGTATCCACCTTTGGCGTCGCTACCGCCGCCAAGGAGAAGGCCAACGCATCGAGCACGAACATGCCCGCCTGCGCGCCAAGCAGGATGACCAAGCCAAGGTCTCCATAGGTCGCGAACAGCCAAACGATATAGACCGGAAAAAAGAAGGCCGAGCCCAGATTGAAGACGATAAAGTCGATTTGGTGCCAAAGCTCCCCGAGATTGAAACGCGGGCTCAAGGGATTCATCAAATCGGCATGCTTCCGGTAGCGCAGGTGAACGGCATCCCGTTCCCACCGGAAGCGTTGGCGGATCAGCACGGACAGTCTGTGCGGAACATCCGTATAGCAGAGCGCATCGGCGGCAAAGACAGTCTTCCACCCCGCCTTCCGCAGCGATAGCGTGACATCCAGATCTTCGCCGCCGCCGGCGTCATATCCGCCAACGCCAAGCAAGGCCTTGCGCCGAAATGCGCCGAAGGCGCCCGACACGCAGCTGACCTGATCGGTCAAGTCGGAGGCCTGCTTGCCTTGCGAGATCGAGATCAAATACTCGATCGCCTGAAAGGCAGTCACTAGGCTTCGCTCGGGGTTGCGCACCACGACGTTGCCGGCGACGGCGCCAGCGCGCGGATCGGCGAACGGTTCGAGAATATCCCTGAACGCATGACGGTCGAAGGTGCAATCGCAATCCACCACGACGACGATGTCGCCGGTGGCTCGGGAGAGCGCCAGGTTCAGCGCTGCCGACTTGCCGGCCCGTACCTGCGTGCTGTGACCCTCGGTAATGAGGCCGGCATCTTGCAGATCCCGTAGTTTCATCGGTGTACGGTCGGCGGAGCCGTCGCTGACTGCGATGATCTCGTCGGGCACTCGACTTTGTTCGTGGAGCGCAAGCACGCAACGTTCGATGGAGTCTTCCTCGTTGTGCCCGGCGATAACAACCGTCACGCGCCCGAGGAACGGATCCTGCCTCCTCTTCGGGTAAAGAAGGATGGCGGCGACGGAGAAGAAGCTGAGCGTGTAGCGCGGGAACTCGAAGATCACGACGAACCAGAACAGCCGAAAGAGGCTCTCGCCACTTTGCGCCGTCAAGTAGGTGATGCCATCTGCGACGGGCTGGAGCATCACGCAAAGTCTCCCGGACCGAAGACCTGGAACTCGGGTCCGATATCGCAGCGAAGCGTCTTCTCGGCGGCGGCTACAAGAAGGTCAAAGTCGGCCTTCGTCTCCTCTGGCTCGCTTCCGGCCATGAGGACGAAGTCCCTGGAGTGGCCGGAAACTACGAGATCCGCGTCGCTGCTAAGGCTCGTGCGCAAATTCTCGATGAAAAGATCGCGCACTTTCGCAAAGGTGCGCGCGCCATGTTGCGCGGCGATCTCTTTTTCGTTGCGATAATGCAGGCTGATTAGCGTGAACGGCACCTGAGCGTCGTTGTACTTCTTGGCGGCCGAGTTGAGCGCGACGACCAACTCGAGCGGCAAGTCTGCGAAGCGAAGCGCGTGGCTTGCCGTTCCCAACAGAGAGTGACCGTGCTCGGCGAAGCCGGCTCCTTGGTCGGTCAGATGATAGCTGTAGATGTCGCGCGGCGGCGCGATATCGGAGTCGACGTGGCCGCCGCAATCCAGGCAAACGAATCCCACCGCCGGCTCCGATGCGGCATGGCCGCAAGCGTCGCAAACCACCATGGAACCTGGCCGGTCGTAGTCGAAGCCGAAATGGGTCAGCTCGTAGCGGCACTTGGGGCATACGAGACGGTCGCCACGGCGAAACTCGCGCTCGGGCCCCTGATAGGCGCAACGGAAGTGATGCAGGTACTGCTCTTCCTCGAGCTGGGGGCTGTGGCACTGACGGCACTCCTCGCGTACGTGCAGGCGAAGAGAGTCGCATTGCGGGCAAACATGGAAGCGATCGAAGAACTCACGCCGCAATAGTCCGCGCTCGCAAAGCGCTTCGGCCTCGCGTACCGCGACCGCCGTGGCAAGAGCGACGTTGTAGGACACCAGCCACTTGGATTGCGGGTCGTAGGTAGGCGCGAGAGGCTGGTCCGCCACGAACAGGCGTCCGATAAGCTGCTCGCCGAGGTCTTCGCTAAATCGTACGTCGCGGTCCAACTTCATCCGCCGGTCGTGGGCCTTGCCAAGAACCTGCTCGAGATAGGTCGTGTCCCGCGCTGTGAGCTTGGAAGCATCGACATCCGAGGCATGCCCGAGAAGACCGGTAGCATCGACGATCGGCAGCGAAAATAGGGCCTTGGCGCGCCAAATCGCGCCGAGATCCTCGACCGAGACGGGCTCCTTGATGAGGATGCCATCGAAGCGCGGATCGGCGAGGCTCGCTTGGATAGCCCGCGCCGACAAGTGTCCCGCTTGGATGTCGCCAGGCCATGTCAGAAAATTGTGACCGAGGCTTTCAAGGGGCGATCGTGAGACCGCAGCCGAGCCGGGGCTTTTTTCCGCAGGGGGCGCTTCTCGGGCCTCCATGTCCGCGATTTCCGCTTGATCCTCGACGACACGCGCGACCTCGTAGATATCGAGGGGCTTCGGCAGGACGTGATCGAAGTTGTGGCAGCCCTCCGGATGCGCCAGCAAACCCTCCGCATCCAAGGTGATCGCGATGAGCTTTGGGATTTTGCGGTCGCCCGCTTCACGCCGGAAGATTGTCGCGACCTGCAAGCCGTCCATTCTCGGCAGGTGGAAATCCAGCAAGGCGACGTCGTACGAGTTCTGCCGCAGCGCCGCGAGCGCCTGCTCCCCGTCGGTAGCGATATCGACGTGGTGGCCGCGCTGGCTGAGCAACATTTTCAGGATTTCGTGGGTCGTCGGGCTGTCTTCGGCGACCAGAATGCGCCGGGCCACCGGCAACTCCGGGGCACCTTCAGGGTTCTTGGTAATCACGGATAGCATGTCGAGATTCGGCCCGGTTTCACTCAATCAATTGCGCGATCAAGCATACGGGCCCCGCAATAAGCCTGGGTGAATCTTCCCGGCCACTTTTGCTGCTTTTCTCGCTGATACGGTTACTTAGTCGTTAAGAGCGGGGGATTCCGGATCGGGCGCGGGCGCTAAAACCCACTGCGTTTAAGGCGTTGCTTTCAGGTTCCATTATCCTTTGAACCGCTAGGCTTCGAGCATGAAACCGGTGCTCGATCACACCAAGCTCCAGGGCCTGAAAGAGATCCTCGGAGAGCAGAAGTGCAACGCCGCGCTGGAGCGCTTCCAGGAGGAATTGCGCACCTGCCTTGCCGCAATCGAGGGTGGCGGCGCGGAGCGCGCCGAGAGCGCACACAGGCTCGCGGGCGTCGCAGGCCTCTTGGGATTCGACGACCTCGAAGAGCACAGCAGGCGGTTTCTCGACGCGGTTACCCAAGAACAGGACGATGTCCCGGCGCTGGCCGAGAACCTCGTCGAAGCCGCGCATCGCGCAGAAGCGGAACTTTCCGCCGCAGTTTAGGTGCAGCAACAACTGGCGTTGGGAGCATAAGATATCCAGCGTCCGCTTTGGGTCAAAAGCTGACGTTCAGGGCGTCAGTCAGCATGTCCGGTCCGTGCCAAAAGCAGAATTCAGACCAACCGTCACGCTAGGTCCGAGATGCCCTGCCGAGACCTGGCGAATTCTTCCTGGCGCAACCGTGCCCACTTGTATGCGTCGGTGATGGAGAGAGCATAGATGAACAGTCCGCCAGCGAATCGGCCCATGAGAGACTGATCGGGTGTGGTGAGGTGCACCGTTATATAGCCGAACAGAAGCATGAAAAACACGAACACCAGACCGCGGCTCGGCATGCCGGCCGCGACGTGGCCTGCACCCGGCAGAACGATGGCAAGAGCCAGGACGATATAGGGGTTCACCGGCCGGCGGTCGGAACCGACTCGCGCGAGAATTTCAGGCGGCGGCTTCACGAAGCATCTCCTTGGTTGCACCGGTCTCTAACGCATGCCGCACCGCGATGCAGCGCCGCACGAGATCCACAAAGCGCTCCCGGTCGAACTGAACGACCTCGAAGCGCGCTTGACGAAGCAAGAGGTAATCCCCCCTCTGTGCCTCGTCGGCTTGCCAAACGATCCGCACGCCCTTTGGCGTGATCAGAAGCTCTTTCGCTTTGGCTTCGTCAAGGATGTCCACGTGGGGCTGGATCGACTCCGGCGGCGGGATATTCGCAGGGTCGTCGCAACGGATCACGGCACGTTCCGGCCAGTTCGCCGGCGTATCGAGCCGCTCCGACAACGTGTCAAATGGCGAGAAGAACTCGGCTCCTGACGGACGCATCATAATATCGACGGCACTGCCGGTCGCGACAGGCGCCTGCAGTGTAACCCGCAACCATAGGGACGGCAGCTTGCGAAGCGCCATACCGTCGACGACCACATCCGCCCGAATGGGCTCGCCCTCATACGTGCCGGTGATCGTAGGATATCCGAACACGTCGAGGGCGAGCTTCGGGTCATCGAGGACGGTCCGGCAGTCGTTGAAGAACGCGGCCCTCCGTGCTCGGACCGTTTTCTGATCTTCGCGGTGGCGGTAGACAAGATATGCCAGCCCCACCACCGCTGTTATGACTGCCAGAACCGTCATCGACGCCTACCGTACGATCGTCACGGGACAATGGGCCCGCGCTGTCACGGCATAGGCCGTCGAACCCAAGATCATGCGAGACAGGCCCGTATGACCGTGAGATCCCATCACGATGAGATCGAAGCCATGCTGTTCGGCATAGGCCGCGATCGCCTCCGGGACGTTGCGGCTGTTAGCCGTCGCACATGACACGCCGTCCAAGCCTGCCTCTTTGGCCTGCTTGGCGGCGCGCTCGAACTCGGCCCGCGTGATGGCATCGCTAGCCGCCAGCACTTGGGAGTCCCAAAAGGCCGAGTTCGCCATGTCCTCTTTGGAGACCAACTCGACCGCAAGGATCGTGAGCGGGACTCCGAGTTCCTTGGCCAAATCAATCGCAAAATCGATTGCCTTGGCCGAGATAGCCGAGCCGTCGGCAGCGCATAGGATGTTCTTGATCATGAGTGCCTCCTAGTATCCGCGCGGCCGCGACCACGGCATGGTGAACTGATCGCCCCTCCGAACGTACTTGTACCGATGGAAGACGAACCACAGCGACGCGACGATGTAGAAGCACATCATGGCGAGGAGCTGCGTTCCGTAGCCGAGGAACGTGGCGAAGTACGTGGTGATACACAGCAGCAGGAGCACGATCGCCGGCAGCGGATGGAACGGATGCACGTAGCCCCGGCGGATAGTGCCGAGCGGCCACTTCTTCCGGAACATCCACATGTTGATCGGCATGAACGTGTAGCCGAGCAGCCCCGACAAGATCGAGAAGGTGATGACCTGGTCGAGGAGTCCTGTGAACGCAAAGCTCACCGCGATCGGGATCAAGAACAGAATTGCCCGGTACGGCGTGCGGTAACGCGGATGCACGGCGCCGAACCAAAGCGGCATGTAACGATCACGCCCCATGGAGAACCAGGAGCGGGACGCATCGTTGATGCAGCCATTGGCCGAGGCGATGGCCGCGAAGAGCGTGCCAATGAAGAGGAACACCTGAAGTGCAGGCACGCCGGTGACACGGGCAGCATCATAAAGTGGGGTCGCGGCCTGGCCGAGAAACTCCCACGGAAGAAGGCCCGTAGCCACGTACCACGTCATGGTCGCCGCGATGAGCAGCGTGATGATGCCGCTCATCGTTCCATAAGGCAGCGAGCGTGCCGGTGACCGCACCTCTTCCGCGGCTTGGCACGTCCCCTCGATCCCGAGGTAGTACCAGATACCGAACTGGAAGGCGGCGATCACGCCGATCCACCCATACGGCAGATCGGTGAGCAACTCACGATGTTGCAGCATCTCCCCGGGGTGCCAAGGCTGAACGCCGAGGAACAGAACGACGATGGAGATAAAGGCGGCCGCGGTAATGACGAAGTTGACCGTCAACGTCATCAGCACACCGCGGTAATTCAGCCACGCGAGCGCCGCGATCGTCAGAACCACGAACGGTCGCGGATCCAGGGCATCATGCCCCATTTCGCCGGCAACCGCGGTCAGCAGGTCACCCACGACAAGTGCGTCGGCAGCCTCGAGCATGGTGTAGGCCATGACGAGGTACAGTCCGACATTGAAGGCCATGAGCGGCCCCATGATGTGCTTTGCTTGAGCGTATTGTCCGCCCGCGGCAGCGACCGTGGAAGTCACCTCCGAGTCGATCATCGCGACGCAGGTGTAGAGCAAGCCGATGACCCAGCAGGCAATGAGGGAGCCCATGGCGCCGCCCTTGCCCACCGAGAAGTTCCAACCCATGAACTCGCCCACCAGCACGATACCAACGCCCAGAGCCCAAACGTGGGCAGGCCCAAGAACGCGTAAGAGTGAAATTCGCTGCCGGTCCTGACCGGCCGTATCAGTAGATGACATAACGCCGTCCCCCTTGATTCGTGACACTAGGTCAGTTCGTGCTTTTCGCTTTCGCTCTCGAGCTCGCCCTCGCGAGAGGACGTCAAGAGATCCTCGCTGAAGTCTCGATTGACTTGGAGTGCGTCGAAAAGCATCCACAAAAGGAGCAATCCGGAGATGCCCCAGGCGGCGTATTCAAGGATGTTCCACAAATCCATCGACCCCTCCTATTTCTTGTCGCCGAAGCGCTCGGCTATGACTTCGCGATATTCCTTCTCCGAAAAGCGGACCAGGAACACGAAGTATCCGAGGATCACCACGGCGGTGATCAGGAGCGCCCAGGGGTTGATGGTGTAGTCGAACCGCGTGGTGATCATTTCGGTAGCCGTCTCCGGCGTAAATCCGAGTTTCTCCCACTGCGCCGCCATCGTTGGGTTTTGCCCCAGCGCTTCCCACGTCGGCTCGTCGACGGTCTTGGTGATCGTTCCTCCGCCGGTCAGCCCCAGAACGAGCGGCGCAAATAGCACCGCGTAGACCAGCACCAGCAGAAAGATGGAGTCGAAGATTTGTCCGGCCTTGCCTTGCTCCGGCGGCCGATAAGCTTTTCCGCTCATTGTCCGTATCCCCCTTAAGCCCGTTGCGCGGCCGTGCGCGATTGCTCGGCGCGGACTTCGCGTGCCGCGTCAAGGTGTTTGATGTCGAGGCCGTAGATGAAGTCCTTGTCCTCCTTGTAGTGGCGGATCATCGCCCCGATGGAGGCCGTGTTGAACACGAGGACAGCTCCGGCAGCGCAGCTTAGGACCAGACGAATTGTCGGATCCGGAACGGCCTGCCAGACCATGTAGAGCACGAACAGAACGGTGCACCAGAGCACGGCCACGAAGGTCCATGCTCCCATCCGATCCATTGCGTACATCGCTTCTATACGCTCAGATAGGCTTCTCATTTCATTCCTCCCATTGCCCCTAGGCGGCATTTCGCCTCGGCCCCTGCTTTTCCGCAGGGGAAATTTTTTTTACTGAACGGCCAGCTTCGTGCGATACTTGGACACTGTCGATGGCGTAAGGGAGGGAGCCCTCCCCCTAACGAGGGAGGCTACGCCCCAAGAAGAGGGTTGTTGTGTCTCCGATGAACGAGGGAACCTTGAAAACCAGTGTTACGACGCCCAACGGGCAAGCTGTGTTGCACACCGCGAAAAAGGGCCCCATGCATCTTCTCATCGCCGACGATCACATGCTGTTTCGATCCGGCTTCAAATTACTCGTGTCGCAACTGTTTCCCGTCGCCGAGCTGTTCGATGCTGGCGATGCCAACGAGGCATGGGACGTGCTCAACGCCGACGAAGAGTTTCATTTGGTGTTTCTGGACCTGGCCATGCCGGGCATGAACGGAACCGCGGGCGTGAGGCGTTTTGTAGAGCGGCGACCGTCAGTTCCTGTCGTTATTTTGTCCGCCCATACCGCACCGGAGGAGATCGCCGAGTGCATGGGGCTCGGCGTGCGCGGCTATATTCCCAAATCGTCGAGCGAAAGTGTGTTGCGCAATGCGGTTGAATTGGTGCTCGCCGGCGAGATTTATGTTCCGCGTCACGCCATCGACCAAATTCTCACCGAAGGCAGTACCGGAGGTGCCGACGACTTTGAGAATCTGCCGGAAAACAATCCGCTCCGGCAGCTCACGCCCCGGCAGCGCAGCACCCTGTCGCTGATGATCGAGGGCCTGTCCAACAAGGAAATTGCGCGCAGCCTCGGTCTCCTCGAGAGCACCGTGAAGGCCCATGTCAAAGTGATCTTACGCAAGCTCTCGGCCCAAAACCGCACGCAGGCGGCGCTCATCGCCGCCGATCTGGGCTGGCCGCGCCGGCTCAGAACATGGTCCTCGTGACGGGCCTCAGGCGGCCGTGGAAACGCCGCTCAACAACTGATTGATTGTCCGTACGAGGCTCATACCTTCCACCGGTTTGTGGACGAGCCGGCACCCGCTCGCTTCGGCCTCGGCGATGCGTCCGGGATCGGTATCCCCGGTCACGAGAATTCCCGGAATGGCACGGTTGACCTTGAAGCGCACCGCCGCGATTGCGTCGGAACCTTTGGCGCCGGCTTCGAGTCGGTAATCTGCGATGGCCAGCTCGGGGGCGACATCGGAGGCCGCCACCCTGGTGACGAGGTCGTCGATGGTATTCGCCGAAATCACTTGTCCGCCGCACGCGCGAAGCAGCGTCTCCAGTGCGTTCAGCTGATGAGGCTCGTCGTCGATGACGGCGATGGTGCGTCCCGTTAAATCGAGAGGTACGTCTTCAGCCACCGGTGCGACAGCCTGATGGCTGTGAGCGATCGGCAACGAGATGGAGAACACGGAGCCTTTTCCGGGTTCTGATTTCAGCGCAATGGGCGCTCCTATGAGGGCGGCCTTCCGGCGCACGATGGCAAGGCCCAGCCCTGCGCCGCGCCGCCGGTCCCGTGCAGGATTGTGGAGCTGATAGAACTCCTCGAAGATCTTGTCTTGGTATTCCGGCGCGATGCCGATGCCACTGTCCCACACCTCGATCACAGCGTTCCCACCGCGCACCCTGCATCCGACCAGTACTCGGCCTTGTTCCGTGTATCGCAAGGCGTTTGCCACAAGGTTCTGCACGATACGGGTCAGGATCCTATGGTCCGCACGGACAAAGATGCTCCTGGGAACGAAACGAAGATGGAGTTTCCTGTCTTGCGCCTCCCGCTGAAAGCTCTTCTCCAGCAACTCGAAAAGATCGGGGATCGGGACGTCCGCAAACTCGGGAACGACGACGCCAGCATCCAAGCGGGAGATGTCGAGCAGGTCCTCGAGTAACTCGTTACCGGCGTCGAGGCAGGTACGGATATCAGCAAGGATCTCCTTGCTCGATTCGTCCATCGACTGACGGCTCAGGGCCGCGACATACATACTGACCGCCTGGAGCGGCTGACGCAGGTCATGACTTGCTGCAGCGAGAAAGCGGCTCTTTGCCCGATCCGCCTTTTCCGCATCGACTTTGGCAAGGCGCAGCGCGTCCTCGGCACTCTTGCGCCAGGAGATGTCTCGAACGCTTGCGCGCACCCCCAGCCGTTCGCCGTCAGGACCTACCATGGGCTGCCAGGAAACAGCGGCACAGCCAGCTTGGCCGTCTTTGCGGAGAATCCGAAACTCTACGTCGTTCCCGCTTGTCCCTCCGAGCGCCGACTGCAAGAGCGCCCGCACCGCTTCGCGGTCATCGGGGTGTACGATCTCCAGCGGATAGTCGACCATACTCAGGCACTCGGCGACGGAGAATCCCGTCATGCGCTCCACAGCGGGATTGATCCAGCGGACACGGCCATCCGGCAGAAGCCAACTCTCCCAGTCGTAAGTGTAGTTCGCGACAATCTCGAATAGATCCGTGCCCACACGCCGCTCCCTTACGCTCCAGTCCCTACAATCGGAGGAATGCTCCCCCGTACGGGACGGGAGTCCACCCACTTGCGCCAATTGCCGTCTGCGATATCAGCCCGCACTCTACTCCGCGTAACCACCCTAATAGGGACTTTAGCGCTGTCAGGGGGCCTACAGCCTCCCGACAGCGCTTCTTTTTTGGAGCAAGGAGAACTGAAGCTCAATTTGGGGGGCAGCTCAATGGCTTCAATCGCAGACGCAGCACAACAGAGTGCCGGCGAGTCCAGTCTTCATCGCGTCATCAGCTGGAAGGACGCCTTCTGGGTCGCGAGTGGCGTGCCAGCGCTCGTATTGTTCTCGATTGGCGGCATCGCCGCCACGGTTGGCACACCTTCTGTCCTCGTTTGGACTCTTTCGGTCCTCTTCGGCTTCATTCAGGCCTTCACCTACGCTGAAATTGCTGGGCTGTTCCCGAACAAATCAGGTGGTGCTTCTGTTTACGGCGCCGCAGCCTGGGTTCGCTACAGTCGGCTCATCGCACCATTGTCGGTGTGGTGTAATTGGCTCGCCTGGACACCCGTTCTTGCCATCGGTTGCGGTATTGCGGCGGGCTACATTCTTACGGCTCTCTTCCCACCGGAAGCAGCTATCAGAACCTGGGAAATCCAGCTCGTCGATCTGTCCTTCTTCAAGGAGGATCTCAGTCTACGGCTCAACTCCACCTTCTTTATCGGCGCGCTTTTGATGCTGATTTCCTTCGGCATTCAGCACCGTGGAATCCTCTCTACGGCCAAGGTGCAGACCATCGTCGGCGCTTCCGTACTCATACCACTTCTGATTATCGGCATCGTCCCTCTGGTCACGGGCGACGTGTCGATGAAGGCGTTCCAGCCATTTGCACCGGGCACGAATGTCACGACAGCTGCGTGGGACAAGGCCGGTATTGCGCTATTCTGCGGCGGCCTATTCATCGCAGCATGGTCGGCATACGCCTTCGAGACCGCGATTTGCTACACTAGCGAGTTCAAGAATCCCGCCACGGATACCTACAAGGCGATCCTCTATTCGGGTCTGCTGTGTATCGCCGTGTACGTCCTAGTTCCACTGTCCTTTCAGGGAGCACTTGGTCTTGCAGGCGTGATCGCACCCGGCATCGTCGATGGTTCCGGTGTGGCGCAAGCAATGGCTTCAATGGTCGGCGGCGGCGCATTTATCACCAATCTGCTCGTGGTAATGCTCCTGCTTGCCCTGATGCTTGCAATCACCACCGCCATGGCCGGCAGCTCTCGGACTCTCTATCAGGGTTCCGTCGACGGCTGGCTGCCGCGCTATTTGAGCCGGGTCAACAAGAACGGCGCGCCGACCAACGGCATGGCAACGGACCTTGGCTTCAACCTGATCCTGCTCTTGATGTCGGACTACCTGTTCGTTCTAGCGGTCTCGAACGTCTGCTACATTGTGTTCAATTTCCTCAACCTCAATGCGGGCTGGATCCATCGTATTGACAACGCTCACGTGAAACGCCCTTGGCGCGCGCCGACCGTGCTCCTTGCTGCGGGCGTATTCCTGGCATTCGTCAATGCCTTCCTGCTTGGCGCCGGTGCGGATGTTTGGGGCTCAGGTACGCTGATCGCCGGTGCCATTGCCATTGGGCTGGTTATTCCGGTCTTCATCTACCGGCACTACATCCAGGATCGAGGCGTGTTCCCGCCCGAAATGCTGGCGGACCTTTCCGTTGACGGAAAGACCATCAGCAATCCGAAGGCAGGTTTGCTGCCTTACGTTGCGCTCGCAGGCGGCGTTCTCTCCGCTACGATCGCCTACATCATTTTCTGGACGTGAGGATTTTTCGTCAGGGCCTGAGCCGCTGGGAACTAGAACCGCTCGGATATGCGGCGACCGACGAGCCAAGCCGCGCGACCGTCGCCGTGACGTCGTCGAGATAAGGGAATTGTTTCGGCTATGAGATTGTGCGCCCGGTCGCCACGTCCGGAGTGCCCCCTGCCTGGCGAACGCCGCGTCAAAGTGACCGAGGCAAATCTGCCGCATTTTCCGCGAGGGCGCCGCACTTCGCGGGCCGTCATCTTGTCTTTCACGGCCGCGCCGGGGACAGCTCCAGGTCGAACTTCATGGCGAGCTGGCAGCCCTCCTCGACCTCGAAAACAAACGCCCCCGTTCCAAGGAAACGGGGGCGCAAGTAACGTTGGTTGCGGGGGTAGGATTTGAACCTACGACCTTCAGGTTATGAGCCTGACGAGCTACCGGGCTGCTCCACCCCGCGTCAATTCAAGTGGCCTTTGGAAACAAAGGGCCGCCCCTTGGCTGCGTAAACGCCCGAATGGGCCCCGCCGCGAAGGGGGAGAACCTATAGAGAGGTTCTTAGATGATTGGAAGCGCTAAACTTACGCGGCCCGTTCGGCCTGCGGCGCTGGCCCCTTAATAGGGGATTCACGACAGCTTTGTAAAGCCCGGCGTGGGCCAATACCCGCGTGTTTCAGACCCCCTTGGCCGGTTTGGCCTCGCCCTCCACGGCGACTTCCGGGGGGCCCTCATCGACCTTTTTTCCCTGCCAGATGAAATAGATGTTGCGGGAGTAGATGATCAGCCCCGTCGCCTGGCCGATGATGAAGACCGGATCCATGCGGTGGATGGCGTAGCTCAACAGCATGAGGCCGCCGATGAAGCTGAAATACCAGAACGTCTCGGGCACGATGGATGCGCGGGCGCGCTCGGTGGCGATCCACTGAATCAGAAATCGCATCGAGAACATGAGCTGCGCGAACAGGCCAATGCCGAGCCAAATCAGTTCCGCGGCGGACTTGTCGGCCCACCATTGTGCGAGGCCCTCCAACATGGGCGTTACCCTCTCTGGCTTACGAGTTGAATATGCCGCTCGCCAGTCTTCGCGGCATCGCCGTGGACGTGTTCGGCCACGGGCGGAATATCGGTGCGCTTGCGCAGCCAACTTACGCCGACGAGATCGTAGATACCGATCAGCGCACGGCCCAAATTGGTATATTTCGAGTGCCCTGCGAGACGCGGGCGATCGTTGACCGGTGCGAAGCTCACCTGATGGCCATAGGTCAAGAAAAAGGCCGGAAGATAGCGGTGCATGCTGGTGAAGTAGGGCAGCGCGAGATAGGCGTCGCGGTGATAGACCTTGATGCCGCATCCGGTATCGGGGCAGCCGTCGTCCAGGACCTTGTCGCGAAGCCAGTTGGCGAAACGGGAGGCGAAACGCTTCGAGCCCGTATCCTTACGTGAGGCCCGCACGCCGCCGACAAGCGCGGGCTCCGAACCCGGCTCTCCGAGCTTCTCGAAAAGGCCGGCGATGTCCGCAGGGTCGTTCTGGCCGTCCCCGTCCATGGTCGCAACCACTGGGAATCGCGCCGCCGTAATCGCGGTGCGCATCGAGGCGCTCTGGCCGGCCCGGCGGCCATGGCGCAAATAACGTAACGTTCCGTGCGCCGGGATCAGGGCTTTGATTTCGGCTGCCGTCGCGTCGTCACTGGCATCGTCGACAACAATCACCTCCCCGAGAATGGGCTCGGGCACGGCGGCATAGGTCTCCTCGATCAGACGACCAATATTGCCTTGCTCGTTGAACGCAGGAATGACAACGGAGATGCGGACGGCGCCGCCCGGCGCCAAATCGCCTGGCATATGATCCCCTACGGAACGCGAGTGGTGGTCGAAGCGACCATAGTGATGTTCAAGATTGACGTCCAGATATAGGATGCACCACTCCTGACATAATTCTGTTAAATATTTCAGCCCTCTAGGGGGTTGAGACGCTCGCCCAAGCCCCTCTAGAGGAAGCCATCTTGTCCGCCCACGAAATATCGCAAGCGACCGGGCCGTCCGGCGCACCGTTTGGACCGCCCTTGTCCGACAGGGGCTACGCGCTTCTGACGTTCGTGTGCCTCGGCATCCTGCTGGCTTTCCGGCTGCTGGCCCTTTATGCCTCCAAGATCGATTTCGTCATGGACGAGGCCCAGTACTGGAGCTGGTCGCGCGATCTCGACTTTGGCTACTTCTCCAAACCGCCGTTTATCGCTTGGGTAATCCGGGCCATGGGCGAAACGTGCGGCCTGTCGGAAGCCTGCACGCGGGCCGCCTCCCCGATCCTGTACACCCTCACCTCCGGACTGCTCTTCGTCATTGCCCGTAAGCTCTTCAACGCGCGCGTCGGATTCTGGACAGCCGTCGTCTTTGCGACCCTGCCGGGCGTCTCCTACGCCTCCGCG
Organism: Methyloceanibacter caenitepidi; assembly: GCF_000828475.1. NCBI lineage: Bacteria > Pseudomonadati > Pseudomonadota > Alphaproteobacteria > Hyphomicrobiales > Hyphomicrobiaceae > Methyloceanibacter > Methyloceanibacter caenitepidi. Next base: position 3,295,068 of record NZ_AP014648.1, read on the forward strand.
CTGATCACCACCGATGCTCCGCTGATCTTCCTCTGGACACTGATGATGTTCTTCTGGGTCATGCTCGTGAAGCAGAAGAGCATGGGCTACGCCATCCTCTTGGGCCTCGCCATCGGCACGGGCCTGCTGGCCAAGCAGGCGATGATCTATGCTGTGCTGTGCATCGCCTGCCATGCGGTGGTGTCGCACGAAGCGCGAGAGGCGCTCAAAGGCGGCCGCGCGATCGTGGCCGGACTCATCGCCATCGCGCTGTTCTCACCGAATATCTTCTGGAATGCGGAGCACGGCTGGCCGACGGCCAAACACACCGGCGATAACATGGGTTGGCGCGCGCCGTATGTGCATCCGCTCGAGCTCTTGGAGTTCATCGGCGCGCAGTTCGCGCTGTTCGGGCCGATCCTCTTTGCCGTCCTGATCCGCGCCGCGATCCGTTATGTCGGCCGCCCGGACGATGCGAACAAGACGCTGCTGCTCAGTTTCTCGCTGCCCATCCTCTTGGCGTTGGTCATCCAGGCCTTGCTGTCGCGCGCGCACGGCAACTGGGCCGCGACGGCCTATCCCGCCGCCACGGTGTTTGTGACAGCGGTTCTGCTGGAGCATGGGCGCCGTGTGCTGCTGGGAATATCGATGGCCCTGCATATTCTCGTCGCGGCCGTGGTCGGGATTGCCCCGGCCTTCGCCCGCACCTGGCCGCTGTTCGAGCAGCTGACATTCCTGCGGTCGTCCGTAGCGTGGGAGGAGACAGCGGACGCCGTGCGCAAACTCTTATCCGAGGGCCGATATCGCGCCGTCGTGGTGGACACTCGCGATCTCACCGCGGAGCTGCTCTACTACATGCGGGACGTCGACATTCCGCTCTATGCCTGGAAACGCAGGGCGGAGCCGCATCACCACTACCAGATGACCCGGCCCTTCGTGGCCGGCTCGCGGGAGCCGGTGCTCCTGGTCTCGGTGCATTCGTGCCGGCCGGGCATTACACGCAAGTTCGAGAGCGTGACAGAACTGCCGCCGATCGAGATCCCCTTGGTGCGCGACGAAACCCGCACGTTGTATTCCTGCGTGCTATCGGGCTACCGCGCGACAGAAAAAAGTAGGCGCATTAGGCAGAGCAAGTAGCGCACTAGTGGTGGTCGTGGTGACTGTGATCGGCGCCGTCGTCGGCGTCCATCTTGTCCGGCGCGCCGGCCGGTCCCGACCCCGCGGGTACGTCGATCTCGATCGGACCGGCCTTTTCGAACTCCAATGTCAGCGGCAGAGTTGCTCCCTTGGCCAGTGCGGCGTCGAGGCCCATAACCATGATATGGATGCCGCCGGGCTTCAGCGTCACGGTATCACCCGCGGGGATTGTCAGACCATCTCGGAGCGGCCTCATTTTCATGACGCCCGTATCGGTCATCTCCGTTTCGTGGATCTCGACTTGCGCAGCATTCGGGGAACGCGCACCGCGCAGCACGTCGGCGTCGTCCCCGACATTCTGGATTTTCAGATAGGCGGCCGTGATACGGCCTTCGCCGATCGTCGGGCGGACCCAGGCCTGGGAAATGGCAATTCCCGTCCCTTGCTCGGCCCAGACGGCCAAGGCGACGAACAGGAAGGCAGCCAAGGTAAGAGCAAGTGCGAGACCAATTTCAATCCTGTGTCTCGTCGCTCGTCCCATCCCTGTCTCCAAATCCGTCATAGGAACACAATCTCTAGTAGCTGTAGTCAGCCACAAACACGGTTGCTCTTCTAAGCCCTTTTTGGCGTCGGATGTTGTGCCGTGGTGTCGCGTGCGGCGCTCCGTCGCTTTGCCAAGCTGTATTGAATCAACTGCTTGGAGAGGGCGCTCAGCTATGCAAAACCGGGCTCTCCGAGAGGTCGCCTCAAGGAATCGATTGAGCGGCGGCGGCTAGTGCCCTAGAAAGCCTAGAAAGTCCGATGCGTCAATCTCAGGGCAACTTTTGCTGCTTAGGTTCGGCGCGTACCGGTCTGTCTGGGCCGGAACGGTACCGGCTTGGCCCCATCGGCCGGGACCGGACAACGGGGGACTTTGCGACAGAGGGGATACCAGACTGGTCACTCGGGGGACATTTTTGGCGGCGGCAGGCGCCGTCATTCTAACCGCGCTGTGCCTCAGCGGCTGCACGGGGCGTTCGCCCGTCGGTCTGCCCATGGCCGCGACCACGGACGAACGCGAGTGCCTCGTCCGGGCCATGTATTTCGAATCCAACCGGTCCAGCTACGACGGAAGCATGGCTGTTGGCAGCGTCGTCATGAACCGGGTGGAGTCAGAGCGCTTTCCGGACACGATCTGCGGCGTCGTCGGCCAGCACAAACAGTTCGCGTCCGGCGTTCTGACAAAGCCAATGGATCCCAAGCAGATGAAAGTTGCAGTGGCTGCAGCCGATACCGTCCTAAAGGGCGGGCGGCACCCGAAAGTGGGCCCGGCCATGCATTTTCACGCAGCCGGCTACAACAATCCCTACCCAGCGAAGTACATGACGGTTGCCGGCGGCAACGCCTTCTATCTCAAGCCCGGGCGGCGCTGGCAGCACGAATATACGGGTAGCGTTTCGACGGCACAGTCGAAGCCGGTGGAGAATCTGACAAAGCGCGCCTCCACGATCCTTGCCGGCGCGGCGTCGGTCGTTCCTGGCGCGGCGGCCGCGGGCGTTCCGTGCCAGGGCACGGAGGATCCGGGCGCCATTTCGCTGGCTTGCGAAACGGAAGCCGCCGGACGCTAGGGCAACCGCGTCAAAGAAATGCCGCCGCGAGCGGACCCGCGACGGCTTTACAGTCCACCAAGCGCAAACGCTTGTCGCTACTCGCCCTTCAGCGCCTTCTCGAAATATTTGTGCACCACTTTGTCCTGGTTCTCGAGCAGCCAGTCGATCGACGGCTGATAGGTCATGGCCTTGTTGATAGCCTGCCAGGTCGCCTTGCGGTGAATGTCGAACAGAATCTGGTGGTCGAGATCCTCGACGTCGACGATGCCCGGATTCAGCCACACCGAAACGATGATTCCGAGCTCGTCCGCCTTGTCTTTCGGGATGTCGCCGGAGCGTACCGCGTCGAGCACACCCATGGCCGTGGCGTACTGCACCGTGCCCATGAGGATGTTCGTGTAACGTGCATCGTCCACCGTAACCTTGCTCACGCAGATGGTCGGCGGGCGCACCATGACATCGGTATTCAAGAGCGCCAGCACACGGCTGTGGCCCTTCACCTGATCGCCGAGCAGATTGGCGAAAGCGCTGCCCATGGGGCCGTCCATCTCGCCGATGGCGACTTCGGGCTCCGCGGCCGTGCCGGGCGGTCCGCCGGCGACCAGGCTCTCGCCCACTCTCATGACAATACGGTCAGACATGATCTGTCTTGTTCCCTCGTTTGGTTTGTGGTGATTGCGCGCGGACTATGCCGGGGCGAGCCGCACATCGCAATGCCTACAAGCGAGTACAATGCCGCAGGCCGCGCGGCCCGGAAATGGCGCGCACTTTTCAGAGCGTCGCCGCAAATTCGTCCATCAGTTTCTGAAGCTCTTCCATTTCAGGAAACGCCTCGTAGCGGAATTCTGCCGGCGTCGTGACCCAGGGGAGCTTGTCGCGTGTCATCGTCTCGATGAACGGTCGAGACCACTTCGGGTCGTCGAACATGGTCGGGCGCACGTTGACGAAAGCATCGAAACCCACGATGCGGGTGAACACCCAGCTCTTGCAGGTCGCGCAGCAGTAATGATCGAGGGTTGGCCCGTGAATGCCGCCCTTCACAGGCTCGCCTTCCAGGACCTTAAACGCCTCCGCCGGAACCATCGCCGTCAGGGAGAATGCGCTCGCACTCATGCGCTGACACCCGCGGCAATGGCAGGCGGCGGTCAACACAGGCGGGGCGGCGATCTCGACGCGCAAGGCGCCGCACCGGCAGTGACCAACGCATGGAAATTCTGGGTCGCTCATCGTCCCGGACCATAGGCGGGCGCCGGCATACGGAAAACCCGCAACAAAAAACCGCCGCTGGGAAACCCAAGCGGCGGTCTTGTTTGAAAGGCGCGCGAAAACCGCAGCGCCAACGATCGTGGAAGAGGAGAATATCTCGATAAAGCTTCCTCAGCCGCGCCTGCCATAGCGGCGCATGCGTAAGAAGACAACCAACCGTCCTTGGCAAGCCTGGCGACGACCTACTCTCCCAAGTCTTGAGACTTAGTACCATCGGCGCTGGAATGTTTCACGGCCGTGTTCGGGATGGGAACGGGTGGGGGCACTCCGCAATAATCACCAGGCCAGCGAAGAACGGTTAGTTGCGAAAATCTGATCTCAACTTAGGGCGCTACCGCGCGTCGCGCTGCTTGAGCACGCTTCGCTGCAACGTCCACCCATCATCGTGCTCAAGTAGGCCGCTAGGCCGGTAGCACGACAAAGATGGGTACTGACAATGAAAGCAATCAAGCCGATCGAGCGATTAGTACTGGTTAGCTTCACGCATTGCTGCGCTTCCACATCCAGCCTATCAACGTGGTGGTCTTCCACGGCTCTCAAGGGAGAACTAGTTTCGAGGTGGGCTTCCCGCTTAGATGCTTTCAGCGGTTATCCCTTCCGTACTTAGCTACCCTGCTGTGCCGCTGGCGCGACAACAGGTCCACCAGAGGTACGTCCATCCCGGTCCTCTCGTACTAGGGACAGATCCTCTCAATTCTCCTACACCCACGGCAGATAGGGACCGAACTGTCTCACGACGTTCTAAACCCAGCTCACGTACCACTTTAATCGGCGAACAGCCGAACCCTTGGGACCTGCTCCAGCCCCAGGATGTGATGAGCCGACATCGAGGTGCCAAACGATGCCGTCGATATGGACTCTTGGGCATCATCAGCCTGTTATCCCCGGCGTACCTTTTATCCGTTGAGCGATGGCCCTTCCACACGGGACCACCGGATCACTATGACCGACTTTCGTCTCTG